>CAYUWM010000006.1:0-44177 GCA_964448395.1 uncultured Dehalococcoidales bacterium
GAGCCGGAATCCCTGTTCCAGCAGTTCAACTGGGTCATGAAGAAGCTGGAGGAAACCGGTAAGACGAGGCCGGGGCCCGGCAAATGGAACGTCTAATCCTCAGAGGAATGGGAAATGGCTAATCCAAAGTACGACGCCATAATAGTAGGAGCAGGGCCCGGAGGCCTGTGCTGTAATGCCCTGCTGTCCAAGTGGGGTTTTAAGACCCTGCTGGTGGACAAGAACACCATACCCGGCGGCAAGGCTATCACCGTTGAGCGCGAGGGTTTCAAGTACGACCTGGAACCCAAGCTGCAGGTGCCGATGACCGGCGCATCGCTGGCGCAGATACATACGGAACTGGGCATCGAGAGCGAGCTGGGGGCCGTCCCCTGTGAAACGGTAGCGCTGGCATACAGGCATAAGTCGGCCGATAAATACAAAGCGGTAACCGTGCCGCAGACCAACGTCGATCCCGCCCCCCTGTTCGACCTCTGGGGCCTGGATGACAAGGAGCGCGATGAGGCCATCCCCATACTGGCCGAGCTCGCCTTCCTCACCCCGGAGCAGCTCAGCGCCATGGATGATATGACCTTCGACGAATGGCTGAAGGAGCGGAACACCCCTTGGGGCGTGTACAGCTTCTTCTGTATGCACGCCAACGGTTCCCTGGCCGAACCTATCGATCTGGTTGCCGCATCGGAGCAGGGGGCCATCATGCAGCATATCGCCACCGCAGGCGGCGGCGGATACTACAAGGGCGGCTTCGGGAAGGTGATGGTCAACCTCGCCGAGTACATAAAATCCAAGGGCGGCGAGATGAAGATGGGCACGCGGGTGGAGAAGATCAAGGTATCCAACGGCCGCGTAACCGGCATCGAGACATCCGCCGGGGCTTTCGACTCCGACATAGTGGTCAGCGACGTCGGACTTCAGCCCACTGTGCTGAAACTGGTTGGCGAGCAGGAGTTCGACAGGAGCTACGTGAACTACATAAGGGATCTGGTCCCGGGATGGGCATTCACCGCCATACGATACTTCCTCAATAAGAAAGTAGTACAAGAACAGATGGCCTTGATCTATGCCGACGATTCCTGGCTGAACATGGAGCGATTCGTGAAAATCCGTGCCGGTCACGTACCTGACGATGTTATCGCATTCTTCACCGTGCCATCCAATTATGATCCCACTATGGCACCACCCGACAAGCAGTGCATCATCGCCGGCACCATCTGCTCGCCCGACCCCAAGGCCCCCGAAATAAAGATGCAGAATGAAAAGGTGGATAAGCTGCTGGACACAATCTTTCCCGGGTTCATGGATGCCTGCTACGAGAGGCAGGCCACCGGACCCGCCGAGATATCGGCAGCCACCAGGGACAGCGTCCTTCCGGGGCAGGGGGGGGAGTGCGTCGGCATGGGCCAGATAGTGGGCCAGTGCGGCAAGCACAAGCCCTCCCAGAAGACCCCCATAAACGGTCTGTTCATCGTCGGTGCTGACGCCGGAGGCGTCGGCATGGGCACCCACCAGTCGGGTCAATCTGGAATGAAAGGGGCGCGTCTGGTAGCCCGTTACCTGACCATGCGTCAGGCAGCGGCTACTTAGAATTCGAGAACCGTGAGGAGATAGCCTATGGCGATCAATAAGATATTGAGCAGCTTCGATGAAGCGGTAGCCGACATCCCGGATGGAGCCACTATAATGGTGGGAGGCTTCGGCACGGTGGCCAGTTGTCCCAGCATGTTGATGATTGCCCTCGACCGCAAAGGGGTGAAGAACCTGACCACCATATCCAACACTACCGGTTTCGGCTCGGACGTGTGGAAGATCCTGGGGTATAAATTTGCCGAGGACATGGATATCCTGGTCAGGAATGGCCGTGTCAAGAAGGCCATCGCGTCCGCGCCGGTGAGCGCGGTGTACGAAAACAATTTCGAGAAGCTGTTGAGGGCGGGCAAGGTCGAGCTGGAGATGGTCACCCAGGGGACGCTTGCCGAGCGGATACGCGCAGCGAAAGCCGGCCTGGGTGGCGTCTATACCCCTGTCGGGGTCGGCACGGTGGTAGAGGAAGGGAAAGAGATCAAGACTATCAATGGCAAGAAGTACCTGCTTGAGTTGGCTCTAAAGGCCGACTTCGCCCTGATCAAGGCACACAAGGCCGACAGATGGGGCAACCTGGTCTACCGCGGCAGTTCCCGCACCTTCAACGAGACCATGGCCGGCGCCGCCAAGGTGACCATCGCCGAGGTGGATGAGGTTGTAGAGCTCGGCGAGCTCGGCCCGGAGGAGATCGTCACCCCCGCAGTATATGTGGATCGAGTAGTGGCTCGGCCCAAGGAATACGAAGGGGAAGAGGGCGAGATCAGCGAGGAGGCCAAGGCATCACACGAGAAGTTCCTCAAGCGGGGGAGCGCATAGGGAGGGTTATATGGAAGAGAAATTCAAACTGGAACGTCAGACCATAGCCCTTCGAGCGGCCAAGGAATTCCAGGATGGCGACTCAGTCAACCTGGGGATCGGGATACCGGTGCTGTGTGCCAACTACATACCCGAAGGCAGAGAGGTGCTGTTCCAGTCCGAGAACGGCATCCTCGGCTTCGGAGAGGTAACCGCCCCCGGAGAGGGGGACAATGATTACCTCAATGCCAGCGGCCAGACGGTGCATACCCAGCCGGGCACGAGCTGTTTCGGACACGCGGAGTCTTTCACCATGATTCGAGGCGGGCACTTGGATATAAGCGTTATGGGAGGGTTCCAGGTTTCGGAGAAGGGCGACCTGGCCAATTACATGGTCCCGGAGAGGAAGATCGGGGTTATCGGCGGCGCCATGGACCTGGCCTACGGTGCTAAGCGAAAGATCATCGTGATGAACCACATCACCAAGGACGGCCAGCCGCGGATACTGAAGAAGTGCACCTATCCGATAACCACCCTCGAATGTGTCAATCTGATAATCACCGACATCGCCGTTATCGAGGTAACCGACAAGGGCCTGGTTCTTAAAGAGATAGCCCCCGGCTGGACGCCGGAGGAGGTGCAGAGCCTGACCGAGCCAACCTTGATTGTCGATCCCGACTGCCACGATATAGAATTGATGTAGCATATCGGTACGGCACGAAAGCCGACCTTAAAAGTTAAATATCCTTAAGGATTATGACAAGGAGGAAAAATGCAGGACAATTACGACGTGATCATCATTGGTGGCGGCCCCAACGGGTTAACCACCGGCTGTTACCTGAGTAAAGCGGGGCTGAAGGTGCTACTGCTGGAGAAGAGGATCGAGCTTGGCGGCGGCCTGGCAACAGAGGAGATAACCCTCCCCGACTACTACCACAATACCCATGCCGTATACCACTTGATGGTGGACTATGCACCGCCGATTAAAGACCTCGAGCTTGAGCAGAAGTACGGCCTCCAGTTTGTTCACCCCCAGCTGGAGTGGTCAATGCCCCTCCAGGACGGCAACTGCCTGTGTATCTACCAGGACGTGGAGAAGACCTGCCAGTCTATAGCCAAGTTCTCTCAGAAAGATGCAGACAGCTACCGCCAGGTGCACCAGCGGTTCTACAACATCGTGAACGACTTCATCGGACCCGCTACTTATTGCAAAGCGATGGCCCCGCTGGACCAGGTGATCGAGCTGGATAAGACCGAGGTGGGCAAAGACATAAACGAGCTGACCGAGATGACCCCCGAGGAGATCGTCAACGGCCTCTTCGAGAACGACGTAGTCAGGACCATGATGCTCTACATCGCCTGCCACTGGGGACTGCAGTACGACGCTTCCGGTGTAAGCTACATGGTGCCACTGCTCATCAACCGCGCCACCAACTACCGCCTGCTCAAGGGCGGCTCTCACCGGCTGTCCAACGCCCTCACCCGCTATATGCTGGAGTGCGGCGCTGAGATACTGACCAGCGCACAGATAAAGCGCATCATTACCGACGGCGCCGAGGCCAAGGGCGTGGAGCTGGAGGACGGCACCAAGTACATGGCCAACAAGGCCATAATCAGCACCGTAGATGTCAACCAGACCTTCCTCCAGATGGTCGGCGAGGATAATCTGGACTCCACCTTCGTAGAGAAGGTCAAGGCATACGAGTGGGAGCACTGGAGCCTGCTGCACCTGCACCTGGCGATGGAGGAACCGCCGCAATTCGCCGCAGCCGCCGGCAATCCCGACATCAACAACTCCTTCATCTACATACTGGGCTTCGAGAACAGCGAGAACCTGAAGAAAGAATGGGACGCCATGATCAATAATACCGGCGAGCTCCCCGAGATAATCGGGTTCAACTGCTGCTTCCCCAGCGTCCATGACCCCTATTACGCCCCCCCGGGAAGGTGCTGCGGCCTTATCTCCCAGATGGCCCCTTATGAATTGAAAGGGGGCAAGAACAAGTGGCTCAGCATCAAATTCAAGGAGGAGATGGCCGAGAAACAGCTGGCAGTCCTGCAGAAGTATGCCCCCAACATGACCCGGGACAAGACGCTGTGGTACAACATGACCACCCCCGCCGACATCGAGAACAAGTTCGCCAACATGGTGCGGGGCTCGATAAAACAGGGGGCCTACGACTCGACGCAGATGGGCTACTGGCGGCCCAATGACGACTGCCCCAATCACCGCACGCCGATCAAGAACCTGTATATGGGCGGAGCCAGCAGCTACCCCGGTGGCCTGGTCACCTTCGGGGCGGGATACGGCACGGCCAACATAGTAGCCGAAGATACCGGAACCGCGAAATGGTGGAAGGAACCGGAGACCGTTACCGCCGCCCGCGCCAAGGGCATGCCGCTGTAACGGCAGGCATTATAAACACGGCTGGGAGGGTCTGAATGGCAAGCAATAAATACGACGTGATAGTGGTAGGCGGGGGTCCCGGAGGCACCACCTGCGCCGCCCTGCTCCAGAAGCGGGGGTTGAAAGTCCTGCTGCTGGAGAAAAACGACCGCGTCGGCGGCAAGTGTATGATCGTGAGCAAGATGGGATACACCTACGAGCTCTGGCCTGTACTGGCCACGCCGATGCTCAATACCAAGTTCCACGAGGTTATGCAGGAGTTGGAAGTCGAAGCGAAGATGTCAGAGATGGTACCAGCGATGGCTGGCGGCGGCTTCCTTTACCGAACCCCCAAGTCAAAGAAATACGAGACCTTCATCTTGGTACCTCCCGTCATGTACCCTGAGTCCCTGACGGGGGAAGGTAAGGAAAATGCCGACAAACTGTTCAACGACATGGTGGCCATGGAACAGGCCGACTTCGATGCCCTAGATGATGTCAACTTCCACGACTTCATCATGCGTTATAACGTGCCCCAGTCGGTGTACAGCTACATGGCGGTGATGTGCAACATCCTCTTCGTCGAGCCGATCGACATCACCTCCGCCTCCGAGATGGCGAAGACGATGAAGGACTTCGTCACCAAGCTGGGCTCGGCTTACTTCCTCGGCGGCCAGGGCAATCTCTACCAGACCTTCGCCAAGGCATTCAAGCGAGACGGCGGCGACCTGTGCCTGAACACCAGGGTTGAGCGCATCATCGTAGAGGACGGCCAGGCCAAAGGTGTCTATACCAACAAGGGCGCGTTCTACGCCCCCATCGTGGTGAGCAACGCCGGCATCCAGCCTACGGTGCTTAAGCTGGTAGGCGAGGAGCACTTCGATAAGGGTTATGTTAACCGCATGAAGGACCTTGTACCCTCGCTGGCGCTGATAGGCAGCCGTTACTTCCTCGACAAGGTGGTGTTCCCCGACTGCGCCTACATCATCTACTCCGACGACAGCTGGTGGAACATGGAGCGCTACATGAAGGCCAAGGCCGGTGAGATGCCCGATGATATGCTTACCATCATCTTTAACCCGTCGGGCTTCGACCCCAGCCTCGCTCCGGAGGGCAAACAGTGTATCCAGACGGCCACCCTGTTCCCCGCCGACCCCAAGATCAAGAACCAGAAAGCGTGGATCGACGAGTTCGATAGGCAGATAACCAAGTTCGAGCCGGAGTTGAAGAAGCACATCATCCGCCGCGAGGACTACACCACCACCGACGTGAGCCGGCTTACCCGCGACGGTGTGGTACCGGGACAGGGAGGCGAGTGCATCGGATTGGGCCAGATAGTGGGCCAGTGCGGACAGTACAAACCATCGCCCAAGTCCCCGATCCAGGGCCTGTTCTACGTTGGTGTAGATGCCGGCGGATACGGCGTGGGGATACACCATGCCACCGATTCCGCTACCAAAGTAGCACCCGAGGTGCTGCGTTACTTCCAGACACATTGATCGAAAACGAACCACGAGAGCGCCCCGCGTGTTGCAATAGCACCGGGGCGTTTTTTATACATCGATATGTATGTGGACTTTGGAGCCATCTTCTGCTATATTGATAAGCCACTCAAACGACGAAAATAGTGGTCGCCGATATGTAGAATGAGTAAGAAAGCAGAACCCCAGAACAGGGACTTGTTCGACTTTCAGCGGGAACAGGGATTGAGCCAGGAGGCGCCTCTGGCGGCGAGGATGCGGCCTCAGAGCTTCGCCGATTTCGTGGGACAGGAGCACCTTATCGGTGAAGGCAGAGTCCTCCGCAACAGCATCGAGACCGACCAGCTGCCATCCATCATCCTGTGGGGGCCGCCGGGAAGCGGCAAGACCACCCTGGCCTATATAATCGCCAGCGTTACCAAGTCGCACTTCTGCCCGATATCGGCGGTGAGTGCCGGGGTGGCCGACCTGCGCCGCGTCGTTGCCGATGCCAGAGAGAGACGCGGGATGCACCAGCAGAGAACGGTACTGTTCATCGACGAGATCCATCGCTTCAACAAAGCCCAGCAGGATGCCGTCCTGCCCTTTGTCGAGGACGGGACAGTCACCCTCATCGGCGCCACTACCGAGAACCCCTCTTTCGAGGTCATAGCCCCGTTACTCTCCCGCTGCCGCGTGTTCACCCTCAAACCGCTCAGCGACGACCAGATACGTCTCATCACCGAACGCGCCCTTGAGGATAGTGATAAGGGGCTCGGTAAACTCCAGATATCACTGGATCGGGATGCCTTGGGCTTCCTGATCGCTATGGCGAACGGCGATGGCAGGGTGGCTTTGAACGTCCTGGAGTTGGCAGCCTTCGCCACCCAGCCCGACAAGGAGGGTAAGAGAAAGCTCACTCTGTCCACTATCGAGGATGCGATCCAGCAGCGTTCCCTGCTCTACGACAAAAGTGGCGAGGAGCACTACAACCTCATATCGGCGCTGCACAAGTCCCTTCGCGGCTCAGACCCAGATGCCGGCCTGTACTGGCTGGGACGGATGCTGGAGGCGGGGGAGGATCCGATGTACGTCGTCCGCAGGCTGGTGCGGTTCGCCTCCGAGGACATCGGCATGGCGGACCCCCGGGCGCTTATGGTAGCTGTTGCAGCCCAGCAGGCGGTTCATTTCATCGGCATGCCCGAGGGCAGCCTGGCGCTGGCCGAGGCCGTCGTTTACCTGGCCACGGCGCCCAAGAGCAATTCCCTCTATACTGCCTATTCCGAGGTTCAGCGGGACGTGCAGCGGACGGGGCACGAAGCGGTGCCGCTTCACCTGCGTAATCCGGTAACCCCCTTCATGCGCGATGAAGGATACGGCAAGGGATACAAGTACGCTCACAACTTTGAAGGACACTTCGTCGAACAGCAGAACCTTCCCGACGCCCTCAAGAACAAACGATACTACACTCCAAGCGAACAGGGCTATGAGAAGACAGTCCGCGAGCGTCTCAAAGAGTGGTGGAAAGGCAGGAAGTAAGCAATGCAGATTACAGGTGTGTCTCGGCGGCGTTGTACACCGCCCGCAGCCTGTCCCCCAGCATGCAGGCAAGACGTTCCATCACCCTGAAGCCCACATCCGGCTCCCTCTCCAGCAACGAGCGCAGGGCATCCCCCTCGATGGATATGATCTTTGTAGGCTTCTGGCAGACGGCAGAGGCGGTTGAATACCTGGGGCCGTACAGCAAAGCGGTCCACCCCATCGCCCTGCCTTTACCCAGGATGGCGACCGGCGTCGTAGCCGTCCGCTCCCCCAGATAGAAAGTTCTCTGTAGTACAACCTGACCATCCAGGATTACGTATAGCTTCGTAGTATGCTCACCTTGGCTAAAAACGGTATCACCCGATTTGAATGCCTCTGTCGTACATCGATCGGCAAGAGAGGCAGCCAAATGACTGACCTCTTTCTCGCTCAGCTTGGCGAACAGCTCACACCCCTGTAACCCTGCTACTACCTCAGATTTGGCCATCTTAAATGCCCCCCTACAATCTGCCTTTTTCTACCACTACCCGACAACATAGTAAGATATGTCAAAAGTTGCCTGCCGGTCAAGAGATATCTATCATTCGATCCCAGCAATCCTTTTAGCCTTCGTTTTGCACTGTTCTAAATCGCAGCCCGATGCCGCGATGGACTTAAAGGTCTGCACTGCGCCGCCTCCGCTGATGCACATTGCATGGTACCACCCGGCGAACTCGGAGGCGGTCATATCCTCTATCAGTTTAAAAGCGCGAATCCGGTCTTCGGTGGACACATCGTCCTTACCCTTATAGTATTTCTCAAGGTATTTGCCGATCTCAGGATTGAAATAGTCTTTCTCCGAGGCCATCGTTGCCACCAGCCCGCCGGCGGCATCCTGCATGATGAATCGATCTTCTCCTACCCGCTTTGAGGAGAATACCTTACCGGTTGCCACCGTCGCCAGTTTGGGGCTGAAAATGCCCGATTCATGTTTCCATCCCTCGACCGCGGCATAGGTTATCAACGAGTCCATTATCTGAACCGCCATCGACATCTCGCACATATTGTCGACAATGTGAGCCGCACCGGCTACTCCATTATAGTCTGCGATTAGCCCTGTGGCCCCCAGTGAAAGCTCCATGTTATTGCGGCGGCACATGCATTTATGCCAGGCGTGTGACGCCCCCAGAATGACCCCGAATATGATGCCCGGCCCGTACTCGCCACACATGAACACCCGCTCCCAGGGCACGAACACGTCATCGAAAACTATCATCGATTCCACGTGGCCGCCGTATTTCGAGCTTATCGGATTCTCCAGCTGCTTCGATTCGGCAGGGGCATGTCCCCGCTTGCAGATGAACGTTATCCCCTCGGCATCCACCGGTGTAAAGAAACCTACGAAATAATCCTCCGCGAACTCAATCTCCATAATACACAGCATATCGGTATACGGGGCGGCCGTGCTGTGGGACTTGGCCCCCCTGACCACTATGCCATCCTGCCTCTTTTCGACAACATGCAGGTACATATCGGGGTCAGCCTGCTCCGTTGCCCCCTTGCTCCTGTCGCCCTTGGGGCTTATGAACCCGCCGCCGATGATCCAGTCCTCCCTCTGCGCCTGCTTGACTATCTCAACCACATTCTGATGGTAACTGCTTCCGGTTGCCTTATCGATATCATGGCTGGCGGCCCATGCCGCATGCAACACATCAGCGGTTATACACCTGTAGGAACAGGGGCAGGGGCTTTCGCCCATGCCCTTCATCAACTTTATCTTGGCAAAGGCATCCTGCTCATCCCGCATCAGGTGCGTCCATCGGCTTATCTCCTCACCGATGATGGGAGACACTACCCTGGAGAGATCAGAGCACTGCTTGTCGTGGCACATCTGGAAGGTCGTCGCTGCCGACTCAATCCCCGCCCTGAAAGCGGGGTGATCGACGATATTCTCTATCTTCTCCCCCTCCATGTATACGTTAGGCTTCTGTTTCCTCAGACTCTCGATATACTCTTCTCGCGTACGTATGCCCACTAGACGCCCCCTTTACTGGCTTTCCTGGTCCCCTTTTAAGAAACCCAAGACCTCTCTATTGAACCGTCCGCTCATCTCCACGAAAAACGCGTGCGAGCCTCCCTCGAACTTCACCAGCCTAGCACCGATAATCCTGTCCGCCAAAGTCTCGGAAGAGGTGAACGGTATTATCCTGTCGCCGGTCCCAACTATCACCAGTGTGGGGGCCTTGATATCACGCAAACGATCCAACGTGCTATGAGAGTTGGCCGCTCTGAGCTGTCCTTTGATCCCACCGACCCCAATATACCTGAGAAAAACCTTGAAAATGGGAACTATACAGAGCTGGAACAATCTCCTGTTGAAAGCCAGGGAGGTTACCGCGCCCATTACCTGCTGCAGATCCTTATTTGCCAATGCTTCAAGATCTTCTGCGGAAGCACCCGCCTCCAAACCCATCTCCCGCACTACACTGTCATTGATATTCCCCGTATCAGCGGTGGTACATACCAGCACAAGCTTATCGACCCTCTCCGGGTAGTTGATGGCCAACTCCTGAGCAATCATCCCGCCCAAAGAGGTCCCTACTATATGTGCCTTATCGATTCCCAGGTGATCCATCAGGCCGATTGTATCATCCGCCATTGTCCTTACAGTATATGGCTCATTAGGTTTGCTGCTCTTCCCCACACCCCTGTTATCGAAAATGACCACCCTGTAGTGCTTCCTGAAAGCGTTTAGCTGGAAGAACCACCCTGACCCCGGGCCACCAAGACCCATTATGAAAACCAGTGGCTCCCCCTTGCCGTGTACTTCGTAATATATATTGACTCCGTTTACCTTTGTTCTAGGCATTACGCCACTCCTTACTGCTAAATTACACAATACTGAGGCTACTTTAACCACGCGACAGCAGTAATGTCAATAGCATAAAGTAATATCGATACCTGCCCCATATACGCCGCAGGAGCACCTTGACAGCATCTCTAGGATATAGTAAACTCTATAGAGTAGGTATGTAACATGTGATGATTTGCCATTGAGGTGTCTGGATCCGTATTGAGAATCACCCCCCACGAAGAATTAAACTCCACTCCCCTTCACTTTAAAACCTCAAATAGCCCCCGGCACTGGCCCCCTGTTTCCCCCAGAATCACCCTCCGTAAACTTACCTCCTAAGCTAGCCACATTCCTACTGTGGCTCCGAGAGAGAACGGAATCTCGTGGGTGAAAGCCCCATGAGACCGGCGAGAACGGCGTCTTAGAGGGCGTTGAAGGATGACGGCGGATTCGGGTTGCCTGAGGCAAATGGTGCAGCGACTCATCTGGTGAACGCTGAACCTTCTTTGACCGACGGCGAGAACAAGAAAACAAGCAATGCTAAATGAATACCGTGCCCCGGAACGAAGGTGCCTCGACAGGTCCTTTTTCAGGCTATGGTATGCATTGCGGGCTGGTCAGGCAGGGGGATAGATCATGGTTGATTCTATGAAGGATTTCAAAATAGAGCTCGATGAGAAGAGCGTATACCGCATCCTCGGCTATTCCAATGGACACAAGCCAAAATCTTCTATCCGCTCGCTGGTGGACACGGAGATGGCACAGGCCTACGATCTCATCCACCCGTCATGTTCCTACCAGATAATGGATATCAAGCGAATACGCCGACCCAGAGTCAACCTGGTTAACGGAACAAATATAACCCTCACCAGCGAGGTTCTGAGCTGGGGGCTACATCACTGCGAGCAGGCGGTCATATTCGTAGCCAGCATCGGACAGGCACTGGAGGCAAGGGTAACGCAACTGATGGCTGATGGTCAGAGCGGGAAGGCAGTCATACTCGATGCCATAGGCTCCGAAGCCACAGAGAAAACGGTATGCTATCTCCAAGACCAGATCCGAGAGGTCGCCAAATTTGATGACGGAGAATCCACGCTGCGTTACAGCCCCGGCTATTGCGATTGGGACATCACCCAGCAGAAGGTACTGTTTAAAGCAATGGACTCTATCCCCACGCAGGTGAGCCTCAGCGACGAGTGTGTCATGACGCCCCGTAAGTCCGTCTCCGGCATCATCGGACTGGGGTGGAGCGAGAAGCCCCGCCTCAGGCTTTCACCGTGCCGATTCTGCACCCGACAGGATTGTAAAAACAGGAGGTAGTTTGGTCAGAAAAGGTCTGGAAGGCGGTAGATATAAACCGCTATCAGAAGAAGATATCAGCCGTATCCACGAAACTGCGATGAGGGTTTTCGAGGAGGTGGGGGTCCAGGTCAACTCCGAGAAGGCCTTAAACTATTTCCGGGATGCCGGAGCCAAGATCGATGACCACGTCGTAAAGCTGCCTCGGGAGACGGTGATGGGTCTCATCAGCAGGGCGCCGTCCGAGATCACCCTTTACGGTCGCGATCCAAAGCATAATCTGCATCTTGGTGATGCCAGGGTCTACGCCGGCACGGGCGGCACCGCCCTCAACATCATCGACGGCGTCTCCGGCGAGAGGCGTCGCGCCACACTCCAAGACCTGAAAAACATCGCCAAACTGGTCGACAGCCTGGGAAACATCCACTTCTTCCTTTTGCCGACTTACCCCGATGACGTCCCGACAGATATAGTGGATGTCAACCGTTTCTTTGCCGGCCTGGACAACACCTCCAAGCACATTATGGGCGGGGTCTACACCCGTGAGGGGCTCCAGGATGTGCTCCGCATGGCACAGATTGTCGCCGGCTCGGCAGATGAACTGCAGCGGCACCCCGTAATTTCACTTATATTATGTGCCATCAGCCCGCTGATGATAGATAGCGCCTATGGCGACATGATAATCGCCGTGGCCCAGGCCGGCATCCCCGTAGCCCTTCCCGCAGAACCCCTGTGCGGCTCTACCTCCCCGGTAACCCTCGCCGGTAACACTGTCATCCAAACCGTAGATTCGCTGGCAGAGGTATGCCTCACCCAACTGGTTAACCCCGGCACACCGGCGATATTTGGCTCCGTAGCTTCCAGCAACGACTTCCGCGATCTAAAATACATCACCGGATGCATCGAGATGGGGCTGCTCAACACCGCCAGCGCCCAGATGGCCCAGCTCTACAAGCTGCCATTCTATGCCACCGCCGGCATGTCCGACTCCAAGGTGGTCGATGCCCAGTGCGGCTACGAATCTGCCCTATCCCTTCTGCTGTGCGCCCTGGGTGGGGCAAACTACATCCATGATGCTGCCGGGTTGATGGACTTCGCCCTCAGCGTGAGCCTGGAGAAGTACGTGACCGACAATGAGATCATCGGCATGGTGATGCGGGCGGTGGAGGGGATAAAGGTAAACGATGATACTCTGGCCTTCGACCTGATTAAAGATGCCGGCCCCGCGGGGCACTTCATCTACGCCAGGCATACCCGCAAGCACATCCGCAGCGAGCACTACCAGCCCGCCCTCAGCGACAGGGACCATTTCAGCGACTGGCAGGCTAAGGGCAAGCCAGACACCGCCGCCAGGGCAAAGGCCAGGGCTGAAAAGATACTTTCCGAACCCGGATATCGGCTGCCGGAGGATACACGCCGGCAAATAATCGCCGAGATACCGGGGATAATAGATTGAGGTTATCATGCTGATCATCGGGGAGAAGATAAACGCCACCAGCAAACGTGTGGCTGAGGCTATAATTAACAAGGATGCCTCCTTCCTTCAGGGGCTGGCCCAGCGACAGGTGGAGGCCGGTGCCGACTACATCGACGTGAATACGGGCACCGGGCAGGGTAGGGATCAGGAGATAACCGACCTCAAGTGGGCGATAGATGTGGTGCGACAAGCCGTCGACGCACCGCTATGCCTCGACAGCTCCGATCCCCAGGCATTAGCAGCGGCAACGGCACATTATACGGGGTCCGAGCTGATAATCAACTCGGTGAACGCGGAGAAGGACAGACTGGATCCCATCGGCCGGGCGGCGGCCGAGCGCGGGGCGGGAGTGATAGCCCTGGTCATGGGGGAAGGGGGCATACCCCGCACGGTCGATGAGCGGGTTGCCGCCGCCGACCTTATTATGAATCACTTGAAACAGCTCGGCGTGAAAGAGGAGCAGGTCTATTTCGATCCCCTGGTGCTTCCCATCTCCGTAGACACCGAGCAGGGGCTGGTAACGCTCCAGACCATTGAGCAGATCAAGTCGCGGTACCCGTCGGCCAAGACTGTGGTCGGGCTGAGCAACATCTCTTACGGGCTGCCCCAGAGGGGCATAATCAACCGCGCCTTCCTGCTGATGGCGGCCGCGGTAGGGCTGGACGCCGCGATAATGGACCCCACCGATATGCGGATGATGAGCATGGTCCGGGTCTCCGATATGCTCATCGGGAAAGACCCGGCATGCAAAGGCTTTATCAAGGCACATCGTAAGGGTATGCTACCTGAGTAAGAGCTAACGATAGCGAGGTATGAATTGGCTAGAGAAGGTATATTAATACAGAATCCCCTTACCCGGTTGAACCGGGAACAGGTAGAGAGAATCCACCGGGCTTCAATGGACATATTACTCGACCCCGGACTGCTAAGCTTCAACAAAGAGGCTGCCGAGATATTCGGCAGCAACGGCGCAGATGTCACGCCGATCACCCCCAGCGATCACCCCTGCTGGCGGGTGAAGATGCCGCAGAAGCTGGTGATGGACGCCATCGACAGCGCGCCCAAGACTGTGAAGCTGGGGGCGAGGAACCCGGACAACACGCTGATCTTGAAAGGCGACGAGCCGAGGGTGCATTTCATAACCGGGTCGGAGACCAATATCTGGCTCGACGTCGACTTCCCAACCTACGTGAAGAAAGACGATCACAATATCGAGATCCAGTTGCCGCAGTTCAAACCCAGACGAGGAACGCTTGCCGACCTGTGCGACTCGGCGCACGTTTGTGAGCACCTCCAGACGGTGGACGGGTATATCCGCACCGTGAATATACAGGACAAGGACATCACCGAGGAAAACAAGGACGTCAATAAATTCTTCGCCTCACTGAACCACAATACCAAGCACTTCATGTCGGGACTGACCAGCCTGAGCCAGCTGGACAACGTGGTTAAGATGGCCCGGATAATCGCTGGGGGCGAGGAAAAGTTGAAGGAGAACCCGATCATCTCTTTCATAACCTGCCTGGTCAAGAGCCCCCTCCAGTTCGTCGAGGATACCACCGACACCTTCATGGAGGTATGCAAACGGGGGCTTCCCATTGTGGTCTCATCCTCGCCCCAGGCGGGGAGCACCGCCCCCATCAAGGAAGCCGGCATCATGGCCCAGATAAATGCCGAAGTGCTGGCCGGCATCACCCTCGGCCAGCTGGTGAACCGGGGAGCCCCGGTGATATACGGCAGCGTTCCGGTCAGGGCGCGCATGGACACCCTCGGCGATTCATACGGTGCCGTCGAGACCAGCCAGTACAATGTGGACTGCGCGCAGATGGCCCGGTTCTATAGCATGCCCAACTATTCCACATCGGGTGTTTGCGATACCAAGGTACCGGGGCAGCAGGCCTCGATCGAGAGGTTGTTCTCAGACATACTGGTCACCTTGAGCGGGCCCCAGTACCTGCACTGCGCGTTCGGCCTCCTCGACTGCAACTCCGTCTTCTGCCTGCTCCAGGCCGTCATCGACGACGCCCACTTCCAGATGATCAAATTCTTCCTCAGGCAGCCGCGGATCGACGAAACCGAGATTTCCACCACCCTGAAGCAGATAAGAGAGGTGGTGCAGACACCGCAAAAGCTGTATATCAGCTACATCCGCAAGGTTATGCGCAGCGGGGAGCTCTCCCCGTCCTATCCTTTCGAGGGGGGAAGCGAGGGCGACGACGTGTTCCGGCTGGCATACGAAAAAATGAACGAGCTGCTCGCCAAGCCGGTGGAGCATATAGATAAGAATACCATCGCCAGGATATTCAGTGAAATACCCGGCATACTGCCGAGGCTGAACGTTTACGGATAAGGGAGGGCATGATGAGTGAAGATATTATCGCCGCACTCAAAGAGAACGTCATACAGGGGCGAAAGACCGCGGAAGACGAAGGGATAGACGAGGACCTGACCGGTCCCGGTGTATTGGAGCTCACGCAGCAGGCGATAGACAGCAAGATACCGCCGGACAGGATAATCAAAGAGGGGTTGACCGCCGGTATGCAGGTGGTGGGGGAGAAGTTCTCGACCAAGGAGTATTTCATCCCCGACATGCTGGCCTCCGCCGATGCGGTAGGCGCAGCCATGGATATCCTCAAGCCGCTACTCGAGTCGGCAAACGTCGAGACCAAGGGGAAATTCGCCATAGCCACGGTGCAAGGGGATATCCACGATATCGGCAAAAACATCGTCGCTATTCTTCTCAAAGGCGCCGGATACGAAGTGAGCGACCTGGGCATAGACGTGCCCGCTGAGAAAATAGTGGAGTACGTGAAGAACGAGAACCCCGATTACCTGGGGCTCTCCGCCCTGCTGACCACCACCATGGTGGCGATGGGGCAGGTCATCGAAGCCCTGAAGGCCGCCGGCCTGAGGGACAAGGTCAAGGTGCTCATCGGCGGTGCGGCGGTATCCGAAGATTTTGCCCGCGAGATCGGGGTGGACGCATACTGCCTGGACGGTTTCGAGGCGGTCAAGGTGCTGGATGCGTTCCGAGAAGGTAAAATTTAGGATATGACAACATTCGATTAAGGAGGTCTTGAGCATGGCTGGAATTGCTGGAATTCTGGGTGCAGACAACGGACAGTTAGACCAGATGCTGGAGAGGACCAAGCACCGCGGTCCTCACGGTACATGGACCAACCGTGATGGACAAGTATCCATAGGATGCAACGAGCTGAACGTAGGTGCCGACTGCAAGGACGATTCGCATCACGCTTCCGACGGCAAGATAGCGGTGGTCATCGACGGACGCGTATACAACGACGATAAGGGTGAAAAAACCGATGCCGAGGCTCTACTGGACCTGTACAAAAAATACGGCACCAATTTTGCCAAGAAGCTGGATGGTGATTTCGCCTGCGCCGTATCCGACAATGGAAAGGTGACACTGGCGCGCGACTGGGCCGGTGTAAAACCGATCTACTACGGCCACAACAACGGGAGTCTGTACTTTGCATCGGAGGCAAAGGCACTGGTGGGCATTGCGGAGGATGTAAAGGAGTTCCCACCGGGCTATGTTTATTCACGCGAACTGGGCTTCCAGCGGTTCTCCCTCGACGAGAATGAGACACCCGAATTCGAGAGCTTCGAACAGGCTAAGAAGGTGGTGAAACAACTGCTCATCGAGGCCACCGAGAAGCGGATGAAGGACAACTCGGTTAAGGGCGTGCTGCTCAGCGGCGGCCTGGACTCCAGCCTGATAACCTACATGGCAGCCCAG
The DNA here is from genome assembly GCA_964448395.1 of uncultured Dehalococcoidales bacterium. Classification (GTDB taxonomy): domain Bacteria; phylum Chloroflexota; class Dehalococcoidia; order E44-bin15; family E44-bin15; genus CAYUWM01. The sequence goes on from CAYUWM010000006.1 coordinate 17,134, forward strand.
ATAAAGCCGGATATAGAATGTTACACCGTAAGCATGGAGCAAGGCCAGGATCTGCCTCTGGCAAAGGACGTTACTGAATACCTTGGGCTAAAGCACCATATCCTGATGTTCAGCGAGAAGGAGATAAACGAGATACTGCCACTGGCCATCCACCACCAGGAGATGTACGAGGAAAGCTGCGTGCACGGCGCCATCGCCAATTTCATAGCGGGTCGATTCGTCAGCCCCATGGCCAAGTGCGTGTTCACCGGTGAAGGTGCGGATGAGTTATTCGATGGTTACGACGGACAATATAAAAAAGGCAACAATCCCGAAGAGGTAGCCGGTATCTGCGACAACCTGATAAACGTGGCCCACAATACAGCCTTGCAGCGGCTCGACAGGTTAAACGCCGCCAATGCCTATGAAAGCCGCACCCCGTTCCTCGACAACAGGGTGATGGGATTCAGCCTCAAGATACCGCTGGAGCACAAGATCCACGGCGAGGAGCAGACCGGCAAGTGGGTGGTGCGCAAGGCCTTCGAGGGCTGCCTGCCCGAACACATAATATTCCAGACCAAGCGTTTCTTCGCCCAGGGCTCGGGGGTGGCCTACATCATGCGGCAGCAGGCTGAGAAGCATATTACAGAGGCCGAGCTGGCAGAGTTCAACCGAACCGAGGGCAACCCCCATCTCGAATCGGTGGAGGAGCTGTACTACTACCGGATATTCAAAGAGACGCTTCCCGGCCCTCAATACGATCGGCTGGTGGGCAGATGGGACCCCCTGAGGCCGGATTTCTTCCTGAGGCAGGCGGGGGTATAGCCCGTAAAATCAGCCAAAAAGATTCTGTTCGTCCACCTCGAGGATTACTGGAACCGCAGCTACGACGACTACTGCTCGTTAGAAAAAGATAACCCCAACATCCGCTTCGCCCATGACGGCATGCGTCTGACAGTGTAAAGAGCCAACCAACCCTAAAAACAGCTAGCGATTAGTTCATTCCGCTTGACAGTCGAGTATAATCAAGATATAAGATGAAACAGTGACGCATCAGCTAAGGATCTTTTATGGCAAATAAGGGCCAAAAAACAAAACAATCAAGTCCGCAAAGCGGCGAGGATAGGTTCAGGGAGCTGCTTGAATCACTGCCCCAGATGGTGTGTGAGACGGATCTGGAGGGGAACCTGACGTTCGCCAATAAGGTGGCCTTCGACACCTTCGGTTACAGCCAGCGGGATTTCGAACTTGGTATCAATATCTTCGATATGGTTTCCCCTGAGGACAGAGACGTGGCCATGGATAACCTGCTGAGGATAATCGCCGGTGAAAAGCTGGGCGCCGACGAATGCATGGCCCAGCGGAAAGATGGCACCAAGTTCCCGATCATAGTTCAGGGAAGCCGTATTGTCAATGCTAAAGGTAAAGCCTCCGGATTCAGGTCATTTGTCATAGATATAAGTGAGCGAAAAAAAACAGAAGAGGCTCTCCGCGACTCGGAAGAGAAACTGCGCACCGTTTTTGAATCCATGGCAGACGCTATCGTCATCACCGATATGGAACTTAAAGTTATCGATGTAAATGAGGCTGCACTACGCATGGGGGGCTATAGTTCAAAGGAAGAACTCATAGGCATAAATGGACTTGACTTCATCTCTCCCAAAAACAGAATAAACGCGATCGAATCATTCGGCAAGGCACTGGAATCGAGTCGCCCTGAAGAACGGCTGGAATACGCACTACTTCATAAGTCCGGCAGGGAACTGAACGTCGAATTAAGCATAGCGATGCTGCACGACAGTTCCGGGAACCCAGCCGGATTCATCGCCATCGCCCGGGACGTTTTTGAGCGCAAGCGAACGGAGTCAGCGCTGAGGGAAAGCGAGGCCATGTTCAGAGAACTGTTTGAGAACATGAGCAGCGGCGTAGCCGTATATGAGCCTATAGATTCAGGTAAGCACTTCGTTTTCAAAGACCTCAACAGCGCAGGCGAGATGATCTCTAACGTAAAGAAGGATGAGCTTATCGGCAAAACCATTCACGAGGCCTTCCCTAACCTGAAACAATCGGGGCTGATTGACTCAGTACGAAGGGTCTGGGAAACGGGAGAGCCGGAGCATGTACCGCCGATATATAACAAAGACGAACGCCGCTCCGGATGGAGAGAGAATAACATATATAAACTTCCTTCCGGCGATGTCGTTGCCGTCTATGACGATGTCACCGAGCGCATGGAGGCAGAGGAAGCGCTGCGGGAGTCGGAGGAAAAGTTCCGCCTGGTATTCGAATCTATAGAAGATCTGCTCCTCGTCATGGATCTTGAGGGTATAATCGTAGAAGTTAACGAGGCAACACTTCATATATTCGGATACAGAAGTAAGGATGAACTCATAGGCAGAAACAGCGCCGAATTGGTGGCAACGAAGGACCGTGGTAGAGTCATAAAAAATGCACTAAAAATTATAGAACAGGGCTCAGCCAGAGGGATATCAGAGTACCACGTCGTAACGCTTATAGCCGCAGATGGCCATGAATTCGAAGTTGAGTTCAGCATCGCTCTAGAGCGTGATGCCTCAGGTCAGGTTGTGGGCATCATCGGCATTGCTCACGACATCACCGAGCGCAAGCGCATGGAGGAAGCGCTGCGTGAGAGCGAAGAGAAACTCAGTGTCATGTTCTCATCCATCGAAGATGGAATCGTGGTCGTCGATCTGGCAGGTAATATCGTCGATGTGAACCGGGCAACGCTTCGCTTGCACGGTTATAGCAGCAGAGATGAGCTTATCAGTCGAAACAGCCTGGACCTCATCGCCGAGGATTCCCGAGCGGGGGCAATTGAGACTATGATGAAAGCGCTGGGGGAGAAACGGGGTGCCACACTGGAGTACACGCTGCTGAAAAAGGACGGGGGCAAGGCGGATGGCGAGGGTAGCGTCAATCTTTTTAGTGACAGCTCCGGGAATCCGCTCGGCATCGTTGTAGTGACCAGGGAGATCACTGCGCGCAAGCGAATAGAGCGAGCGCTGCGCGAATCTGAAGAGCGTTATCGCTCGGTGATAGAGAATGCAAACGATGCTATAGTTGTAGCCCAAGACGGTTTCCTCAGATTCTTTAACCCCAAGGCGATGGAGATCATGGGCTACTCACGGGATGAGCTTTCGTCCACACCCTTCCTCGATGTTATACACCCCGACGACCGGCAGATGGTAGCCGACCGTCATCTGCGCCGACTCGCGGGTGAAGAGCTGCCCTCGGTATACGCCTTCCGCATCATTGACAAACGAGGCAATATAAAATGGCTGGAGATCAACTCGGTGGTGATACAGTGGGAAGAGAAACCTGCTACCCTAAACTTCCTGAGCGATATCACCGAACGCAAGTCAGCGGAACGGGTCCTCCAGAAACGCAATCGGGAACTCACCGCTATAAACGCTATAGCGCAGTCGCTGACTCAATATACCAGATTGAACAAGGTTCTTCAGACTGCGCTTTACAGCACCCTTGAGGTCACCGGCTTGCTCACTGGAGGCATATGGCTCCTCGATGAAGGCAAGGGTAAACTGGTACTTGCCATTCACAGGGGATTTGGCAGGAGATTCGAACGGGCTATGGTCAGAATGCCCATGGAAATAGGCGTCGCCGGTAAGGTGATGGCCATATCCGATATCCACGCAAACAAAGAGCTGCATCCTAAGTACAAAGAGACAGCCCGCCTGGATGGCTTGCAATCCGCCATCAGCATTCCCCTTAAGTCAAAAGGTAAGACACTGGGAGTAATAAATTTATTCAGTCACAACCGCCGAGATTTCCCCGCTGAGGATATCCAATTGCTGGAGACAATAGGTGGCGAGATAGGTGTTGCCATCGAAAATGCTAAACTGCTCGAAAAGCTGAGTGAGCAATCCGAAACTGATGAACTGACCGGGCTGTATAACCGCCGCCATTTCTACGATACCCTCGATAACGAGACCTACAGTACATGGCGCTCCGGACGCTCTTTCTCCTTGGCCATACTCGACCTTGACGGTTTCAAGAGATACAATGACCGATTTGGCCACATCAGCGGCGATGCAGTGCTGAAGCACTTTGCCAACGCAATCAAGCTGGCTATACGCAAGAGTGATATCGCTTTCCGCTATGGCGGCGACGAGTTTGCTGTGATACTGCCATCAACCAGCGCCGATAGGGCTAAAAAGATTATCGAACGAATTAGAGATAAGTGGCCTAAAATTGCACAGGAACAGTATCCCGTTTTAGAAAACCCTATAAGGTTCAGCGCCGGAATAGCCCAGTTTCCCGACGATTCGGAAACGTCAGATGGCCTGGTTTTCCTGGCAGATACCTCCCTGTTTACCGCCAAAAGAGGCAAAGGCTACAAAACCACAATGGCATCCGAGCTCGGTGAACTCCCTATAGATGCCCGGGGCCCGGCAACGCTCGATCAGGTTTACGCCCTGGCATCCACCGTTGATGCCAGATCCCCCTACACGTCCGGCCATTCTAACAGGGTCGCCACCGTAGCATCGGTGATAGGCAGGGCTATCGGGCTGTCTCCGGAGGAAATGGAACAGCTAACGACAGCCTCTTTGCTACATGACATCGGGAAGCTAGGCGTTCCCGACTTAATACTCAGGAAGCCTGAAACACTCACCAGAGACGAGCGTCGCGTAATAGAGAAACACGCTGCAGAAGGGGCTAAAATCCTCAGTCACGTGAGCGAGCTGACAGCACTGGCCCCCATAGTGCGGCATCACCATGAATGGTATAACGGAGAGGGCTATCCGGAAAGGCTGAAGGGTGAGGACATACCGCTGCTTTCCCGGATCATCACCGTGGCCGACTCGTACGACACCATGGTCACCCCACTGCCGCACCGGCAGGCTATGACCCACGAAGATGCGCTGGACGAATTGAGGCGGTACGCGGGTGTACAGTTCGATCCCGATCTGGTAGAGTCATTCGCCGAAAGCGCCAGCGACGGCATTCCTCAGGCAGAAACCTGATACACCGGATGCCTAAACCGGCGTGATACGAAGCTTGATATCCTCCACCACCAGCTCGGCGCTCTTGGCGCAAGCCGGCAGGCCGAGCCAGCCCGGCGGCTTCACCCCGTCCCCCACGTTGTACAGGTTCTCTATGGGGGTCTTCTGCGGCATATCATACCCCGGCCAGCTGAAATACCCGGGGCAATCCCCCCGGAAATAGCTCACCGTCAATATCTCGGCTCTGCTGTCGAAATCCGGTATATTATCCCTCAATTCTTGAATGATCTGCGCCTTATCTGCCTTTACATCGTAAGGCGGCAGCGAGGAAAGCGGCGTCCCCCCCGCCATCAGCATGTGCTTCCCCTCCGGTGCAAGCGCCGGACAAACCAGCGTCGGCGTGTTCAGACAGCTCAACCTCTGCCCCAGTATGAACACCAGAGAGTCACAATCAACCAGCGGCTCATCGCTGGCGACATGCACCGCAATGAAAGGCGCCGGCCTCAGCTTTTCTTCCATCAGGTCGAGGTACCAGCGTTCGAAGTTGTCGTCCCCCGCCAATTCGACCGTCTTTCTGGGGCCGGTGTTGCTGACCACCGCCTTGGCCTTAATCGCCATCGACCCTGCTCCATTACGGACCACCACCCCACAGGCCTTCCCTCCCTCTACCACGATACGTTCTGCCGGACAACGGGTCATCACCCGACTACCCTTGGCCTCTATCGCCTTTACCAGCGATTCCATCAACACCAGGTTACCGTGTGGGGCGATCCCGACCCCGGTGCCCTTTTGCGCTTTCAGATAATCGAAGAATTTACCCGCCGGCAGCTCGTCATCGTTGATGAAATGCGTGGGGCTGACCATGGACCAGAATACCCGCATAATCCTCTCGTTATCCGTAAACTGACTAACCCACTCGCGCAGCGAGATATTATCTCCGGGCTGCTGCCAAACGAATGCCTTCTTCAACCCCTCCATCACCCGCGCCGTCTCCGATTCGTCACGGGCAACCTTGGAGATGAACGACCGCATCCCCCCCTTGGCCGGCATATCGTAGTCCTTGCCGTCCACCCGATATCGAAATGGCGAAGCGAGAGTAACGTCCATCCTGGCCCCCACCGAATCGAACACCCGCTCCACCACTCCCCCAGTCTCTATCTCTATAGCGCCGGTGGTGATCTTGTATCCCCTGTGCTCGATGGTGGAGTTCCTCCCCCCTATACGGTTCATTTTCTCCGTCACCAGCACCTTATATCCGCTTGCGGTCAGCAGTGCCGCCGCCGAGAGCCCCCCCATCCCGGAACCGATAACTACCACATCATAACTGTCTTGCTCCATTTGAACCTCCGACTAAACCATTATCCGGGGAAAGTCGCAGCCAGTCAATCCCGCACAACACCGAATACATCAGAGCCGATTTGGGTATCGACAATTATCGTAATATACCACGATATTGTTTATACTATGAATAAAGGGGCAACATGACAATCGATGCCAGCTGTAAAACCACCGCCATGGGGATCATGCCCCACACCGATATCGATCGGGCGCTGGAACTGGCCTTGGGGCTGGATATCCCGTTCTTCCCCCAGCTCCCCAAGGTAGACTTCCACGAGGACATGTACGCACAGGCATCGCAGAACTTCCCCGGCATCGAGGTTGACGTATCACACGAAAGGGTGGACTTCAATACCGAAAGATTTCACCAGGAGATGAGCGACTACACGGACAGGATGGCCGATGCGAAAACCTTTAACCTGACCAGCGAATACTCAGTGGTCTACCACCGTTTCTTGGAGAAGGACTTAGGCAGCTACGAGGCGATACGGGGACAGCTCACCGGGCCGGTCAGCTTCGGGTTCAAGGTGGTGGACGAGAACAAGAAGCCCATCATTTACGACGACGAGATAAGGACTATACTGTTCGATTTCCTGCAGCGCAAAACCAACGTCCAGTACCAGCAGCTCAAACAGAAGAACCGCAACGCTTTCGTCTGGCTCGACGAGCCTGGCCTGGGGTGGGTCTTCAGCGGCCTGTCCGGCTACCTTGACCAACAGGCAAAGGAGGAGTACCGCGGCTTCCTCGACGGGCTCGAGGGGCCCAGGGCGCTGCACCTATGCGCCAACGTAAACCTGCCCTACCTGCTATCGCTGGGCCTGGACATCCTGTCATTCGATGCGTACCAGATCGAGACAATGCCCAGGGGGTATGCCTCATCGGTGGCCGATTTCACCGAGGCCGGCGGCATCGTGTGCTGGGGCATTGTGCCCACCGATTCGACAAACCTCAGCGCGGAGACGCCCGACTCACTGGCACAGCGGCTTATCGATTATTGGGACGTGGTGGCCCAAAACTCCACTACTACGACAGAGCGCATTGCCCGGCAGGCCCTGATAGCACCAGCGCGGTGCTGTCTCAAGAACATCGGGCAGGTCGGCGCCACCGGTGAAAACGGCTCCCCGTCGGGAGCCTCATGCGGGCTCTCCAGTATCGAGGAGGAACTGGTAGAGAAGGCATTTGGGGTCATCAAAGAGGTATCGTCTATCTTACGTGATAAATACGGTATTTGATTCCCAGAACCGCTCGGCGAAATCCCTTGACAACCGGCCTGCCCTGCGCTAGTATGCGTCTACCTATGGATTTCTATACCGAGCGGTTCGAACCTTTACCTGAGTCAACCCCGATTGAGACTAAAGTCGCATACATCACGATTGAACACCGTTAGAATCAACAAAGTACCGGAGGGACATATAATTGAAAGTCCTGGGGATTATGGGCAGCCCGCGGATAAAGGGGAACACCGACCTGCTCCTCGACGAAGCCCTCAAAGGGGCACAGGAGCAGGGTGCAGAGGTCGAAAAGATACTCGTTGATAAGCTCGATATCGCTCCCTGCCGCGAGTACTACGGCTGCGAGAAAGACGGCAACTGCGTTATAAGGGACGATATGGATGATATATATCCCAAGCTCCTCGATGCCGGTGCCGTAATCGTAGCCTCTCCGATGTTCTTCTACGGGCTTTCCAGCCAGGTCAAGGCGCTGATAGACCGTTCCCAGGCGCTGTGGGCGAGACGATATACCCTCAAACAGGAGCCGCCCGACGGGGGAAGGAAGGGAGCGTTCATCGCCGTCGGCGCCACCAAGGGCAGGGAACTGTTCACTGGATCGATACTGACAGTTAAATATTTCTTCGAGGCGATCGGAGTCGAGTATGCCGGCGAGCTGCTCGTCCGGGGTGTCGACAAGAGGGGAGAGATAAAGCAGCATCCATCCGCCCTCTCCGACGCATTCGAATCAGGCAAACGATTGGTGCAAAAATAATGTTCATCATCGGAGGATAGCGACATGGCGTGTAAAAAACCAGTTACATCGATCGAGGATGAGATAAAGGCGTCCCTGGTTGACGGCAAGCTGCCCTGCGCGGTGGCGTTCGGCATCGCCAAGAAGCTCAAGGTCAGCCCCCGGCAGGTGGGCGATACGGCCAACGATTTGCAGATAAAGATAGCTACCTGCCAGTTGGGCTGCTTCCCGTAGGATTGCGGAACGATAGGCGCAGGTATAGAATTTAGAGGTATGCAGATGGCAAACGGTAACGGCGATCGAGAGATAACCTTTGATGCCGGAACGATAAAGCACGACCAATTGGAGGCGGTGCTGAACACCCTGCCGGTCGATATCACCTTCGTGGACAAGGACGATACGGTGAGATACTTTAACCAGCCAGGCAAGCGCATCTTCGCCCGGGGGAAAGCGGTCATCGGCCGCAAGGTGCAGCAATGCCATCCCCAGAAGAGCTTGGATAAGGTAAGCAGCATCGTAGGTGAGTTCAAGAGCGGCAAGCGCGATGTCGCCGATTTCTGGATCCAGATGAAGGGCAGGGTGGTCTCCATACGCTTCTTCCCCGTCCGCGATAAAGAGGGTAATTACCTCGGCTGCCTGGAGGTGGTACAGGACATCACCGAGCTGCAGAAGCTGAAGGGTGAGAAGAGGCTGCTGGATTAAGCCTGAGTCAGCAATAAAAGAAAGGAGCCGAATGACAAAGATTGAAGACTGGGCAATGGCCAGGGAATCGCTGAGGGAGGAGCTGGATGCCATCAACAAGTATGAAGGTAGGATAGAGAAGACCGGCGACAACTCTTTGAAAAAGGTGCTCCAGCACAACTCGGACGAGGAGAAGGAACACGTGGCTATGCTGGTCGAGTGGCTGCGGGAGAACGACCCGACGCAGGACAAGATGTTCGAGGAGCACGACTAAGTAGTCAATCGCACGAACCAACGAAGGAGGATAAAATGCCTTACACCGCCAAAGACTACGGCAAACTTTTGGGTATGAAGGGTTTCAGCGATACGCTGCTCAGCAATCACTTCACCCTCTATCAGGGTTATGTAAACAACACAAACAAACTGTGGGATACGCTCAGCGCCATGCTGAAGGATGGCAAAACGGCCACCCCGGAGTATGCCGAACTTAAACGCCGATTCGGATTCGAGTTTAATGGTATGCGCCTCCACGAGTATTATTTCGAGAACCTGGGCGGCAAAGGGGCGCCCGGCAAATCAGGCAAGCTGGCCAAGCTGCTACCCGGAGGCTTCGGCAGTTACGAGGAATGGAAAAAGGACTTCAGGGCGGTGGCCGCCATGCGGGGCATCGGCTGGACCATCCTGTATCAGGACAACACCAACGGCTGGCTGTTCAACCAGTGGATCAACGAGCATGAGACCGGCCATGCGGCAGGCTGCACCCCCATCCTGGTGCTGGATGTGTTCGAGCACGCCTTTATGCTGGACTACGGCCTGAAACGGGCCGACTACATCGACGCATTCTTCAAGAACATCAACTGGGATGCGGTGGAGGCCAGATTAGGGCAATACAACTGTGCAGAACCCGAGGATGTTGATCCTGCGGCTGAATTCTAAAATGTTAATAACACTGGACGACAACATTCAAAGATAGGGGGACTATGGACACCAAAGCTTTACACCTCATAAGTTACGGCCTGTATATAGTAGGCTCGAAAAAGGGTGATAAGATCAACGGCCAGACGGCCAACACCGTGATACAGGTTTCCTCTGAGCCGCCTTTAATCTCGGTATGCATCAACAAGCAGAACCTGACGCACGAGTTCATCGAGGACAGCGGCGTCTTCACTGCTTCCATCATAGCTCAGGATTCCCCGTTGAGCTTAGTCGGGGGCTTCGGCTTCAAATCCGGACGTGACGTGGATAAATTCAAAAGTATCAACCACAAGCTGGGGGAGACCGGCGCGCCCGTAGTGCTGGATGACATCATAGCTTATCTGGAAGCTAAGGTGATCAACAAGGTCGATGTCGGCACGCATACCATCTTCATCGGAGACCTGGTGGGCGCCGAGGTTCTAAAGGAAGGTGAGCCGATGACTTACGCTTATTACCACTTGGTGAAGCGCGGTACTACCCCCAAGACGGCCCCATCCTTCCATGAGGACTAAACGAGAGAGGAGACTGGCGTGAAGTATAAATGTAGTGTATGTGGATACGTCTACGACCCGGAGCAGGGCGATCCCGACGGTGACATATCACCCGGCACCGCCTTCGAGAACCTGCCCGATGACTGGCAATGCCCGGTCTGCGGCGCGAGCAAGGACGAGTTCGAGAAGATAGACGAGTAGAATCGCTCTTTCCCAGGAGGTGAACTGAGATGACAGAACAGATATGCCCAACGTGCGGCTGCCTTATATCCGGCGAAGGCTACGAGACCGGAGGCGTTGTTTTCTGCTGCGAACCCTGCGCCAAGGACGAGTCCTGTGGCTGCGGTTGCTGCGCTGATGCACCGGAATCGAGTCCTATTGAAGATGAGGTGAAGCACTGGTACATACGCAGGTCCTGACGGTAGCTTCACCTGCCCCGGCGGGGCACACGAATCCAAAGTTACCGATTAAAAGGAGTGGGTAGGGAACAAGGGACAAGCCCTGCTCATGCTATGCAAGGAGCTGGCGGCATGGGTGTTCACCCCGCCAGCGACGTCTAAAGAGGACTAGTTGATTATTCGAGGGTACAGACTTGAAGAAAATAGAACTGGCTGAAGGTGTCTACTGGGTAGGCGCCATCGACTGGAATATCAGGAACTTCCACGGCTACTCCACGCACGTGGGCACGACCTATAACGCCTACCTAATCGTCGACCAGAAGGTGGCCCTCATCGACACAGTCAAGGCCCCCTTCTATGGCGAACTGGCAGCTAGAGTAAACGAGATCGTTTCCTTCGCCGACATCGACTACGTGGTATCGAACCACGTCGAGATGGACCACTCCGGCTCGTTGCCGATGGTGATGGACGCGGCTAAAAAGGCCAAGCTGATCACGCTGGAGAAGTTCGGCGAGAACGGACTGAGCAAAACGTTTCATGCCCAATGGCCGACCATAGCGGTAAAGGAGGGCAGCGAGCTTAAGCTGGGCAAGCGCAATCTGACCTTCATACCCACCCCCATGCTCCACTGGCCCGACTCCATGTGCACCTACCTGATCGAGGACAAGATCCTGTTCTCCATGGACGCCTTCGGGCAGCACCTGGCTAGCTCACAGCGGTTCGATGATGAAGTGGGGCTGGGGATAATCATGCCGCAGGCAACGAAATACTACGCCAATATCCTGATGCCCTTCGGCGACCTGATAGTGAAGGCCGCGGAGAAGCTAGGCGGCATCGACATAGACATGATCGCCCCCAGCCACGGCATTATATGGCGCTCTCACCTGAGCGATATCCTAAGCGCTTATACTTCATGGGGCAAGGGTGAAACCGTCAACAAGGCGCTGGTGATATATGATACAATGTGGGGCAGCACCGAGAAGATGGCGCTCGCGCTGGCGGAGGGCATCGCCGGGGAAGGCATCAAGGTTAAGGTTTATAACCTGAGCAAGTCAGACCACAGCGACATCATCAAAGAGGTGCTCGATGCCAGGGCAATCCTGGTCGGCTCACCGACGCTCAATAACGGGATGTTCCCTACCGTATCGCAATTCCTGTGCTACCTGAAGGGACTGAAGCCCAAGGGCAAGATCGGTGCCGCCTTCGGTTCGCACGGATGGGCCGGCGGTGCCGTCAAGGCGGTGCAGCAGGAGCTGGAGGCCGCCGGAATCGACCTGATGGAATCAGGTCTCGCATTTAAGTTTGTGCCCGATGCGGAAGAATTACAGAAGTGCGCAGATTTCGGCAAAACGGTGGCGCAATGTATGAAACAAGGAGGTGTCTAATGGTAAGTGAGATCGATGCCCTGAGACTGGCCATCGAGAAGGAAAGGGGGGCACACCAGTACTACAGCGAGGCAGCCGGGCGCGTCACCAACGAGGCCAGTAAAAAGATGTTCACCTGGCTGGCTAACGAAGAGAAGGGCCACCTCCATCTGCTAGAGAGCCAGTGCGCAGCCGTCGAGCAAAGCAGCGAGTGGCTTGCCGAGGATAAAACCCCTGCCGGCTGTAAACTATCAACACCCATCGCCCGCTCGGAGTTCCCTTCTCTATCCGAGGCCAAGGACGATCCCAGAACCGAAGTGCCGGAGATGGATATACTGAGCAAGGCCATCGCCGACGAGCGGGAGGCCGCTCAATCGTACGCTGAGATGGCGGAGGCCGTCTCCGACCCCAAGGGCAAGGAGATGTTGCGCAAGCTCTCCCAGATCGAGAACGGGCACCTGGCGCTGCTCGAAGAGGAGTATGAGTTCATACGCCGCTCCAAGCCCATGTTCCCCCTGCACCGCTTCACGCTGTCCGCCTAAGGTTAATCTTGAATAATGGCGTCCCAACGTGGTCATCTCAGGACAGCTTGCTGTTTCGGCACGTGTCGATCCATCAGCCGATACCGCGAAGTGGTAAAGCCCCTCCATGCACACGGAACAAAATAATGTAGACCCGGAGAGATTCCAGCCAACACACCTAGAAATTATAGAGGTTATCAAAGATGAAGATTCGACAATCACCGCCGCACTATGAGGACGCCAACCTGCAGGACTACGAGTCAGCATATGCAGACTTCCAGTGGTCGGATGTGGAGCAGGAATTCGACTGGTACCGGACCGGCAAGCTGAACATGGCCCACGAGGCTATCGACCGCCACTGCCAGACGAAGCGCAGGGATAAGATAGCACTATACTACCTGTCCGACGAGCGCGACGAGCAATACACCTTCGAGCAACTGCGCATCCTGTCCAACAAGTTCGCCAATGTCCTCCGCGGACTAGGCATCGGCAAGGGAGATCGAGTGTTCATCTTCATGCCGCGCGCCCCCGAGGTCCACATCGGTTTCATCGGCATCGCCAAGGTGGGAGCCATAGTGGGGCCCCTGTTCGAGGCGTTCATGGAAGAGGCCCTCAAGGATAGACTTCAGGACAGCGAGGCGGTGGCGATAATCACCACCCCGGAATTGAAACCCCGCATCCCCAGGCAGGAACTGCCGTCCCTCAAACATGTCATCCTGGTCGGTGATACCGGAGAACTCGGCCCGGGCGAGGTGAGCTACGAACAGCTCATGTCGCAGGCACCTGAAGAGGCTGATATCGAGTGGGTGGACCGCGAAGACCCGCTGATCCTGCACTATACCTCTGGCTCCACCGGTAAGCCCAAGGGCGTGCTCCATGTTCACAACGCAATGATCGGCCACTATCAAACGTCGAAATGGGTGCTCGACCTCAAGGATGACGATGTCTACTGGTGCACCGCCGACCCCGGCTGGATCACCGGCACCTCCTACGGCATCTACGGACCCTGGCTGCTGGGGACAAGCATCGTCCTCCGCGGCGGCAGATTCGACCCGGAGAAGTCCTTTGCCACTATAGACCGGTATAAGGTGACGGTATGGTTCAGCGCCCCTACCGCCTTCCGGCGGATGATGGCAACCAGCGACGAATTGCGACACAGATACAGCCTGGGAAGCCTGCGCCACATCCTTAGCGCCGGCGAGCCGCTCAACCCGGCAGTCATTACCTGGGCGCAGCACACGCTCGGCATGCCGATCTACGACAACTGGTGGATGACCGAATCGGGCATGCAGCTGATCGCCAACTACCGCTGCCTGCCAATCAAGCCCGGCTCCATGGGCAAGCCCGTGCCCGGCGTTATCGCTACAATACTGGATGACGACGGTAATGAGTTACCCCCCAACCATATAGGCAACCTCGCCATCAAAGCGGGGTGGCCCGCCATGATGCGGCAGATATGGAGAAACGACAGCAAGTACCGGGAATATTTCCCCTTCAACTCATGGTTCATCTCCGGTGACTCCGCCCATCGGGACGACGATGGCTACTTCTGGTTCCAGGGGCGTATCGATGATATCATCAAGACATCCGGGGAGAGGGTCGGCCCTTTCGAGGTGGAGAGCGTTTTGCTGGAGCATCCAGCGATAGTGGAGGCCGGGGTCATCGGCAAACCCGACCCGCTCAGGGGACAGATCATCAAGGCATTCGTTTGCCTCCGCGACGGCTACGAAGAGAGCGAAGAATTAAAAAAAGAGATCATGGATTTCGTGCGCAAGCATCTGGCGGCACATGCCGTACCCCGCGAGATCGAGTTTGAATGTGCATTGCCCAAGACCAGGAGCGGCAAGATAATGCGCCGGGTGCTGAAGGCCTGGGATCTGGGACTTCCTGCCGGGGACCTCTCAACAATGGACGACGCAAGCCATTTCCATGACCAGAATGGTCACTAGTTTTAACCTGCGACTGCGGATGTTATAATGGTTCACCAGGGGCCCCATCGCTGCGAAATACGGAATATAGATGACGGTTCAGATAGAGACGCTGCAGTCCATCCCCTACTTCCACGGAATCAGCTTAGAAGACCTTAACACGATCAAGGATTCATTCTTCGAGAAGACAGCGGAAAGGGGAGAGCTGATACTGGCAGAGGAAGAGCCCTCCAATGTGCTGTACTTCATTACCTCCGGCGCAGTGAAACTATTCAAGACATCGGCTGACGGGAAAGAGCAGATACTCGATATCGCCCGACCGGGCCAGTCGATAAACGATGTCCCCGTTTTCGACGGCAACCCGAACCTTACCAGCGCTCAGGCGATGGGGCCGGTAATACTGTACGGGGTCGACAAGGCAGCTTTAGATAGAATCCTGCAGCTATACCCCAGGGTGGCCCAAAACGCCAACAAAGTTCTAGCCGGACAGGTGCGCCGCCTTACCTCGCTGGTCGAGGACCTTTCCTTCAAGCCGGTTATCGGCAGGGTGGCCAAGATACTATTAGAGAACAGTGAAGAGAACCCCGACTCCCACCCTAAGCTCACCCAGCAGGATATGGCGGCCATGGCCGGCACCGCCCGCGAGGTGGTCGGCAGGTCGCTCAAGGCCCTTGAAGAAGAAGGATTGATCAGGCTGGAGCGACACCGCCTGGTGATCAGCGACAAGGAAGCGCTTAAAGATATGGTGGCGGCATTTTCTTAAGCTTGTTGAGACAAACGTCACACACATCGATTGAAAGCCAATTATATGATTAAAATAGAGGGAGGCGAGAGGAGTGGCTGAGATGCCGGTAATAGATTACGGCAAGTGTGATGGTTGCGGGCTGTGTGTCAGCGTCTGCAGATGTAAAATCCTAGTCATTATTGATGGGATACTAACCATCGTTCACGAAGAGAAATGCGGCATCTGCAGCCGCTGGTGCACCGAATGCGAAGACGTGTGCCCCACCGGAGCCATAAGCTGCCCCTTCGATATAGTTGTAGAGTGATGCTTCCTGCCTTCACCCGATCTCTATTGAGACAAAAGTCGCATACAATGACCCACTATCACCCTAGAATGAACCTAGCGGCAATCTAAAGACAAGATTATGAAAATCACCATCAGTATAGAGAAACCAAGAATCAACAGACGCATCTTCCACTGGATAATCGCAGCGGCTTTTATAGCCCTGTTCGCCACTGGCCTAATCATTTATACACCCCAGTTCTCCACACTGGCCTCCGGGGGTGCAACCAGGATTATTCATAAAATAGCGGCGGTGACACTTATAGCCGGACCAATCATCTACGCTCTGTTCAAACCTGATATAGCACGGCAATGGATCAGGGAAGCGGCTATCTGGAGGAAGCTGCCTGCCGATTCGCCGCAGTTCATCAGCCCCTGGAGGAGGAAGCATAAGTTGCTGATATCCATCGGTATCATCCTCTTTGCACTGACGGGTTCCCTCCAGTGGTTTTTCAAAGACATCCTGCCGGATGGGGTCTTCGACGTTTCCCTTTTTATCCATAGCATTTTATTCTTCTCCGCCATCGTCGTCCTACTGTACCATATCTACTTCGAATTATACTGGTGGCTGTGGAGGAGAAGGTACTGCCGCCGCTGCGCTTTCCCCTATTGCGCCGACGCATGCCCCGTTGGAGCCGTAGCCGTTGACAACGGTACCATAGTGCGCGACAGCATAAAATGCAATAACTGCCGGCTGTGCATGCAGGACTGCCAGCGGAAGGCTCACTACAATAAGATTATCGTGCTGGAGAAGAACTTGCGAGCAGTCAAAACGGATCCAGCAGAGCACCGTATCTAACCAGGTTAAACTTACACGCCTGGACTCGCCCAACTCACGACACCTAACCCCCAAACGTCTGTTTATCTTATTCAATCCATAGCTATCTACGCATGGGATAAAAGTCACATACAATTTCGCTTCCTTAGCATACAATATCAGTAGTTTAAGTGGGAGTGGACAGATGGGAAGTAAAATGCAAAACCATGTAACGAGAAATGGCTCGGCGGCAGTCCTCGACAAACCCAGAAATACGCAGGAGTCATGCCACCACTACTGGGTAATAGAAATGCCGAAAGGGCCGACAAGCAGGGGCCGATGCAAGTTCTGCGGAACGGAGAGGGAGTTCGATAACCTGGGACCGGATTCGTGGAGGTACGGCGATATTTCGGAACTCCTGACCACTAACCTTCGGGATATCATGAGCGAAGGAGCATAGTTAAGCACGCCAGCAATTGAACGCAGTGAGCAACTGGAGATCGATTTTAAAAAAACAATAATAATTAATAGACGTCAAAAGTATTTGGAATAGACCTGGGGACCACCAACTCGTGTATGGCCGTAATGGAAGCCGGCGAGCCGACGGTGGTAGTGACACAGCGGCGAAACGGTAGAGGGCGAGTTCCGCGAGGTATAACGTGGTACAATTAGCTGTCGGCAAGGGCAGTGCATGTGCCCTGACCCTACCAATGTATAGCAGTCAAGTAAAACCAAGGAGATTTACAGGATGGACATCACGGTTTACACAACACCTACGTGCGGCTACTGCCGACACCTGAAGAACTACCTGCAGCAGCGCGGGGTAGAATACACCGAACGTGACGTCTCGATCGACCGTGCTGCCGCAGAGGAGATGGTCCAGCGGTCGGGCCAGATGGGGGTGCCGGTCACCGTCATCGGCAACCAGGTGGTGATCGGATTCGACCGTACCCGCCTCGACAGTTTGCTTGGAAACTTGAGCGATGCTCGTCGCCCCAGTTTCGGCCTCAAGATAGCCGATGCCAGCAGGATCGGCCCCAAGCTGGGTATCGCGCCGGTATTCGGCGCCCTGGTGGGCGACGTGTCACCATCATCGCCTGGCGAGAGGGCGGGTATCCAGACGGGAGACATCATCACCGAGTTCAACATGCGTCCCATATACAGCGCAGACGACCTGGAGCAATCCCTCACCACGCTCACCCCCGGGCAGCGGGCCGTTATTGTTCTGCTGCGGGGACAGCAGACGCTGAAATCCGAGATTATCCTATAAAATCGCATAGATGATTAATGCTTAAATATGTATAGCGCATTATAGCCTAATGTCAGTTTTATGTATAATAATAGTGAAATATGGACGTGATGTAGACTTTCGGTTAAAATGGGTTTATAATAGTATAGTTGTACAAATGATGTAGGAGGGTGAGAGGATAAAATGACAGAAATAATTTTAGAGGACCGAGATTTTCTGCTGTGGGTGATGCTGTACCAGGCCAGAGACGCCATACTCAAAGCCAGGAATAAGGAGCTCTATAAATATGACCTGTCGTTCATGAAGGCCGGCCTGCTGTTGGCCGTACAGGCCAGCGGGGGCAAGCCATCGGGAACCGATATATCTAAGTGGATGTTCCGCGAGCCCCACACCATCTCCGGCCTGGTTGGCAGGCTAATAAGGAATGGTTTGGTTACCAGAGCCAAGGTCCCGGGGAAGAAGAACATGATGGAAATTTCCCTCACCGAAAAGGGCAAGGAAGCATACGAACAATCTTTGAAGATGGAGTCCATCCATGAGATACTATCGTGCCTTACGGAAGATGAGCGCAAGCAGCTGTACGCGACCCTGCAGAAACTCAGGGATAAAGCTCTCATGAGTCTGACCGCAGAAAGGCAGACCCTTCCGTTCCCTTAACCTTTAACATGGCACTTCAGCAGTAGTGTTTTACTTCTGCCTCTACCCCTTGAAGCGATTGGTGATCGGCAGTCTGCGATCCTTACCGAAAGCCCGAGGGGTAATTTTTATCCCCGGCGGCGCCTGCCGGCGCTTGTACTCGCTGATGTCCACCAGCCGCGCAGCCCGCTGCACCACCCCTTCATCGAAACCCAGGGCGATGATCTGCTCCACGCTCTTGTCCTCCTCGACATACGCCATCACTATCGGGTCGAGCAAATCATAGGGAGGAAGGGAATCGGTGTCCTTCTGATCGGGCCTGAGCTCCGCCGACGGGGGCTTCTCGATGATAGCGGCCGGTATAATCTCGCTTTGCGACACCGAGTTACGATAACGGGATAGTTCATATACCAGCGTCTTCGGCACGTCCTTGATAACGGCGAAGCCGCCCGCCATATCCCCATAGAGTGTAGAATAGCCGGTGGCCAGCTCACTCTTGTTGCCGGTGGTCAGCACCAGCCAGCCGAACTTATTGGACAGTGCCATCAGTATGTTGCTCCTGATACGAGCCTGTAGGTTTTCCTCAGCCACGTTGGGCTCGGTCACTTCAAACAAAGGGGCGAGGTACTCCAGGTAGTCCTTAAAAATCCTCTCGATAGGGAGCTGGATAAATCGTATCCCCAGATTCTGAGCCAGCAGTTCGGAGTCGGTCACGCTGCCCTCTGATGAATACCTCGATGGCATGGTTACACCTACAACATTCTGTGTGCCCAAGGCATCAACCGCCACCGCAGCCACCAGGCTGGAGTCAAGGCCTCCGGATAGCCCTATCAGCACCTTCTCGAAACCGTTCTTCCTTACATAGTCCCGCGTGCCGAGCACCAGCGCATCGTACACCTCCGCCGGCAGGTCACGCACCTTTACCGCCCGTTCGGGCAGTGGTGGCTTGGCAGCCTTCGATGGCTCACTGGAAACGGTGACCACCTTGGTCCACCAACCCTTAGCTTCATCCGTCAACGGTCCCCGGTTCCACCGCTTGTTCCGGCTGCGCAGCTCTGCTACCGCGTCTACATCCACGTCAGCCAGTACCATGTCCTCAGCGAACTGCTCACCGCGGGCTATCAACCCACCTTCAGGGCCGACGATCACGCCGCCGCCGTCAAACACCAGCTCGTCCTGCCCACCGACCATATTGTTGTAGGCCACGAAGGCGGCATTGTCCCTCGCGCGCTTGCTGACCATCAGCTCACGCCAGCCGCGCTTGCCCTTGTGGTACGGTGACGCGCTTATATCTATCAGTACCTCAGCGCCGGAGCGCGCCTGCACGGTGAACGGCCCGGTATCGAACCACATGTCCTCGCAGATATTGACGCCGACATTGACGCCGCCGATAACGAACACCGGGCATTCGACGCCTGCTCTGAAGTACCGCTTCTCATCGAAGACACCGTAGTTGGGCAGGTATATCTTGTGGTAGACGCCGGCAAGCTTACCGTCATGGATCACCGCCGCCGCATTATAGATGTCATTCTGTTTGTGATCGACGAACCCGAGAATGACGGTTAGCCCCGGTGAAGCTTTCACCATCCGCTCCATACACCTCAGGTTCTCCTTGATGAACCGCGGCTTGAACAGCAGGTCTTCCGGGGGGTATCCACAAGTAGCCAGTTCAGGGAAGGTGAGAAGGTCAACCCCCATCAATCTGGCCTGTGAGACTGCCTCCCGCATCTTCTCGGCGTTGCCCTCGAAGTCGCCTACGGTGGTGTTGATCTGGGCCATGCCGATCCGCAGCCTGCGCATGCTAACTCCTCAATCCGGCTAGCGTATATAATAATCGCTTCAAAGGATCGGCAAGTACCGCTTGAGCTCATAGTCGGTAACCTGGGTGCGGTACAGATCCCATTCGATCTTCTTGTTCTCTATAAAGGTGTGAAAGACGTGGTCACCCAGCGCTTTCCGCAACAGCTCGCTGCGCTCGGCGTGATGTATCGCTTCAGAGAGGTTCCCCGGCAGGGTCTCTATCCCCCTGCGATTCCGCTCCTCCTCGGTCATTTTGAAGGCATTCTCCTCAAGCGGAGGGGGCAGCTCGTATTTCTTATCGATGCCCTCGAGCCCGGCGGCCAGCATCACCGCGAACGCAAGATACGGGTTGCATGCCGGATCGGGAGAGCGATACTCCACGCGGGTAGCGTACTCCTTACCCGGCTTGTATTCCGGAATGCGGATTAGGTCGGAGCGGTTCCTGCATGCCCAGGATACGTATACCGGGGCTTCGTATCCCGGGATAAGCCTCTTATAGGAGTTGACCCACTGGCTGGTGACAGCAGTGATCTCCACCGCATGTTTGAGCAACCCCGCGATATAGTGCTTCGCTTCCTTGGACAAATTGTTCTCATCTCCCTTATCGAAGAACGCGTTGCGCTTGCCCCTGAACAACGACTGATGCACGTGCATCCCGTTTCCATTTACCGCCGCTATCGGCTTGGGCATGAAAGTAGCGTAGTATCCGAATTTCTGGGCGATCTGCTTGACCGCCAAACGATAGGTCATCACATTATCAGCCATAATAAGGGCCTCGTTATACTTCAGGTCGATCTCGTGCTGGCTGGGCGCGACCTCGTGGTGCGCCACCTCCACCTTAACGCCCATCTTCTCCAGAGCGAGGATCGCCTCACGACGCATATCGGTGGCTACCTCTACCGGTGTTATATCGAAATAGCCCACCTGGTCCAGCGCCTGAGGATCATCCGAACTTTTGAAATAGAAGAACTCCAGTTCGGGCCCCACATACATGGTGTATCCCATATCGGCAGCGCGTTTCAGATTCCTTTTAAGCACATAGCGGGGATCTCCCTCAAACGGCTCTCCCCCCGGCCTCATCACATCGCAGAACATCCTGGCTACAGCCTGCTCCTGCGGCCGCCATGGGATGATGCAGAAGGTGTCGGGGTCTGGCATGGCCAGCATATCACTCTCGTCAATACGGGCAAAACCCTCTATCGAGGAGCCGTCGAAACCTATACCTTCCTCAAGGGCCATTTCCAGTTCCTCTACCGTGATGGCCACACTCTTCAGGAAACCCAGTATATCGGTGAACCACAGGCGTACGAACTTCACCCCCTGCTCTTTGGACATCCTCAGGACGTGTTCTTTGGCTTCTCTCCTTTGTTTATCTGCCATCTAGGCCTCCTTTTACAGTATCGAGGATGGTATAACGGTAAGTAACCGACAAAATACTGGAACTGCCCCCTAGAGCACCAATTATACTGGAATTCAGCGCAAAAGCAAATATACAAAGGCCGTGATATAAGAACGAACGAGCTCCGATTATCAGGAGCCCGTTCGTTTACCCGAATTGCCTTTATGCGGTTTAGCTGTCCAGTATAGCCAGTGCCTCTTCCCGGTATGCCTCCATAAGGTAGGGTATGCCGGTCACCTTGGCGCACTCTTCGGTAAGGGACATCAGCTCCCGCCGCGTTATCGCGGGTACGCTGAAGCACCTGGAACCAGCCATCAGCTGCTGTAACCCTATCTTGATCTTATCGCTGTAGCTGTAGATACCAATAGCGCCTAGCGGGATGTTCTTAATTTCATCTGCACCCACCAGATCCTTGACCGCCTCATAGCACACGAATATCTCCTCCGGCGTGGATCCGAACTGGCCTACGCTATTGGGCAGCTTTCCGTCGCTGAGCCACTGAGCGATGTTTTTCCCTACCATCCCCGGGATCATCAATGCCCGCCCCATGCACACCGCCTTAGAATAAGGCGCACCTAGAGCCAGTGCCTTGAACACGCCGTCCTCGCTGCTGAACGCGCCGGCGAATGCCATGTCCGGCGGGCGCTCCCCCTTATCTGCCAGTATCTTGGCAAACTCGTATGCGGCCGAATGCAGATAAAGGGTGGGCATGCCCCATTCCTCCATCATCCGCCACGGGCTCATGCCGGTGCCGCCGGGGGCACCATCGATGGTCAACAGGTCGATCTTGGCCTTCGATCCCCACTTGATGGCCATCGCCAGCTCCCGCAGGGGATAAGCGCCCGTCTTCAATGTAATGCGCTTGTACCCCAGGTCCCTCAACCGCTTCACCTCGGCGTGGAAGCCCTCCTCGTCGACGAAACCGAGACGGCTATGGCGCTCGAACTCCTTTATTGCGCCGTCGTTGAAGGCTGTATGGTTGACCGGATCGGAAGGATTGGGGGTGACGAGGTAGCCGCGCTTCTGCAGCTCCAGCGCCCGCTCAAGCGTGTTCACCTTGATCTCCCCGCCGATGCACTTGGCCCCCTGTCCCCACTTCAGCTCTATTGTATCGAGGTTGTGCTTCTTGCGCAGGTACTCGGCCACACCCAGGCGGGTATCCTCAACATTCATCTGCACCAGTATTTCACCGTAACCTTGATGGTAGCGCTTGTATACCTCGATCCGCCGGTCCATATCCGGTGCCGAGACCACCTTGCCGTTTTTATCGCGCTCGAGCTGCGGATCGATGCCGCAAACGTTCTCGCCGCATACCAGGGTTACCCCGCTGATGGCAGCGCCTACGGCGAAATGCTCCCAGTTCTTGCGCGCTATCTCGGTCGAACCCAAGGCACCGGTGAATATGGGCACCTTCATCTTGGCCTTGATATCCCAGCCGTACTCGGTCTCGGTACTGACCGCGGGGAATATAGCGGTGTCTGGATTGCCGTCTACACCCGCCGGCAGTCCCGATGCCCCCAGGGCATAACCCTGTATATTGAGATGTGAATAATCGATGGGGTAGTCCTTGTCGCCACCAGCGGTTATCTCGCCGAAGGGACCGGGATAGATCAGTTCTCGGCCGCGGAATGTGGCCTTGAACACCTCACAATTGCCAGTACAGCCGTCGATACAGCGGCTGCACAGACCGCTCATCGGCACCACGCTCTTCGAGCGGTTGGCGGTCCGGGTAGCATCGCTTGAGTTCGGTCTCTGTAGATTCATATTCAACTCCCTTCACATTATTTGAATCTTAAACTATACTGTGCCGAATCTGATCAGCTTTTCGTACTCGATCACGCCGCTCATCGCCGAATTATCGATTGCGATGCCGGCTTCAACAGCGGCGGCCACCGGATTGAGGCCACCCAGCAGTATGACACCTATCTTGTTCAGCTCCACCGGGATCTCACATACCGGCTGGCTAGTATCCCCCGTCACCAGCAACCCGCCAATCCCGGCCTCCTTCAAACCGGAGAATACCCCCTCGGCAACTGGCCGGCATATGGCCGGTATCTCACGGAAATTGGCCAGCACCTTGCCATCCCCCCTGGCAACCGCCTTGGCCACGCTGGTCATCCTGCTGCTGATGAATATCGTTGAGGGGTCGAGAGAGGAGCCGCTGTATTGTATCAACTCTACGAACCTATAAGGTTGATGATCCCTTATCTGCAGCAGCCCACCGAATCTGGAATCCATGGGGATGCCCGCCTTTAGCAGCGCCCCGTTGATCACCAGGCTGCACACGGAGGCGAAACCGACCTTCCCCTCTGGCACGTACGAGCCGGCCAACCGCTCGCCCTCATCGGCCACCGTCACCAGGTCGCTGACACACAACCCTGCATCAAAGGCACCCCTCATCTCCTCCCATGCCCGCTTGAACTGCAGCCTGGGGATAAACGAGACGTTCACCGGGACCTGACCGCGGCGCTGCTCCCAGTCGAAGGTGGTCTGTACCGCCAGCAGCTCGATCTTGCTGATGACGAAGCCCACCTTGTCGCCGACCAGCGCGCTATCCAGCTCCTCGACCCCCCGCCCGGTGATCACCCTGCCGTCCCTGCCGATCAACCGGGTGAGTCCCCTCTCGTCCATCAGCTTCAA
This sequence comes from uncultured Dehalococcoidales bacterium, assembly GCA_964448395.1. Lineage (GTDB taxonomy): Bacteria > Chloroflexota > Dehalococcoidia > E44-bin15 > E44-bin15 > CAYUWM01. The sequence continues at coordinate 41,300 of CAYUWM010000006.1, forward strand.
ATGGTAGCGCACCGCGCGCTCACCGAGCAGGATGCCGTAATCCTCCAAGCGCTGGGCGATAACCCTGGCGCCAAGCGGGTCCATGGACTCGCTCACGATCCGCAGTATGATAACCTGTTTCCGCTCTATATCGTGTCGGTCCGATCCTAGCACCTTCATCCTCCCTCGATACCCGGTTTACAGCCTGACCGCTATCCCTTTATCCTTGAGATACCTCTTGGCCTCGGGTATCGATATCTCCCCGAAATGGAACACCGAGGCGCAGAGCACGGCGGAGGCCTTCCCCTTTACCACCGCCTCATACAGGTGCTCCAGCGTGCCGGCGCCGCCCGAAGCGGTTACCGGTATGCTTACCGCTTCCGCCACCGCGGCGGTCATCTCCAAATCATATCCCTCCTTGGTGCCGTCGGCGTCCTTGCTGGTGAGCAGTATCTCCCCCGCGCCCAGCTTTTCGACCTGCTTCGCCCACTCCACGATATCCAGCCCCGTCCCCTCATTGCCGCTCTTTACCACCACCTCCAGGCGGGGCAGGCTGCCGCCGGGAGGATTCTTCCTGCCATCGATGGCCACGACGAGCTTCCCTTTTCCGAATTCAGCGACGGCATCCTTTATAAGCTGGGGCGTCTTAACGGCGGCGGTATTTATCGAGACCTTGTCCACCCCCATATCGAACAGCTCTCGCATGTCATCGAGACTGCCGATGCCGCCGCCCACGGCGAAAGGTACGGTTACTACATCACAGACCCTCTTGACCCATTCCAGCCGTGTCTTCCTGTTCTCCACGGTGGCGAAGATATCGAGGAACACCAGTTCGTCCGCACCCTCCCTGCAGTACGCCTGCGCCGCCTCCACCGGGTCACGCGCATCCCTCAAATCCACGAACTTGACCCCTTTGACCACACGACCTTCCCTGATATCGAGGCAGGGGATGACCTTGACTTCATTCATAAATAAACCTCCAAAAGGATTTATTCAGACTAACGGCAATAGGTTACCGTTTGCTATTATAGCATGGATTTGGGGGTTGTCAAGGGGTTTTGGGAAGCAATTTTAGAAATTAACGTGAGGAGCCACGGCTACGGCGTGACAGTTATCAAATCGTTGGTCCATGTAGCGTTGATGAGGCCGCCCCACATGTCCCGCAGCCAGCACTGCGATATGTTGAACCCGATGGAGCTGTTCTCCCCCGCCGAGCCGTTGATGTGGAAGTGTATCTGAGACAGGTAGCCCGCACCGTCGACCCCCGGGTTGCCGTCAACGCTGCAGTTCACCCGCAACGTGCCCGGGCCACCCGGCAGGTTCCAGTCGGTTACATTCACCGGGTAGAAGTCAGCCGATATACCTGGGTCTATCTCCAGCAGCCTTCCATTGGTAATACCTTCCAAATCGAGCACGCTTTCGTTATAGATGACCTCGTAGCTGGCGGAGCTGAAGTTCTCCACGTAGGTGATGAAAACAGTGGCTTCGAAATGGGTGCAATAAGGCAAGCTGTCGGGGGCCTCTATATGCACGTGGTGCCACGGCCATATCTCCAGTATCATGTACTCTATCGTGCCGAGGTCGCTGGTATTCACCGTGCCGTCCTGATTGGCATCAGAGCATGGCGTTTGAGCATCCCACGTCAGTATAATCCTCTCCGTCTTGGTGATATCGGCTGCATTTATCTCCCCGTCACCGTTGGCATCTCCCGGGATGCATGAAGGCGTTGCGCTCGGCGTGGGCGTCGAGCCGATAGTACTGGTTGCCGTTGCCGATGCGGTCGCTGTAGCGGTGGCAGTAAGCGTTGCCATCGATGAAGGCGTTGGCGTGGGAGAAGGCGACGCGCTGGCGGTTGCCGTAGGCGTGGCTGTAGCCGTAGATGTGCCGGTAGCAGTCGGCGACGACGTAGCCGTTGACGTGCTTGTAGACGTGACAGTAGCGGTACTGGTGGAGGTGGAAGTGGAAGTAGCGGTGGAAGTAGCGCTGGCGGTGGCGGTACTTGTCGACGTAGTAGTAGCGGTAGGCGATGATGTAGCCGTTGATGTGCTCGTAGATGTGGAAGTGCTCGTAGCGGTGGCTGTAGCCGTGGATGTCGCCGTCGCCGTCGCCGATCCTGTCGGTGTTGGCCCAACGCTCGAAGAGCATGTGGCAGTCGGTGTAACCGTAGCCGTGGTGGTAGCCGTAACCGTTGCTGTTGCTGTTGGCGTCGCCGACGCCATAGGGGTGGGACTTCAGGTTGGACAGGGGATATGTACAGAGTCATCCAGCCAGGTTGCGTTTATCTCCACCGAATCATTGTCATAGAGCACACGCTCCCCGGTGAAACTCAAGCTGGCATTGCCGCAATTGTAGCAGTCCACGTCAAAGTCTATAACAGCCAGCGTGCCCGCGCCGGAGGCGCCACCCACACCGCCAACATTATTGATAACCCTGATGGTTCCCTGCTCACCCGCCGGTATGAACCCCCAATCAGAAACGGGAATGATGGTTGCACCGATGGAGCCGTTATGAACGGCGGTGACGTTGAGCAGCGCGGGGTCATAGGTAATATCGTAGTTAGCCGAGTCGAATCCGGTCACCTGGCTGATGTTCACTGTGGCAGAGAAGTTGGAGCAGCGGCCGGCGTTGAGAGGCGCCTCGATCCAGACCTGCGCTGTCTGCGTCGGCGTTGGCGTTGGGACTGTCGTCAGAGAGGCCGTAGCTGTAGCAGTGGAAGTGGCGGTGGTTGTGGGCGTCAGCGTAGGCGTTTGCGACGGCGTGGAGGTAGGCGCTCCGCCTCCACCCACCAGCACCGACGTGTTGTACCAGCTAACCTCCCTATCGTCATACAGGTACTCCCCATCGGCGTACCCCACTATCATCATCGTCGGCCGGAACAGGATGTCCGTGATGCCGGTGT
>CAYUWM010000007.1:0-5184 GCA_964448395.1 uncultured Dehalococcoidales bacterium
GCCAATGACCATCCCCAAGGTATATAAGACCGAAGCCATCGTGCTCAAGCACGTCAACCTCAAGGAGGCGGACAAGATTCTGACCCTCTACACCCCCGGCATGGGCAAGCTGAGCGCGGTGGCCAAGGGGGTGCGCCGCCCTAAAAGCAAGACCGGCGGTCACCTGGAGCTGCTGAGCCACTGCGCCCTGATGCTCACCCGCGGGCGCAACCTGGACACCGTCAACCAGGTGCAGACCATATCGAGCTTCCTGCCGCTGCGGGAGGACCTGTGGCGCGCCAGCCTCGCCCTGTACGCCGCCGAGCTGGTGGCGCGGTTCACCGTCGAGCACGTGGAGAACTACCCGTTGTACCACCTGCTGCTGGACACCCTCAAGCGCCTGTGCGACACGCAGGACGGGGAGCTCACCCTGCGCTTTTTCGAGCTGAACCTGCTCACCCACCTGGGGTATAAACCAGAGCTTCACGATTGTATAAGCTGCAAGAAATCGCTGGAGCCCACCGAGAATTTCTTCAGCGTCAGCGGCGGCGGGGTGCTGTGCCCCGCCTGCCGCGACCGCGAGCCGCTGGCGAGGCTACTATCAGTAAACGCCCTCAAGGTTATGCGCTTATGTCAACAGGGCGACTACGCCAAGGTCAGCAGCGTCAGGGTGGACGACGAGCTCATGCTGGAGCTGGAGAGCCTGCTGCGGGGGTACATCCGCTACCTGCTGGAGCGCGAGGTGAAATCGGTGGAGTGGCTCGACCGGCTGCGGCGGGAGCGCTAGCTCAGCTGCGGCGCTCGACCACGTAGTCCGCCAGCTCGATGAGCGAGCGGCGGCAGGGCCTGTCCGGCAGACCCTCGACATCCCTACGGGCCTGCGCCGAGAAGTCGGCGGCGATGCGATGGCACTCCTCCAGTATGGACGAGTTGCGGATCATCCCGATTATGCGGTCCACATCATCCCTACCCCCCCTCTTCTCGAACAGCTCTCTGATGCTTGGATCTCCGGGGTTACGCTCCAGCAGGATGATCGCTGGCAGGGTCAGCGTGCCCTGCAGCAGGTCGCTGCCCACCGGCTTGCCCATCTCCCCCTCGTCACCGGTGAAGTCCAGTATATCGTCCACCACCTGGAAGGCCATGCCCAGGTTCTTGCCGTAGCTCAGTAGCGCCTCGACCGCCCATTCCGGTGCCCCGCTCAGCACCGCGCCGGTGCCGGTGGCGGCGGCGAACAGCGAAGCGGTCTTGCTGTAAATCTGCTCGTAGTACTGCTCCCGGTTCAGCCGCCAGTTGTAGGAGCTGAAGGTCTCCCTCAGCTGGCCGCCGGATATCTCGGTCAGCGTCCGGGCGAACATGCTCACCACCCGCAGGTTGCCGATGCTGGCCACCAGGTCGGCGGACACCGAGAACAGGTAATCGCCCAGCAACACCGCGACCCCCTCCCCCCACATGCTGTTCACCGCGGTCTTGCCCCGCCGCAGCAGGGCGTGGTCCACCGCGTCGTCGTGGACCAGTGTGGCGTTGTGGAACAGCTCGATGGCGGCGGCCATCGGCACCAGTCTCTCCAGGTCGTAGCTGTAGAACCTGCCCGCCAGCAGGGTGAGGCCGGGGCGGACGCGCTTCCCGTGGCTCTCCAGCACGTAGCCCAGCGGCTCGGCTATCCACGGGTAGTCCACATGGGAGAAGTCCATCAGCTTATGCTCCACCAGCCCCAGGCCCTCCTGGATCGGCTCGTATATCGTAGCTATTGACAAGATTCTCCCTCCGATTGTATAGGCAGCCGGAACAGCCGTATCGCGTTCTCCGCGGTGCATCGCGCCACATCCTGACCCGGTATCCCCCTGATCTCGCCGATTTTCTCCGCGACCAACGATACGTAAGACGGCTCGTTGCGCTTCCCGCGATAGGGGGTCGGGGTGAGGAAAGGACAGTCGGTCTCGATCAGCAGCCTGTCCAGCGGCAGGTGGCGCGCGATATCCGCCGCCGAGGATTTACCGTAGGTCACCGGACCGGCGATGGAGAGAAAAAAGCCCATATCTGTGTACCTGCGAGCCAGCTCCCGGTCGCCGCTGAAGCAGTGCAGCACCCCCGGCGGCCTGCTTGATCCGCCGGCCCACTCCGACAGTATATCGAACACCTCATCGCTGGCCTGGCGGCTGTGGATCACCACCGGCAGGTCCAGCTCACGGGCCAGGTCTAGCTGTCTATTGAACGCTTCGACCTGTGCCTCCCGCGGCGACAGGTTGCGGTAGAAGTCCAGCCCGATCTCGCCGATGGCCACCACTTTGGGGTGCCGCGCCAGCCCTGCCAGCCGTTCGATGTCGCCGTTTCCCATCTCGGCGGCGCTGTGGGGGTGGAACCCGACGGCGGCAAACACCCCGTCGTAGCGCTCGGCGAGGGCTATCGCCGCTTCGCTGGAGGCCAGATCGCAGCCCACGTCCACCACCGCCGTCACGCCGGCCTCGCGGGCGCGCTCCATGACCGAGTCGCGGTCCTTATCGAAATGGCGCATATCGATGTGGGAGTGGGAGTCAATCAGCACTGACGGCTCCCAGATTGGCGTCCTCCGCCTCCACTACCGAATCGTCCAGCTTGGTGAACAGCGGCTCGGGCGCGGCCAGCCGCTGGCCGGGCTGCACCTCGGACACCGACCAGCCGCCGTCTTCCAGGCTGCCGTCGAAGCCCAGCATGTTGTGCAGTTTCTGCGAGGTGAAGGGCAGGAAGGGTGCGAAAAGCGTCTTGAGATATGATATAACCGTAAGCGCCACGTACAGGCTGGTGGCGGCGTCATCGCGGTCCTCCTTGATTCTCTTCCACGGCTCCTTCTCGTCGAGGTAGCGGTTGGCCTCCTGCGCCAGTGCCATTATGGTGCGCACCGACTCGCGGAAGCGGCATCGTGAAAGCAGATCATCTACGGCGGCCAGCGCTTCCTGCGCCTTGCCCAGCAGGTCATTGCTGCGACCGTCGAGCTCGCCGGGCGTGGGTACCCTGCCGTCGAAGTTGCGGTATGTGATGGTCAGCACCCGGTGTACCAGGTTGCCGTAGGTGGCCACCAGCTCATCGTTGTTGCGGCGCACCAGCTCCCGCCACGAGAAGTCGCTGTCGCCGTCCTCCGGCATGTTCACCGACAGGAAGTACCTCAGCGGGTCGGGGTCGTAGCGCTCCAGGTAGTCCAGGAGCCACACCGCCCAGTTTCGGCTGGTGGACAGCGCCCTCCCCTTGATGGTCAGGAACTCGTTGGCCGGCACGTTATATGGCAGATTGAGTCCGCCGTAGCCCAGTAGCATCGCCGGCCATATAATAGTGTGGAACACTATGTTGTCCTTGCCCACGAAGTAATACGATTTAACGTCCCCCTCCCAGAAGCGGCGCCAGCCGTCCCCGTCGCCCGAGCGCTGAGCCCATTCCACGCTGGCCGACAGATAGCCGACCACCGCCTCGAACCACACGTATAAGCGCTTGCCCTCGAAGCCGTCTACCGGTACCGGTATCCCCCACTCCATGTCCCTGGTGATCGCCCGGTCCTTCAGCCCCTCGTTAAGGAAGCCGAGGGTGAAGTTCAGCACGTTCTGCTTCCAGTGGGTCTGCTGCTTCACCCAGTCGAGGAGCTGCCCGTTGAACGCGCTGAGACGCAGGAAGAAGTGCTCCGACTCCTTGAGCTCGGGCTCGGAAGAGCACCAGCGGCAGCGGGGGCTGACCAGCTCCGCCGGGTTCAGCGGCTTGCCGCAGCCGTCGCACTGGTCCCCCCTGGTCCCCTCGAACCCGCAGTGGGGGCAGGTGCCCTCCACATAGCGGTCGGGGAGGAAGCGGCCGCAGGCGGGGCAGTAGAGCAGGGTCATGGTGTCGCGATAGATGTAATCCTTCTCCAGCAGGGCGAGGAAGAAATCGCGGGCGATCTGGTGGTGGTTGGGGGTATCGGTGCTGGTGAACAGGTCGAAGGAGATGCCCAGCTTCTGCCACGATTCGAGGAACTCCCGGTGATAGCGCCCGGCGACCTCCCCCGGCGTCTTGCCCTCCTGCTCGGCGCGCACCGTGATGGGGGTGCCGTGCTGGTCCGAGCCAGACACCATAAGCACATCGTTGCCTTTGAGGCGGTGGTAGCGGGCGAAGATGTCGGGAGGCAGGTAGGCACCGGCGATCTGGCCCAGGTGGATCGGGCCGTTGGCATAAGGCCAGGCGACCCCGATAAAGATACGCTCGTTCATGACTGAAACTTCCGAGAGGTAAGTTTATCAGAATCGGGGCCAAAACACAAAGCTACCCCAGGGACAGCCAGGCGCGGTACACCTCCCGCTTGGGGATGCCCGATTCCCTGGCGACGCGGGCGACGGCCTCCTTGGCGGGTAGACCTTCATTGCGCAGCCGCCGCAGCTGTTCCACCGTATCGGTCGATACCTTGCTCTCCCCCCTCGCCTTCCCCTCGATTACCAGGGTGAACTCCCCCCGCGGCTCGGCGAAGTGGGCCATGGCCTCGCCCACCGTCCCTCGAAAAATCTCCTCATATACCTTGGTCAGCTCACGGCATACCGCTATGCGGCGGTCGCCCAGCACGTCGCGCATATCGCCCAGCGAGGCCAGCAGGCGGTGCGGCGCCTCGAAGGCTATCAGCGTCCTCTCCTCGCCGGCGATACCCTCGAGAAGCCTCCTGCGCTGCCCCTTCCTCCGCGGCAGGAACCCCAGGTAGGTGAACTGGTCGGTGGGCAGCCCGGAGACGGCCAGGGCGGTCACCAGCACCGAGGGCCCCGGCACCGGCTCGACGCGGATGCCCTTCTCTATCGCCGCCGCCACCAGCTCGTAGCCGGGGTCGCTTATCCCCGGCATACCCGCCTCCGAGACCAGCGCCACGTCCCCCTCAGCCAAGCGACTCAATAATGCGGGAAGCTTCGACAGCTTGTTGTGCTCGTGGTAGCTGGTGGTCGGCGTGCTCAGGCCGAATGCCGAGAGGAGCTGCCGCGTCTTGCGGGTATCCTCAGCGGCGATGAGCGACACCTCGTCGAGCACGCGCAGGGCGCGTATCGAGATGTCCTCCAGGTTGCCTATCGGCGTGGCGACGACGAAAAGTGTGGGCATGTGTTCCTCCAAGAGCAATCATTATAGCCTACGAAGCATCAATCCGTCTATTCCACATTTAGCATTGACTTTCAGTCCTTTTATTTGATATAGTTTTTGTTACATTAACCACCAGCGACGAAAAGATAGCATGGA
>CAYUWM010000007.1:5284-40532 GCA_964448395.1 uncultured Dehalococcoidales bacterium
CCGCCTCGGTGACACCGGCCAACACCAAGGGTTTCGCCCCCATCTGCGCTGAGGCCGGCATCGACATTTTCGTGGTGCAGTCCACCGTGACCTCCGCCCGCCACATCTCCAAGAGCTATCAGGGCCTCAGCTTCTCCGACCTGTGCCAGGTGATGCCGGCGCCGATCATCGTGGGCAACTGCGTCAGCTACAGCGCGGCGCTGTCGCTGATGCAACAGGGGATATCGGGCATCCTCGTCGGCGTGGGACCGGGAGCGGCGTGCACCACCAGAGAGGTAACCGGTGTCGGCGTGCCCCAGGTATCGGCGACCATGGATTGCGCCGCCGCCCGCGAGCACTATTTACAGGAGACCGGCAAGTATGTCGCCCTCATCACCGATGGCGGCTTCCGCACCGGCGGCGATGTGTGCAAGGCGTTCGCTGCCGGCGCCGACGCGGTTATGCTGGGATCGATCTTCGCCCAGGCTAAAGAGGCCCCCGGGCGCGGCTACCACTGGGGCATGGCCACCCCCCATGCCGCACTCCCCCGCGGGGTAAGGGTCAATGTGGGAACCACCAGCACCCTGGAGCAGATCCTCTTCGGGCCGTCCACGGTCACCGGGGGGACTCAGAACCTCATCGGGGCGCTGCGCACCTCGATGGGCATGTGCGGCGCGCGCTCCATCAGGGAGATGCAGCGGGTGGAGATGGTGGTCGCCCCGTCGATCAAGACCGAGGGCAAGCACTTCCAGGCCAAGCAGGGTTCGGCCTAGGCCGAACCTACTGGTACTCCGCACAGTTGTTATCCTCATCCAGCTCCGCCACCTGATCCAATCCGTCGGCGCAAACCCGCAACAGCGACAGCTCAGACTCGGATACCGTGCAGCTGAAATTACCTTCATAGCCCTTCCCCGGACCCATCGCACCGACTTCACCCTCGCAATGCCGTTTCCCGCCTACCATGAGTAAAGTAATGCTGGAGCTCGCCTCTGCGTTACCCGCATTCTCGATGCGGTAGCGGATCGTGTACTCGGGAACCGTCTGGGAGCCGACATCGTCGGCATCGACATAGGTTATCACCAAATCCGGCAGCGGGCCTGTCTGCGTCGGCCCGGATGCGGGTGTCTCACTGGCGACAGGCACGGCCAGCGTCGGCTCCACCGTGCGTGCGATGGTAGGGGTAGGTTCATTCACCACAGGCGGATTCCCATCACCACCGGATTGCGTCGCGACATACACGATGGCCCAGATCAGGGCAGCCGCGCCCAACACCGCAGCGGATACGGCAAGCGCCCTGCCTATCGGGCTCAGGCCGCGTGCGGATAGATCAAGGATGTAATCCTTGAGGCTGCCGCCGAAGGCCTCATCTATCTTGGCATGGAAGCTGGCTTCATTCAGGCTATCATCGGTGACGATGTCCTCTACCTGGTCTATGCTCTGCACCAGGGCCTTGTCCAGGCCCTTCTCCGACCGGGTGCCCAGGCTTCGTTCCAGCTTGACCAGCCTGCCCTCGAGCCTGCTGGCGGCCTTGTGCTTCATGCCCCTGCTCGCCTCGGCGATGGCCCTGTTGGTTACCTCCCTGACGATGGTATATACCAGGAACGAAGTTACCTCCTCCACACCGCTTTTCACGTTCTTCCGCACCGCTCCTGCCGCCTTGCCCCCATCCTTCGCCACGACTTCCGGCGCCACATCCACATGTCCCACTTCCGGGCTCTCGCCGAGGCCGCCGTCCAGTGACTCCTGGGCCTTCCTCCCGATCACGCCCGACAGCGGGTTCCGCGGCAGCTCACTTACGATCCTTTGCTTGATACCCGCGACCGCATCCTGCACCTTATCCGTCTCGCGCACGCGGTACCGTAACTGCCTCACGACCGCCCTGCCCGCCTCGTCCAGCTTCCCCCTCACGCTGGACAGGTCAAGCTCCGACACTTTCACGCGCCCGGCAACGGTATCCAGGCTGCCGCCCCCAGCACCCACCAACCCCCGGGCCAGGCCGTCCCGTATCCCCGCAACGATGCCCCGCCTCGTACCCCGCCTCGCACCGCTCCTTATGCCGTCGCGGATGCCGGAAGTGACGCCATCGCCGATTCTCCTGATATAGTCTGTGTGGTCGCTAACCTGCCCATCGTTAACCATTAAATGCTACCTCACACATGCCCGTGTGTCGGTATTATAGCACCACACACCGACAGCAGTCGATTCCATCCGCCCCTTGACGTTGAGTTAGCCGTATGCTAATCTCGACCAGGATGAACAAAACGTCATTGCACGAGGCGCTTCAGGGATGAAAAGGGCTACAACCTGTATATTTATCGCCGCTATGCTGGCCGTTATCATGATCGCCGGGTTCGGATGCGGCAATGGCCAGCCGGCCCAGCCGACGCCTACCCCCACACCGACCGCCACCGCCGTCGAGCCGACGCCCACGCAGACCCAGAACGGAACGGCCGCGGAGCTTCCGGACACCTACCAGTACTCGATAGAGTTAACCGACCAGGCCAACCTGTTGATTGTCATCAACATCCGGGTTAAAGGCGAGAAGGCGAGGAGCGATTACGCCATCACACCGCCGGAGGAGGACACGGACACTACAATATTTGTCGCAGATGGGGAATTCGACTGGGTGTATAACCCGGACGAGAATCAGGTGGTGAAGTACAACCCGGGTACAGGAACGGATCCGGCGGCTTTTTACTCGATGTGGTTCACCTCCAACTACTACGGCGCTATAGCCGAGGGCGGGATACTGTCGGCGATGCAGGCTTCATGCTCCATCGACCCGTTGTGCCAGAGCGTGGAAATAAGCGGCCACGATATCGTTGCTGGAAAGGCCTGCACGGTGTTCGCCATGACCAGCACCGAGGGCACGATAATCGACTACTGCATATCGGCTGAGGGCTACCCCCTTAGGATATCACTCACCGACTTCGGTTTCACCAGCACCATGGAATTCACCGATATCGACCTGAACCCAACGATCCCCGACAGCGTTTTCGACATCGATGCGGTGGCGCCAGGCGCAGCGGTCATCGACAACACGTGATGACGACCCTCAAGTCGGCCCGCGGATAATCCCCGATACCTATTGACATTGCTCCAATGTTGTGCTAGCCTGCACAATCATAAAGGACGAGGTGAAGACATGATCAAGAGACTGATGATGCCCGGATTGCTGGTCGTCATGCTGGCGCTGTGCCTCACCGTTGGCGGTGCCTGCGGCGGCGACGGCGACGACGGCGGCAACGGTGGGAATGGCGGCAACGGCGGAGCCCAGGCGACGCCGACCCAGAAGCCGGAGCAGCCCGGTGAGCTGCCAGCGAGCTACAAGTTCTCCATGGAATTGTCCGACTCGATGGGTACCGAGAGCGAGATGGACTTCTGGGTCAAGGGCGACAAGTATCGCACCGACTGGACGTCGACGGCGGGAGGCGAGGAGACATCCATGATAATGCTGGACGACGGCGAGTACGCCTATACCTACTTCCCCGACATGAACCAGGTGTATAAATACGAGTCGGCCTCTTCAGAGATGTCGAACCCCGGTGCCCAGTACGCGGAGGAGTGGATGGACGGCTACTACGGCGATGTGTCGGAGGCAACCATCCTCGCCGGGTTCCAGGCCGGCTGCCCCGGTGGGGCATCCATCGCCGGGCATGAGAGCGTCGCCGGGCAAGCCTGCACCAAGTTCACCTGCAACTTCGGCGGGGGAGGCGTATCGCACACATGGATATCGCCCAACGGCTGGCCGCTGAAGGCAGAGGTCACCCAGGCGGGGTACACCTACACCATGCAGTACACCAATGTGGAAATGAATCCCAACATCCCCGACAGCGTTTTCGACATCGATACGGTGGCGCCGGGCGCCGAGGTAATGGACTTCACCGGCATGTAGGGCTTGACATCGCATAAGCTTTATGTTAATCTAGCCCAAGAACAATAGAATAAAGGCCGGGAACGAGACTAGTACGCATCAAGGCGAGGCCCACAGAGAGTCGGGGTAAGGTGGAAGCCCGACGCCGGCGCAGAGGCCGAATGGACTCGGGAGCCGCAACCCGAAACCCGTACGGGGAGTAGGGCTTGACGGAGAGGGCACCGTTATCATAGCCCGGGGCATCGCCGCTACTTTTCGTGGCCGTGCCTGAGAGAGATGCGCCGATATATTCGGCGTAAGCAGGGTGGCACCGCGAAGCTAAAAACTTCGCCCCTCGTGGGCGAAGTTTTTTTATATTCACGGGAGGTGTTACTCAAGCAGAGGTGAACCGTCCAGTTGTCGTGACAGAAGAGCGGAACGAGAACGGACGTGATGAAGTAAATAACTAAATATCTGTCGAGCACGATAAAGATTGAACGATACGGAGGTGGAAAGATGTACTACCCGACATTAGATGAGGTCAGAGGGCTCAAGGACCGGGCCAACCTGGTGCCGATCTACCGCGAGATAGTCGCCGACCTGGACACGCCGGTGTCGGCCTTCCTCAAGATCGCCCACGGCTCGTACTCCTTCCTGCTGGAGAGCGTGGAGGGCGGCGAGCGCCTGGCGCGCTACAGCTTCATCGGCACCCAGCCGTACGTGGTGCTGCGCTCGGAGCCGGGCGACGGCGACCCGCTGCTGGCCATCAAGGCGGAGCTGAACAAGTACCGGCTGGCCCGCGTCCCCGGCCTGCCCCCGTTCCACGGCGGGGCGGTGGGCTACCTGGCCTACGAGGCGGTGCGTCACTTCGAGGAGCTGCCCTCGCCGGAGGCCGACCCGCTGGGCACGGCGGAGTCGCTGTTCATGTTCGCCGACAACGTGCTGGTGTTCGACCACCTGAGGCACCGCATAAAGGTGGTGAGCCACGTCAAGCTGGACGGCAACGACCTTAAGCAGGCCTACAGCGCGGCGGTGGAGCGCATCGACTCGCTGGTGGAGAAGCTGAGCAAACCGCTGACCCCGGAGATAAGGGAGCCCGGCGCGCCCCATAAGCCGTCGCCGGTATCGTCCAACATGTCCCGGGAGCAGTTCGAGGCCAACGTGGTGCGCGCCAAGGAATACATCGCCGCTGGCGACATCATCCAGGCGGTGCTGTCGCAGCGCTTGAGCAAGAAGACCTCGGCCAAGCCGTTCGATATCTACCGCGCGTTGCGCAGCATCAACCCGTCGCCCTACATGTACTACCTGCACCTGGACGACTGCCACATCATCGGCGCGTCGCCCGAGCTGCTGGTGCGGGTGGAGAACGGCATGGTGGCCACCCACCCCATCGCCGGCACCCGCCCGCGGGGCGCCAAGCCCGAGGAGGACGAGGCGCTGGCCGAGGAGCTCAAGGCGGATGAGAAGGAGCGCGCCGAGCACGTCATGCTGGTGGACCTGGGGCGCAACGACATCGGGCGCATCGCCGAGCCGGGCACGGTGGAGGTCACCCAGTTCATGGACGTGGAGAACTACTCCCACGTCATGCACCTGGTATCCCACGTGGAGGGCAAGCTGCGCAGCCACCTCACCCCGTTCGACGCGCTGCGCGCCTGCTTCCCCGCCGGCACCGTATCCGGCGCCCCCAAGATACGCGCCATGGAGATAATCGCCGAGCTGGAGCCGGACAAGCGCGGCCCCTACGCCGGAGCGGTGGGCTACTTCAGCTTCTCCGGCAACCTGGACACGGCGATAACCATACGCACGATAGTGATGAGCGGCGGCACCGCCTACGTGCAGGCCGGCGCCGGCATCGTCGCCGACAGCGTGCCCGCGCGCGAGTACGAGGAGAGCATGAACAAGGCGCGGGCGCTGATAGCGGCCATTGAAGAAGCGGAGGTGTCCCGATGATGCTGCTGATAGACAACTACGACAGCTTCACCTACAACCTGTACCAGTACCTGTGCGAGCTGGGGCAGCAGGTCAAGGTGGCGCGCAACGACAAGATAACCATCGAGGGAATCGAGCGGATGAACCCCGAGCGCATCGTCATCTCCCCCGGGCCGGGCCGGCCGGAGAACGCCGGCATCTCCAATGACGTTATAAAGCACTTCGGGGAGAAGCTGCCTATACTGGGCGTGTGCCTGGGGCACCAGTGCATCGGCTACGCCTACGGGGCGCAGGTGGACCGCGCCGGCGAGATAATGCACGGCAAGTCATCGATGATACAGCACGACGGCAGGGGCGTGCTGGAGGGCCTGCCGAATCCGTTTTCCGCCATCCGCTACCACTCGCTGGCGGTGCTGCCGGAGGGTCTGCCCGACTGTTTGGAGGTGACCGCACGGACGGAAAAGGGTATAATTATGGGTCTGAGGCACCGGCAGCACCCGGTGGAGGGCGTGCAGTTCCACCCCGAGTCCATCATGACCGAGGTGGGTAAGGACTTATTGAGGAATTTCTTGGTATTAGGGGAATGAAAATAATTGCGAAAATAGACCTTATGATTATCGCTGCCTCTTTCAGTGCTGTGATTATAGCAGTCTGGTTTCAAACTCATAATATTGAATTGGTGCTTTTAGCTGGTTTGATTTGTGTGACAGCAATGTCCGGTTACTCTACGCATAAAATCTACAGAGCAACACGAGCACAAACAGTTGCTAGCATAAGACCTGTCATAGAGTTTTCTCTTGGAGAAACTGATAGCAATTTCCTTGTACTCAAAAACATAGGCATAGGTCCTGCTATAAATCCCTATTTAATTGTAGTAGTTGGCAACAGCAAGCAATGGGAAGAAACTGACCCAATTCGTGCCGGCGACCATTCCACACATACTGAAGAAACTCCAAAGCTTGATGCGACGAGATTAAACAACGAGCCAGCATCCTTAACCGCACGTTACCAAGATGTATACGAGAACTACTTTGAGTCTAGACAGACGGTTAGAATTGAAGGAAATTCTTGGATTAAGAGCAAACTAGAAATCCACAATATAAAGAAAGTGGATTACGATGGGGGCAAACCAAAATGATCAAAGAAGCTATCGATCTGCTGGTCAAGGGGCAGTCGCTGGACATGGAGCAGGCGGCGGCGGTGATGAACCAGATAATGGAGGGGGAGGCCACGCCCGCCCAGTTCGGCTCGTTCGTTACCGCATTACGATTGAAAGGCGAGACGGTGGAGGAGATCGCCGGCATGGCGCGGGTGATGCGGGAGAAGGCGCTGCCGGTGAAGGTGTCCGGGGCGCTGGTGGACACCTGCGGGACGGGCGGGGACAGCTCCAAGACGTTCAATATCTCGACCACCGCCGCCTTCGTCGTCGCCGGCGCGGGGCTCAAGGTTGCCAAGCACGGCAACCGCGGGATGAGCAGCGGCTGCGGCAGCGCCGATGTGCTGGACGCGCTGGGGGTCAAGATAGACCTCGGCGCGCCGGAGGTGGAGCGCTGCCTGGAGGACATCGGCATCGGCTTCATGTTCGCCCCCACCTTCCACCCGGCGATGAAGTACGCCTCGCCCTCGCGCAAGGAGATCGGCATCCGCACCGTGTTCAACATCCTCGGCCCGATGACCAACCCCGCCGGGGCGCAGGCGCAACTGCTGGGGGTGTTCGACGAGGCGCTGACGATGATCATGGCTGAGGTGCTGGGCATCCTCGGCTGCAAGCACGCGCTGGTGGTGCACGGCGAGGACGGCCTGGACGAGATAACCCTCGGCGGCAAGACCACCGTCTGCGAGCTGAAGGACGGCCTGGTGAGCCGGTACTACATCCACCCCGATGACTTCGGCTTCGCCCGAACCAGCGTTGACCAGCTCAGGGGCGGGCCGCCGCAGGAGAACGCCGACATCCTGCGACGGGTGGTCAAGGGGGAGAAGGGCCCCTACCGCGACATCGTGCTGCTGAACGCCGCCGCGGCGCTGGTAGCCGGCGACGTGGAGAGCGATTTGCAGAAGGGCGTCCGCCTCGCCGCCGAGGCGATAGACAGCGGCCGGGCGCTGGAGAAGCTGGAACGGCTGGTGGAGCTCACCAATCAACTCTAGCCCGCATAATAAGGATAATATAGAAACGATTGCTCCACGACTGCTGGATATACACAATAACTGAACGGCTCACGTACGCATAGCGACCACATAACGTGAATACGAAAAAAAATGATACTTGATGATATCGTCAAGGCCAAGATGAAGGAGCTGGCGCGGCGCAAGCGGAGCGTATCGCTGTCGCGGATGAAGGAGCGCGCCGTCCAGCGGGGGGTGAAAACGCTGGACCTCGCCGCGGCGCTGAAGAGGGACGGCGTGCAGCTCATCGCCGAGGTGAAGCGGTCATCGCCGTCGCAGGGGGTGCTGTGCCCCGACCTGGACCACGTGGAGCTGGCGCGGACGTATGTAGCCAATGGTGCCGCCGCCGTATCGGTGCTCACCGAGGAGCAGTATTTCGGCGGCAGCCCGGAGCAGCTTGCGGAGGTCAAGGCGACCATCGGCCAGGTGCCGGTGCTGATGAAGGATTTTATATTCGAGCCGTACCAGATATACGAGTCCCGCGCCCACGGTGCCGATGCCCTGCTGCTGATAGCCGCCATGCTGAGCAGCCTCCAGTTGGAGGAGCTGCTGTCGCTGAGCCGGGCGCTGGGCATGAGGTGCCTGGTGGAGGTTCACGACGAGGAGGAGCTGGAGCGCGCCCTGATTTGCGAGGCGATGATAATCGGCATCAACAACCGCGACCTGCGCACGTTCAAGGTAAATCTGGAGACCACCGGCCGGCTGCGCCCCCTGATCCCGCCGGACCGCGTCGTCGTCAGCGAGAGCGGCATCCAGAGCAGGGACGACGTCGAGAGGATGCGGGGGTGGGGGGTGGACGCCGTGCTGGTCGGCGAGACGCTGGTTACCGCCCCGGATGTAGCGGCCAAGATGAGGGAGCTGCTGTGACCCGGGTCAAGATATGCGGCATCAGCCGTGCCGAGGACGCGCTGGCAGCCGCCGAGGCGGGCGCTGACTTCATCGGGCTGGTGTTCGCCCCGTCAAAGCGGCAGTTGAACGCCGGGCGCGCTGAGGAAATAGTAAAAGCGTTAAAAGGGCTGGAGCGCCCCCCCCGGACGGTGGGCGTGTTCGTCAACCTGCCCGCTATCGAGGTTGAGCGCGCCGCCGAGCGCTGCGGGCTCGACCGGGTGCAGCTCAGCGGCGACGAGCCGTGGGACTACATCCGGGACATCGCCCTGCCGGTCATCAAGGCCGTCAGGGTCAAAGCGGGGCAGAGCGGCAGTGACATCTTAGCCGAGATGGAGCGTGGCCAGCGGTATATGGACGGCGATTTCATCTGCCTGCTGGACTGCGCCGTCGCCGGGAGCTACGGCGGCAGCGGGCGGGCCTTCGACTGGGCGGCGGCGCGGGAGGCGGCGGAGAGGTTCCGCGTCATCGTCGCCGGCGGCCTGTCGCCGGACAACGTGGGTGAAGCGATAAGGATGGCCGCGCCGTGGGGGGTGGACGTCTCCAGCGGGGTGGAGAGCCGCGGCAGGAAGGATATCGCCAAGATAAAGGCGTTTATCGACGCAGTGAGAGCAGCGGATGAAAAGTGATTTAAAGCTACCGGATGAGATGGGGCACTTCGGGCAGTTCGGGGGCAAGTTCGTCCCCGAGACGCTGATGGCCGCCCTCGACGAGCTGGAGCAGGCCTACCGCCGGTCGCAGGGCGATACCGCCTTCCAGGAGAGGTTGTCGAGCCTGCTTCGGGACTTTGCCGGCAGGCCCACGCCGCTGTACTTCGCCGCCAAGCTCACCGCGCACTGCGGCGGGGCGCGCATCTACCTCAAGCGCGAGGATTTGACCCACACCGGCGCCCACAAGATAAACAACGCCATCGGGCAGGGGCTGCTGGCGGAGAGCATGGGCAAGCGGCGCATCGTCGCCGAGACCGGCGCCGGGCAGCACGGCGTGGCCGCCGCCACCGTGTGCGCCATGCTGGGCGTGGAGTGCATCGTGTACATGGGCGAGGAGGACATCGCCCGCCAGGCGCTGAACGTGTTCCGCATGCGGCTGCTGGGCGCCGAGGTGCGGCCGGTATCCAGCGGCAGCCGCACCCTCAAGGACGCCATCAACGAGGCCATCCGCGACTGGGTGACCAATGTCGATACGACGCACTACCTGCTGGGCAGCGTGGTGGGGCCGCACCCTTACCCCATGATGGTGCGCAACTTCCAGACGGTGGTCGGCAGCGAGGCGCGAGAGCAGATAATCGACGCCGCCGGGCGCCTGCCGGACTACGCCGTGGCCTGCGTCGGCGGGGGCAGCAACGCCATCGGCCTGTTCTACCCTCTCAAGGACGACCCGGTGAAGCTCATTGGCGTGGAGGCCGGGGGGCTGGGGCTGGACAGCGGCAAGCACGGCGCCAGCCTGAGCGGGGGCAGCATCGGCGTGCTCCACGGCACCCGCTCCCACGTGCTGCAGGACGCCGACGGGCAGATACGGGAGACCCACAGCATATCGGCGGGGCTGGACTACCCCGGCGTCGGCCCCGAGCACAGCTACCTCAAGGAGAGCGGGCGCGCCAGCTACGTCGCCGTCACCGACGACCAGGCGCTGGAGGGCTTCCAGCTGCTGTCGCAGAAGGAGGGCATCATCCCCGCGCTGGAGCCGGCCCACG
This sequence comes from uncultured Dehalococcoidales bacterium, assembly GCA_964448395.1. Taxonomy (GTDB): domain Bacteria; phylum Chloroflexota; class Dehalococcoidia; order E44-bin15; family E44-bin15; genus CAYUWM01. The sequence goes on from CAYUWM010000007.1 coordinate 15,787, forward strand.
CCGTATACTACGCCGCCGAGCTGGCCAAGACGCTGTCAAGCGACGAGATCGTGCTGGTCAACCTCAGCGGGCGCGGCGACAAGGACCTCGACATCGTAGCGAAAGCGCTGGGGGTAAAGCTGTGAGCCGCATCGAATCGTTCTTCCAGCAAGCGAAGCGCAAGGCGCTCATCGCCTACGTCACCGCGGGCTACCCCGACGTGGAGACCACGCTGGAGGTGGTGCCCGCGCTGGTGGAGGCCGGCTGCGACATGGTGGAACTGGGCATCCCCTTCTCCGACCCGCTGGCCGACGGAACCACCATCCAGCGCGCCAGCCACCGCGCGCTGCAGGGGGGCATCACCCCGCAGAAGTGCCTCGACATCGCCGCTGAGCTGCGCAAGCGTGTCGACGTGCCGCTGATATTCATGGGCTACTACAACCCCATGCTGCACTACGGGCTGGACGGCTTCTGCGACGCCGCGGCAAAGGCGGGCATCGACGGGCTGATAGTGCCCGACCTGCCGCCGGAGGAGGGAGCAGAGCTGGAAAAAGTGGCCGGCGACAGGGGCGTGGACCTGATCTACCTGCTGGCGCCGACGACGATCGATGAGGAGCGGCTGCGGCTGGTGGCCCAGCGGTCGCGGGGATTCATCTACGTGGTGTCGCTGAAGGGGGTCACCGGCGCCCGCACCGAGCTGCCGCCGGAGCTGGAGGGTTTCATCGAGCGGGTACGGGGCGTCACCGGCAAGCCGCTGTGCGTCGGCTTCGGCATCTCCACGCCGGAGCAGGCGAAGCGCGTGTCCGCGCTGGGTGACGGGGTAATAATGGGCAGCCGCATCCTGGACATCATCGATGGCAGCGAGCAGCCCGCCGCCGCGGTGGGAGAGTTCATACGCCAGGTCAGATCAGCCATAGACGCTAAATAAACAACCCTCTTCTTATCTATTCCTGTAGTTTTATTCCCTGTTCAGGAGCTTCAATCCTCTTGATTGAATCCACGTTAAAAAGCCGGCATATATCCATTACCTTGTATCTGGACAGGCAATAACATGACAATCCCCCAGCTTGCATACAGATATCCTCATAAACCCGTCCCCCAAGTTCTTCTAATTGGCGGATTTCTTCATCATCAGGACAACTATCGAAATACAAATCGAGACTAATATAATCTTCGAGATTCAAATTATATCGAGATATGGCAATGAGGACTGACGGATCGACCTTCTCGTTGCTACTTATATCCTTCATTTTGCATGAATACGTCGTGGCTTGTATCCCTAGAACGGTACCAACCGCAATGGCACATATCAAGAGTACCCCACCAGCCACAGCAACCTTAATCTTGTGAGCCTTGAAGAACCTGATGAACATCTCGAAACCCCGCCTCTTAACCGCATGACATTGATACTACTTTTTCTAGACGTTGTCAAGCCAAGTGATGCTCATTGACCTTTGCCCGTTGCCTTGTTATATTAAGTACGGCGTGGCTGATATCCAACCGTTTCGCGGCATTAGATACGATCCACAGCGGATCGGCGGCCTCTCCGCAGTGATAACCCCGCCCTACGACGTCATCTCCCCCGCCGGGCAGCACCGCTACCACAACGCGCACCCCCACAACATCATCCGCCTGGACTACGGGCTGCAGCGGGCGGCGGACTCCGACGAGGACAACCGATACACCCGCGCCGCCGCCGCGATGGGAAACTGGATCGACGACGGCATACTCATCCGCGAGCAGCAACCGGCCTTATACCTCGTAGAGCATCGCTTTCTGAATAACGGCGAGACCAGGAGCCGATTCAGCCTCTTCGCCCGCGTCAGGCTGGAGGAGCTGACCGGCGGCGGCATCCGCCCCCACGAGCGGACGATGAAGGGCCCCAGCGACGACCGCCTGCTCCTGCTGCGCGCCTGCAACGCCAACCTGAGCCCCATCATGGGACTGTTCCGCCACCGCAGGGAGGGCATCGAGAAGCTGTTCCCTGATACGACAAAGGGTAAACCCATCTCCAGCGCGACCGACAGCGAGGGCGTTATCTGTAACATGTGGGCGATAAGCGACGAAAAGGCCATCGCCGCAGCGCGCGACCTGCTGGCCGATAAGGCGATATACATCGCCGACGGCCACCACCGCTACTCGACCGCTTTGGCCTACATGCACGAGCAGCGCGCCAAGCACCCCGACGCCGCCGGCGACGAGGGGTACAACTTCGTCATGATGACGCTGACCCCCGCCGAGGACCCCAGCCTGGCCATGCTGCCCACCCACCGCCTGGTGCGGGGGCTCAACCCCAAGCTGCTGGCCCACGTGAAGCAGGAGTGGAGCGCCTACTTCGACCAGGAGCTGCACCGGCCAATGGCGACGCCCGAGGAAACCGTCCCCGGCTGGACCGCTGAACTGGGCCGGGAGAAGGGCACCACCTTCGGCCTGTACGGACTCGACGGGGACAGCCTGTGCCTGCTGCGGGCGAGGCCGCAGATGATGCTGCCGGTGCAGCCCAGCGTGCTCGGCGACCTGGATGTCTTCATCCTGCACCAGGTGATATTGAGGCAGATGCTGGGCATAGACAGCCCGGATATAGAGGAGCAGTGCCTGGCTTATACCCGCGACGGGCTGGAAGCCATCGCAGGTGTTGACAGCGGGGAGTACCAGATCGCCTTCCTGCTCAACCCCACCCCCATCTCCAGCGTCCTGGCGGTGGCCGACGAGGGGGTGCGCATGCCCCAGAAGTCCACCTACTTCCACCCCAAGACCCCCACCGGCCTGGTGATCCACCCCCTGTGGGACGGCTAGGCCGGGAAGTACGATTTCATCTCGCGGGCGACGTCCTCCGGCAGGGTCTCGATGACGGAGACGCCGAGGAACCGTTCCAGAGGGCCGGAATCGTTGGTATACAGCGGCTGAAAGGCCGGCCTCGATATCATGCGCGCGCTAAGCCGGTAGTGATACAATTGCTCGCCGACGGGGGCCGACAGGGTGATAAGGTTGAACGAGTTCACCCCCATCCGCTTATAGCAACGCAGTATCCTGACGATGGCATCGGCGAAATCCGCTATGCGGCCGTCGTCCAAATCCAGCAGGCAGCACGCCTCCTTGAATATGAGCTGGACCTCCCGGTTCCCCCGCGGCGAGAAGCTGGCGATGACCGCCAGTGAATCGTTCCCCCCGATGTAACGCTCGCCGGTCTCCCGCTCCGCCGCGACCAACTCCCGCCAGAAACTCACCCCGTGTTTCCGGTAATACTCCTCGCTGGCTGCGATAAGAGCCTCTATCCCCGCCATCGGGACGCGGTCCACCACTACCTGCACGTGGGGATGGACGATGCTGGCCCCGCTGGGCGGCAGGTGGTTCCATATCCATACCGGATATCTCGCCCCCGCGTCTTTGTTGTAAACCATCGATATATATTCCAGCGACGCGGCGATGTTATCCGCCACCATTCCCGCGGTGAATTCGTCCAGCCCCAGGTGGTGCCTCTGCGTCAGGGTGGCGACGGCGTGGTGCTCGGCGAAGGGGTACAGGTTGGGGAACAGGGTGCACTCCCCCCGCTTTATCCTGCCCTCGACGGAGAACCCCGGCGGGAACCTCGGTGTGCGCTCCTCGATATTCTGCGGGCAGAAGACGCAGCCGTCGGCGGTATACCCTACCAGCTCCGCGACATCGGTCGTATTTCCCTGCACCTGCCTCACCCTGCCCGCCCGCGTCACGTTGACCCTGCTCTCGAACCCGGCCAGGGGATCATAGCGATACTCGATGGGCTGAGCCTCAAGCTCGAAACCGAGCGCCGGGCTCAGCAGCTCCGTGGCCCTTACTTCCCTGCGAAACTCCATGAAACAAGCCCCTGACGACAGCAGGTCATTATACCATACTACACCCTGAAAAAAGTATTAATCCAGTATTGACATGGTGGCGACGGTATGTTAAAGTTTCCTAACAACTTAAAAATGAAGGAATCCAAAATACAAGGAGGCGTAATATGAGGTTAGTTGTTGTTGGATTGGGACAGTGCGGCAGCAGGATCGCCGATGAGTTCGCCAGGATGGGCAGGTCGGCAGCAAAGCATCGTCGCCTTCAGATAATCACCGGGGTCTACGCCGTCAACACGGACCAGGCAGACCTTACCGGACTGAGAACCATTGGCTCCGATTTCCACCACCGTATCATCATCGGCGGCGGCAGGACCGGCGGGCACGGCGTGGGCAAGATCAACGAGGTCGCCGCAGCGCTGGCGAAGTGGGACGGATACAAGGTTATCGACGCCGTAAGGAGCGGGGCCAGGTTCTATGAAACTGATGCCTTTATGCTGTGTGCCGGCGCCGCCGGCGGCACCGGCTCGGGCGCATTGCCGGTAATCTGCGACACGCTGAAGGACAGGTTCCCCGACAAGCCGGTATACGCGCTGCTGGTGCTCCCCTTCCACCACGAGGAATCCTCGGAAGAGAGGAGCATCTACAACACCGCCACCTGTCTCAAATCGGCATATTCAGTCGCCGATGCGGTATTCCTGGTCGACAACGAGCGCTTCCTGCAGAAGGACGCCAACCTGGTCAACCACATGGAACACATCAATCAGTCGATAGTGCGGCCGTTCTACGATTTGCTCTGCGCCGGGGAAGAGACAAAGGTCAACAATATCGGAGCCCGGGTGCTGGATGCCGGCGATATCATGGAGACGCTCGACGGCTGGACCACGATCGGCATGGGTAAGGTTGATCTGGCGATGATCAGAAACCCCTTCGAGCGGACGCGCAGCTTCAGAAAGAAGGGCAAGGAGACCCTCAGGGGCCTGGAGGCGATGGAGCAGGCGATGGCCGAGCTCTCCGTGGGCTGTAATCCCCGCGACGCGGGCAAGGCCCTGTATCTGGTATCCGCCCCGGCCAAGGAGATGAACGTGGCTATGGTCCGGGAGCTGGGCGAGATCCTCAAGGGGATGGCGGAGGATGCGGTGCTCAGAAACGGCGACTATCCCCGGTCAAAGGCCGAGCTTTCGGTAACCGTAATCCTGTCCCAGCTCAGGGACCTGGAGCGGGTGAGAAGGATATACCAGGGTGTAACCGAGTCCGCCTCCATGATAAAGAAGAAGCAGAAGGAGGCGGAGGAAAAGATGAAGGATATGAACAAGGCAGCGGACGGTGTGCCTTCCCTGCTGTAGGTAAATTACATCCCCATCCGGTAAATGTTACAGAAGGGCCCGCCCAGCGGGCCCTTCCCTTATTTCTTCTTCTTGCGTTTCTTGGGAGCGAGCAGTTTCGCCAGCTGCTGGGAGAGGGTCTCCTTGCTGAACGGCTTGGCAACCACCCCATCGACCTCCGGCAGCTCCTCCCGGTCGAGCTGCACCCCCCAGCCGGTGATCAGCAGCACCGGCGTCCCCGGCCTGATATCCTTTACCGCCCGGGCAACGTCGCTGCCCGGCATATCGGGCATGCCGAGGTCGGTGATCACCAGGTCGTATTTTCCTATCTCAAAGGTGTTCACCGCCGCCTCCCCGGTGTTGACTGTGGTCACCCGGTGCCCCATCTGCTTGAGCATCAGCTCGAGGACCTGGCTCACCTCCACATCGTCATCCACCAGCAGTATCGCGGCGTTCTCGACTGCGGCGGCCTTGCGCTCGGGCTGTTTCTTAACCGCAGCGCCGCTGGACACGGGCAGCCTGATATTGAAGGTAGCCCCCTCCCCTTCGCCGCTCTCCACCTCGATGCGCCCGCCGTGTCTGGTGATGATGCCGTAGGTCACCGCCAGCCCCAGCCCCGAACCCCTCGGCGCCCGCGTGGTGAAGAACGGCTCGAAGATCCTCAATCTCGTCTCCTCCGACATCCCTACACCGGTATCGCTGACCGAGAGCGCCACCCACTTGCCATCGCGCCAGCTCTTGATATCAATCCTGCCCCCCTGAGGCATGGCATCAATGGAATTGAACAGGATATTCACCAGCGCCTCTCTCATCTCCGATGCGTCCCCCAGCACCGGGGCTAGCTTGCCGGGCTGGTAATTGACCTCGATGATGATGCCCTGCCTCTCCTTTAACTCCATCTGGCGGGACTCGACCATCTCCAGAGCACCGTTTACCACCTGGTTGATATCCACCTCTTCGAAGGCGCGGTCCACCCGCACCCGGGCGAAGTCCTGAAGCCGGCGCACCGTGCTCGCCGCGTCTATGGCGGTCTGCTCGATGATCTGGAGGTCCTTTTTCAGCTTCTCATCCTTCACATCCTCCAGCGCCAGCTGCGCCCTCCCCAAAACGATAGCCAGTATGTTATTGAAGTCGTGGGCCACACCGCCGGCCATCTCCCCCAGCGCCCTCAACCGCTCTGAGCGCACCATGTAGTCCTGCGCCACCTTGAGCTCATCGTAGGCTTTAATCAGCTCCTCTTCATGCTCCTTGACCCGGATGAACAGCCGGGAGTTCTCTATGGCGGCGGCGATGGGACCCGCCACCTGCTCCAGGATGCCCCTCTCCCTGTCGCCATAGGCGTTGGGGCGCCTGATGGCGAGGTTGAAGCTGCCGAAGACCTCGTCCTTGTAGAACAGGGGAACGCGGATCATCGACCTCAACCCTTCCTCAAAGTAAACATCATCGATGGGGAACTGCCTTTCGACGGCAAAGTCGTCCTCAATGTTGGTCCGCCTGTTATCCACCACCCACTCCGTAGCCGAGCCGAGGATGGGAACCACTACGCCGTCCCCCATCGCCGTCTCCGTAACGGAAGAGACGGCGTAGAACCGCAGTTGTTCTCCCTCCACCATGGCGATGCTGGCGTGGTCGAAATCGATAACGTCCTTGATCTCATTGGTGAAGGCCTGGTACACCTCCTTGATGTCCATGCTGGAGCCGACGATCCGCGACAGCGTACCGATGACCGCCAGCCGCTGTGCAATCTCCGCAGCCCCCTGGTAGATGGTAGCGTTAACGATGGCGACCCCCGCCTGGTCGGCGAGGATCTTCAGCGGCTCCAGATCAATATCGGTGATATCCTCACCAGCGCTGAACGCCAGGATGGCGCCCACCTGCCGCTCCATCGCCATAATGGGTAAAGTGACCGCCGCCTTCGACTCCAGCATCTTCCACACCGCATCGCACGCATCCCTGGAGAGCGGTGGCTCGGCTATATCGTGAAGATGGTGCGCCACCACCGCCCTGCCCTCCAGCCCCTCATCCACCGCGTGGCTGTAGCCCTTCACCAGCGGGACCCGCAACTCCTCCAGCGATGAGCCCATGACCTGGCCCATCTCATCGACCCGGTCAAGCCACTTCTCCCCGGTGGAGAACACCGTGCCTTTGAGGACCTCCTCCTTCTCATCCAGCACCATGATGAACGAGTGGTCATAGCCCAGGTTAGTGGTCACGCCCTCCGCTACCTGCTGCAGCACCTCCTTCAGCTCTAGTGTGCTCTGCAGGGAGGTGGTCACCTTCTGCAGCGCCAGGAGCTGGTTTGTCCGCTTCTCCAGTTCCTCCTTCCTGTTCCTCAGCTCTTCCTCCGACCGCCGGCGCTCGGTGACGTCGGTGGAGATGATGCCCAGTCCCTCGCCCGCCTTGAAGGCGCTTACCGCCAGGTGCAGATCGCCAGCAGGGTGGTGGTAAACGTCCTCGCCGAAGAAGGGCTTGCCCGTCCTGATTACATCCTGGTAACTCTTGTACCTGCCCGAGCCCTTTATGCCGGGCTCCAGCTCAAGTATGTTTTTACCGATGAAGTTCTCCCTCTTGATATCCTTGGAGCGAGGAACCAGGGGGTAATTCAATGCGGCCTCGTTGAGGTCCACCAGGTTGAGCTCCGCATCCCAGATGGTGAAGAAGTCGGTGGCCGAGTCCATGAAGCTGCGTAGCTTCTCCTCCGATCGCCGCAGCGCCTCCTCCGCCCGCCGCCGCTCGGTGACATCCATAAAGCTGGCGATGGTCGCCGGCTTACCCTGATACTGGATGGAGGCCACCTTCTCCAGAATCCAGACGGCCTCCCCGTCCTTGCGTATGAACCTGTACTCCTGAGGCAGGCTGCTCTTGCCCTTCAGCGACTTTATGGCCGCCTTCCGCACCCTCTCCCTGTCGTCGGGGTGGACATACCCCAGCGGATCCGTGCCTTTCAGCTCATCGGAGGTGTATCCTGAGATATCAGCGAACAGGGGACTGACGTACTGGAACAGGCGATCCTGCACCAGGTATACCCCCGTCGCCGCGCTTTCCAGCATGCCGCGGGCCATCTCTTCGCTCTCCCGCAGCGCCGTTTCCATCAGCTTGCGCTCGGAGATGTCCCTGGTGAGCACCACAATCCCCGTTGGATTGCCAGCGCTGTCGCTCAACAGGGTGACGCTGCCCTCGCCGGCGACCTTGCCCCCGTCCTTGCGCAGCATGGAGTACTCCAGCATGGCGCCATGCCCCTTGGCAAATGCCTCCCACGATGCCTCAATAGCCCTGGCGCGGTCTTCTTCGGCTATCAGCTCCAGCCCCGATTTGCCGATGAGCTCCCCCATGTCGCTGTAGCCGTATATCTTTAACGCCTCATCGTTGGTATCCACCACTCTGCCGTTCATATCGGTCATTACCAGCCCGTCCTTGATGGTGGCGAACATGATGCGCAGCTTCTGCTCCGACTCCCGCACCGCCTCCTCCGCCCGCCGCCGCTCGGTTACGTCGGTGGCGATCACCAGCACCGTGTCCACCCTGCCGTCCCGCTCGACCGGCGCGAAACGTGTCTGGTAGTAAGAGGTGCGTCCTTCCGGGCCTAGACCGACAGTCTCCACCCTGGCGGGCTCTCCGGTCTCGAAAATGCGCCCCAGTGTCGAAACGTAGACCTCCTGAGATTCAGGCGATATGTAATCATAGAGGCTGGTGCCGATGGCCTGCTCCGCCGTCATCTCAGGCACGGTGTAATTGATAAACAGTATCTTGCCGTCGCGGTCCGCCTCCATGATGAAGTCGGGGGTGGACTGGAGCAGGGTGCGCAGCCGTTCCTCCCGGTCGCGCAGAGCCGCCTCCATCCGCTTACGCTCGGTAACGTCCCGGGCCACGCCGACGATGGACACCGGCTGCCCCGAGCTGTCGCGCAGCACGGTGGCGGTGGCCTCGATGTTGACCTCCCCTCCCTTCAGACTCGGCAGCGTGTACTCTATAGTGCCGCCGGGCTTCCCTTTCAGGATCCGCTGCATATACTTGACTGCCTTGGCTCCCTGTTCCTTGCCGATGATTTCGAAATACTGACTGCCGACGATCCCCTCTTTGCTGCTGCATCCCAGCATTCGGCACGCCTCATCGTTCACATCAAGGATGCGACCCTCCATGTCGGTCACGGTGATGCCGTCGGCGATGGAATCGAACATCACCCGCAGCTTCTCCTCACTATCCCGCAGCGCCGCCTCCATCCGCCTGCGCTCGGTGGTGTCCCGGATAACGTTGACGAACCCTACAGGCTCATCGGCTGGACCGTACAGCATGGCCGAGCTGGTCTCACCGATATAGTTGCCCCCCTGGGCATCGATGTAGGTATACTCCATCATGGCGCCGCGCCCCGCCTTGAGCGCCTGCACGATGGCCTTTGCCGCCATAGCCCGGTCCTTCTCGACAACCAGGTCAAAGAAATTGCGCCCGATAAGCTCTTCGTCTATGCTGAACTTGCCCATGTGGAACGCAGCCTCGTTTGCATCCAAAACGACATCGTCCATATCGGTCACGATGATCCCGTCCCTCATCGCCCCGAACATGGTGCGCAGCTTTTCCTCGCTCCCCCGCAGCACCTCCTCCATCCTCCTGCGCTCGGTGATATCCCTTACCGCGGTGATGAACCCCACCGGATTCCCCTCGCCGTCGCGCATCATGTCTCCGATCGCCTCGGCTTCGAACTCCCTGCCGTTTACATCCACCGACGCATACGCCACCAGCGAGCCGTGCCCCTCCACGATGTTTTTGCCCATCTCCTCCAGCGCCCGGGGGCGGTCCCTCTCGGCGACGAAATCGAACGCGTTGCGGCCTATCATATCCTCCTTCTTCTTGCATCCCGACATGCGCAGCGCAGCCTGATTAACCTCCACAATCTTGCCCTCCAGGTCCACCATGATTATGCCGTCGCCGATGGCATCGAACATGAAGCGCATCTGCTCCTCCGAGCGCATCAGTTCCTCTTCCATGCGCTTGCGCTCGGATATATCCCGGGAGATACCAACGATCCCAATCTCATTCCCGTCGCTGTCGTGCAGGATGGAGGTCCTCGATTCGACGCGGATGTTCTTTCCATCCGGGTCCTTCAGCGTGAACTCTATGGCTCCCCCCTTCCCCACCTTGACCGCTTTCCCTATATACTCCTTCGTCCGTCCACGATCGCCCGAGTCAATGAACTCCCAGCTGCTCTTGCCGACGACCTCCTCCTTGCCCCTGCTCCCCAGCATGCGACAGGCCTCATTATTAGCATCTGTAACAGTGCCCTTCATATCGAGGAGAAGAATCGCATCTCCTATGGACTCGAACATGGTGCGCAGCTTCTCCTCCGAGTCCCTCAGCTCCTTATCCATGCGCTTGCGCTCGGTGATGTCCCGCACCACGCTGATGATCCCGGTGGGCTTGCCGGCGGCATCCCGCAGGAAGGAGGCACTGGCCTCAACCTCCACTTCACGCCCGTCATCTCTCATCAACATATATTCCTTGGCTCCGCCCTCACCGGCCTGCAGCGCCTTGCCCACATCCTCGGCGGCCTCGCGGCTGTCCTTGCCGGCCAGCAATTTAAAGCCGCTTCTCCCTATAAGCTCCTCCTTGCCATCGAAACCCGCGATACGGGCCAGCGCCTCGTTCACGTCGATAATCTTACCTTCCAGATCGGTGAGCACGAAGCCATCGCTGATGGACTCGAACATGAAGCGCAGCTTCTCTTCCGATGCCCGCAGCGCATCCTCCGCCAGCTTGCGCTCGGTGATATCGTCGTATACCGACACCACCTCTCCGGAGGGCAGCTTGTACACGTAGTTCTCCCGCCACCCGTGGGTGCGCTCATCCCTGTAGAGCGAGTCTGGCAGGTGCTCTGCTTTTCCGGTCTTCCACACCCGCTGCAGAACCTCAAAGAGGCCGAAATCCCTGATACCCGGCAGAACTTCAAGCAGTCTCTTGCCGACAACTTTTTTTCTCTTCAGTTTAGATATCTTCTCACCCGCGGTGTTGAGATCCCTGAAGACAAAGTCCTTCCCGTCACCCACCGCCTCATACACCGCGACCCCGCTGCTCATATGTCTGAACAGATCCCTGAACCTGGCCTCGCTCTCCTCCAGCGCCTCCCTCATCCGCCTCTGCTCGGTCACATCCTGGACCACCGCGACGAAGCCCGACAGGCTCCCCACACTGTCATGCAGCGTGGTGATCCCAACCTGAGCGTCGAATTCCTCACCGCGATTGTTACGTACTTTGTATTCCCCCGCCTCTACCGGCCTCCCCTCAACCGCCTCCGGCAGGGGTACCGCGGCCTTCTCCTGATCCTCGGGTACGAGGAAGTCCAGAGTATTCCTTCCTACAAGCTCCTCCCTGGTGTCGAACCCCGCCATCTTGACGACAGCTTCATTCGCCTCCATCACATTGAGCTCCAGGTCAGTGAGGACGATACCGTCACGTATGGAGTCGAAGATGCCGCGCAGCTTCTCCTCCGACTGCCGCAGCGCGTTCTCCATGCGCTTGCGCTCGGAGATGTCCCGCGCCAAGCCCACGATGCCTACCAGGTTCCCCTCGCTGTCCTTCATCAGGGCGGCACTGAACTCGGCCTCTATCTCCCTGCCGTTAATACCGAGGAGGGTGTACTCGATAGGCCGGCTGGTGATCCCCTCCGCCAGCGTCTTTTGCAGGTCGTGAACGGCTTTCTCTCGCTCCTCGGGCAACATGAAATCCATTACGTTTAGCCCGATGACGTCCTCCCGGCGGTAGCCGGACATGCGCATGGCGGCCTCGTTAGCCTTCTCGATCTTCCCCTGCAGATCGCATACCAGCATCCCCTCACCCACCGACTCGAACACTATCCGCAGCCTCTCCTCGGAATCACGGACCTCCCTCTCCAGCCCCTTGCGCTCGGTTATATCCCTGAACATGTAGATGAACCCGGTAGGTTCCCCCTGGCCATCCCGCATCAGGGAAACGCCGCACTCCGAATCGAACTCCATCCCGCCCTTCCTCACCAGCTTGTACTGCAGATCCCGGGCGCGTCCCCGCTTGAGCACCTGCCTGATCCCATTGGTCGCCTTCTCCTTATCCTGCTCGGCAATGAACTCGTAGCCGTTCCTGCCGACCAGCTCATCCCTGCTCTCGCACCCGAACATGTGCACCGCCGCATCATTGGCGTCCACGAAGTTGCCCTCGAGGTCGGTAACGGTGACCCCGTCGGTGATCGCCTCGAACATGATGCGCAGCTTCTCCTCAGACTCCCGCAGCGCTTCCCGAATCCGCTTGCTCTCGGTGATATCCCGGGCGACGGCGACGATACCCGCCGGTTCCCCCGAGGAATCGCGCATCAGCGATGCACTTATATGGCCTTCAAAGCGCTGCCCATCCTTTTTCAGCAGCGTACACTCTATATCTGAACCGTGCCCCGTGACAAACAGCTTCTGAGCGAACTCCACCGCCTTTCTATAGTCCTTCTCGGCGATGAACTCGTAGCCGTTGCGCCCGATGAGGTCTTCCTTTTTGCTGAAACCCACCATGCTGGCTGCAGCCTCATTCAAATCTACAACATTGCCTATCGCATCAGCGATAATAATCCCGTCACCGATGGACTGGAACATGAGGCGCAGCTTCTCCTCCGACTCACGCAGCGCGTCCTCTGCCTGCCTGCGCTCGGTGATGTCCATCAGCACCCCGTGCACCCCGAACACCCTGCCCTTAACGAATACCGGCTTGCTAGAGGTGCGCATCCAGCGCAGCTCGCCGGATTTGGCCTTCATCCGGTACTCGTTGGCCTCAGCGTTTCCTTCCATCACCCTGCCGTAATTTTCGATAATGCGCGGCAAATCCTCCTCATGAATCAACTCGGCGAAATTGCGCCCCTCAACCTCTTCCACGGTATATCCGGCGAACGATTCTATGGATGGGCTGATGTAGAGCAGGACCCCATCGCTGTCGACCATATAGACAACTTCGTTGATATCCTCCACCAGGCTGCGGTATTTCTCCTCGCTCTCCCGTAGCTCATCCTCCGTCCGCATACGCTCGGTGACCTCCGCCTGGAGCTTCTCTACAACTCCCATCAGCTCGGCGGTGCGTTCCTTTACCATCGACTCCAGCTTCTGGCGGTGCCGGTCCAGCTCCTTCTCCATCCCCTTGCGCTCGGTGATGTCCCTGATTACGCCAACCAGCCCGATCAGGTTGCCCTGGCTGTCATGCAGTACCGAGGTGGACAGCTCAGCATCGAACTCCCTGCCGCTTGCGGTTAACATTGTGAATTGAATTACCCCCGGGGTCTTGCTCGCCTCTACTGATCGAGATATGACATCTGCGCACTTCCGGCGGTCACGCTCTGCGATGGTGTCCAGAGCACTCCTGCCGATAAGCTTCTCCCTGCTGCCACACTCAAACATGTGGACCGCGGTGTCATTCGCCTCGGTGATATTGCCGGACACATCGATGGCGATGACGCCATCGCCCATGGCCTCAAGCACTGTGCTGAGCTTCTCTGATGTGCTGCGAAGCTGCTCCTCCATCTTCTTTCGTTCCCGTATATCCCTGACGACGTTGACGAAGCCCACGATCTTCCCGTCGCTGTCCCGAAGCACGGAGGCGGTAGCCTCGGCATCTATCTCCACACCGTCCTTGTTTTTGAACTTAAACTCCATCGGAGGCGTATAGTGCTCGCTCAGCAGCTTTTCAAAGCTCGCCATGGCCTTGTCGCGGCTGCTATCGGCGATGAAGTCGAAACCGTTGTGGCCGATAACCTCCTCCCTGCTGCGATACCCGCCCAGGCGCACCGCCGCCTCGTTTGCTTCGATTATGTCTCCCTTAATGTCGACCACGGTGACAGCATCTATTATGGACTGGAATACGGCGCGCAGCTTCTCCTTGCTCTCCTCTTTCTCCCTCTCCAGTTGCTTGCGCTGGGAGATGTCCCGCTCTACACACACCAGCCCGACAGGTATGCCCTCCTTATCATGTAATACCCGGCAGTTGGCCTCCACTTCCACCTCATCCCCGCTCTTCGTCAGCAGCGAGTACTCCCTGGGGTCAGAATGCCCCTTCTCGATGACATCCGGCATAAGCTCCAAGGCTTTCTTGCGGTCTTTTTCCGAGATGAAGCCTAAACCGTCGCGACCGATCACCTCGCTCTTGTCGCTGTACCCCTTCATCCGCAGTGTAGACTCGTTAACCTCCACGATTTTCCCGTTCAGATCGATGACCACCACGCCATCGGCGATGGAGTCGAAAACGATGCGCAGCTTCTCCTCCGATTCGGTAGGCGTTGCGCCGTCCCGCTCGTCCTCGGCGTCACTCGCCTCCAGCACGGCAACCCGCTGGCGCATCTCCTCCAGCTCGCCCACCAGCTGTGCCTTGGTTTTATTCATATCTCTCATATCCCACCTCCGTAGCCGTAAAGGCTACACCGGGTCATTGGCTGAACAATATCCCACGATACACTTCTACTACTATGCCCTCAATATGTCAAGCCTGATAATTATATCAGGTAAGGCAGATACAGATGCATGGAAAATGTAAGAATGGGAATCAGGTAATGCTAAGATGGTAAGTATCGTAAAAAGCTGTATCGATACCCGTGAAACGCTCACCCAGTAACAAGCTTACATGTGACCGCAGGGCAATAGAGAAGAAACTAAAATGCCTACCCGTTGGGGCTATGCCCCAAACCCTATCTCACCTTGACGACGGCGTTTAGAACCTCGATGATGTCGCTCACCCGGAAGGGCTTGCGGATAAGGAACAGCGGTCCCAGCGACATGGCATCCATCGCTATGGGATCATCGCCGTAGCCGGTAACGATTACCACCACCGCCTTCTTGTCCTTTTCCTTGATCGCGGAGAGCGCTTCCGCGCCGGTCATCCCCGGCAACACCAGGTCAAGGAAGATCAGATCGAAGTGCTGTTTATCCAGTTCCTTCAGTGCCTGCTCCCCGCTCTCCGCGGTTATCACCTTGAACCCCTTGCGCGATACGACCTCGCTGAGCATCTCCAGTATGCCGGGATCGTCATCCACCACCAGCACGTTCCCCTCCACCACCCTCGCCTGCCTGGCCAGCCAGTCATCCAGAAGGTCCTTGCGAAACCGCCAGTTACCCCCTATCTTGGACGCAGGGATGCGCCCCCGCTGGGCCAGCTTGTAAACCGTCATATAGTTAAGCTTCAGGTACTCTGCAGCTTCCTTGGTAGTCATCAAATTGCCGTTACTCATAATATTTTTCCTCACAATCCTTTACTATTGTATAAAAAATTAGCTGCCTTAACAAGCTTCCCTTTTATCCGCCGGCACCTGTATTTGGCAAGCCGACAATGTATATAATATTTTATGCTATTTTCACCAAAAACTTATCACATTTTGCCAGTCCTGTCAAGTAACGTTTATCTTAATCAACAATAGAATTGCGGACACTCCGCTTGACATCCCCCCAAGCTCATGGTAAATTAGGATAGTGAAAAATTTAACAAGCTTGTTACCAGACTGAGAGAGGAGGATTTCATGCCAAATATGATAGTCTGCGTGAAACAGATAGCTGACCCCGAAGCACCTCCGGGCAGTTTCAAGATTGATGAGGCGACGAAGCAGGTATCGCCCGCCGCCGGTGTGTCGCAGGTTGTCAGCCCGTTCGACGAGCAGGCGATCGAGGCGGCACTGCGGATAAAGGACGCCCAGGGCGGCAAGATAACCGCCATCAGCCTCGGCAGCAACTTCGTCATGGATGTGATCAAGAAACCGCTGTCGATGGGCGCCGATGAGCTGGTGCTGCTGCAGGATCCCGCATTCGCAGGGGGAGACAGCCATTCTACCGCCTACGCGCTGGCGATGGCCATCAAGAAGGTCGGCGAGTTCGACCTGATCTTCTGCGGCCGCCAGGCAGCGGACTGGGACGCCGGCCAGGTGGGCTCCGGCATCGCCGAGATACTGGGCATACCCAGCGTTACGCCGGTGAAGAAGGTGGAGCTTGACGGCAACAAGGTGACTGTCGAGCGGATAATCACCGATGGTTACGATGTAATCGAGGGCACCACCCCGATGCTGGTCACGGTATCCAACGAGCTGGGCGAGCCGCGCTACCCCAAGCTGAAGGGGATCATGGCGGCGGCGAAGAAGGAGCCCATCGTGTGGAGCGCAGCCGATATCGGTGCCGACCCCTCTAAGTGCGGCGCCGCCGGCGCCCGCGCCAAGCTGAACAGGCTGTTCGTGCCGGTCAAGGAAGGCGTCTGCGAGATCATCGAGGGCGAGAGCCTCGAAGAGGCAGCCGTCGCCCTGGCGCTTAAGCTGAGAGAAGTACGGCTGATATAAAGGGAGGTTATGCAATGGCTGATAATAAAGGCGTAATGATATGCGGCGAGATAATCGAAGGCAAGCTGGCTCCCATCACCGGAGAGCTCCTCGGTGGTGGTCGCGGCCTCGCCGACAAACTGGGTGAAGAACTCTCCGCGGTCCTGCTCGGCAGCGGCATCGGCGACCTGTCCAAGGAGGCCATCGCCCTCGGTGCCGACAAGGTATATGTAGTGGACGACCCTCTGCTCAAGGACTATACCACGGACGCTTACGTGGCAGCGATGGAGAAGGTGGTGAAGCAGGTTTCCCCCAATATAATGCTCTTCGGCACCACGCCGCTGGGACGGGACCTGGCACCCAGACTGGCCTTCAGGCTGGAGACCGTGGTCTCCATGGACTGCACCGCGCTCGATATCGACCCCGGGTCGAAGCTGCTGCTGCAGACGCGCCCGGTCTACGGCGGCAACGCGGTAGCGGTCTACGTCTGCGAGGGCAGCAAGCCCCAGATGGCAGCGGTCAGGGCAAAAGCGATGGATCCCAAGGACCGCGACGATTCCCGCAGCGGAGAGGTCGTACCCATCGCCGCCGGCCTTGACCCGGCAGCGGTAAGGACAAAGGTCACCAACACGGTGAAGGAAGAGGTGGAGGGGATCAAGCTGGAGGATGCCGGCGTGATCGTCTGCGGCGGGCGCGGAATCGGCAGCGCGGAGGACTTCAAGATGCTGGAGCCGCTGGCCAAGATTCTTAACGCGGCCATCGGCGCCTCACGGCCGCCCTGCGACAACGGCTGGGTGTCCCCGTCGATCCAGATCGGCCTCACCGGCAAGATCGTCGGACCCACCCTGTACATCGCGGTGGCCCTGTCCGGCTCCAGCCAGCATATGGCGGGTTGCTCCGGCGCCAAGAACATCATCGCCATCAACAAGGACGCCGAGGCCAACATCTTCAAGGAGGCCCGCTTCGGCATCGTTGGCGACTTCAAGAAGGTGATACCGGCATTCACCCAGAAGGTGAAAGAGCTGGTGGGCTAAAAACCAGACGATACAGCGGTTTACAAGAAAAACCGCCTCCGCGGAGGCGGTTTTTCTATATTCCCGTCAGAGATGATCGATGGAGGGGCTAGCTTTTCTCCGCCTTCTCCTGCTCACGGGCGGCAACTATCTTCTGCGAGACGTGAGCCGGCACCTCCTCATAGTGGGTGAACTCCGTCTCGAAGATGCCTCGGCCCTGGGTCATAGCGCGCAGGTCTATAGCGTAGCGCTGGACCTCGGCCAGCGGGGCGTAAGCCTCAATGACGTTCCAGCCCCCCTGCGGGTTCATCCCCAAAACCTTTGCCCGCTTGCCGTTGAGGTCGCCCATGATATCTCCGGTAAAGCTGTCGGGGACAGTGATCTTCATCTTGACAATCGGCTCAAGCAACACCGGGTGTCCTTCAGTCAACCCCTTTCTAACAGCATGCATACCCGCGATCTTAAAGGCCATATCAGAAGAGTCGACGGCGTGATAGCTGCCATCGTAGAGTGTCACTTTAATATCGGTGACCGGATACCTGGCGAGCATCCCCTCCTTCAGCGCTTCCACGGCACCTTTCTCCACAGCCGCGATGTAATTCTTCGGTACTGAACCGCCGACGACGCGTTCACCAAACTCAGCCCCTGCCCCTTTGGGCATCGGCTCAAGCTCCAGGTACACGTGGCCGTACTGTCCGTGTCCTCCGGTCTGCTTCTTATGCTTGTACTCAGCTCTAGTTGAAGTAGTGATAGTCTCTTTATACGGCACTTTGGGAGTCTCGATATTTATATCCACCCCGAACTTTCGCTGCATCTTCTCCACCGCCACCTCCAACTGGGTTTCGCCCAGGCCGGAAAGTACGGTCTCCATGGTATCAGCATCCCGGTATACCCTCAGAGACGGATCCTCCTCAGCTATTCTCGACAGGGAAGAGCCCAGTTTATCCAAATCCGCCTTCGTTTTAGGGTGAACCGCAACGCTAATGCAGGGACGCGGGAACTCGATGGTGGGCAGGAGCAGCGGGTGATCCTTTCCACAAAAGGTATCGCCGGTCTCCGTCTGGGTAAGCTTGGCCACCGCACCGATATCTCCGGCGATGAGGTTGGATACGGGCTCCTGCGACTTGCCCCGGAGCATGTAGAGCTGCCCGATGCGCTCCTGACCCTCCCTGTTGGCATTCCATACCGTTGCATCGCTGTGCAGGGTGCCGGAGTAGACCCGGAAATAGGTCAATTTGCCCACGTAGGGATCGGCGCTGGTCTTGAACACCAGCGCCACCAGCGGGCCGGTGGCATCGGGGAGAACGGACTCCTCGCTTTTCGACTGGGCGTTGGTGGCAGTAAACGGGCCGACGTCTGCCGGCGAGGGCAGGTAGTCGCAGATGGCATCCAGCACCTTGGTAGCGCCCACATTCCCCGTCGCCGAGCCCACCAGCACGGGCACCACCTGCCCCTTGATGGTAGCCACCTTCAAACCGGTGCGCACTTCCTCATCGCTGAGCGCTTCGCCCTCGAGGTATTTAGCGATCAGAACGTCATCCGTCTCCGCCACCGCCTCCACCAGCTTCTCGCGATAATCGGCCGCCTGATCCTTGAGGGAATCGGGTATCTCACCCTCCTGATCGCCGCAATAAGACTTCATGGTGATCAGGTCAACCACCCCTTCGAATTTATCCTGTGCCCCGATGGGCAGCATTATCGGCAGGCACCTTTTCCCCAGCCTCTGCTGAATCTCACCCAGGACATTGAAGAAGTCCGCGTTCTCCCGGTCCATCTTGTTGACGAAAACGAGGCGGGGGATATGCCGCCCTTCCTCCTCATCCACATAGCTCCAGGTCAATTCGGTGCCCACCTCGACGCCGGAAGCGGCGCACACGACAAACACGGCCCCATCGGCTACACGTGTCGCCGCCCTCACCTCGCCGACGAAATCGGCGTATCCCGGGGTATCGATGACGTTGAGCTTGAGCCCCTTCCACTCGCAGGGAACCATGGAGAGGTAGATACTTATCTTGCGCTTCACCTCGTCGGGGTCGTAGTCGGAAGTCGTGTTCCCCTGGTCCACCTTACCCAGGCGGGTGATGGCCTCCGCGCTGTAAAGCATGGCCTCCGCCAGCGAGGTCTTGCCCGCGCCCGAATGGGAAAGGAGTACCACATTGCGCAGCTGCTCCGTGGTATGTTGCGGCATTAACTATCCCCCTTCAATCTGTATCGCTCGTGCCTGCGTCCCTCGGCCGACGCACATCCGCTCCATTATAACCCTTTTACCGAACGGGTGGCAACGCGCACCCGCCGGAACAACCTTGCTCAGGGCAACGGTTAAATGCTATAATCAGCGATACTGTGGCCCGATGGAATAAACGATGAAGCTCAGCCGCGAACAGGTAATGACCATAGCCACACTCTGCCGCATGAAGCTGTCAGAGGAGGAGGTGGAGCGGTTCCGCGAGCAGCTGTCCGACGTGCTGGAAAGCTTCGAGGTGCTGCAGGAAATCGATACCGATAACGTCCCACCCACAGCATACCCCATACCACTGCAGAATGTGACCCGGGAGGACCGGGCTGCACCATCATTACCCCAGGGTGATATCCTAGCTAATGCACCCAGACAGGAGGACGGGAGCTTCAAGGTGAAGGTGGTACTGGAGGGGGAGAGCAGTTGAACCTGCATTACCTGACCATCCGCCAGGCCCACCGTCTCTTCGAGGACAGGGAGGTCTCCTCTGTCGAGCTCACCACGGCGATGATGGAACGCATCTCCGGCACCGAGGACAAGGTCCACGCCTTCGTTACCGTGACCGCGGATGAGGCCCTGCGGCAAGCGGAGGTTGCCGACAGGCGAATCGCCAGCGGAGAAAAGACCCCCCTGACCGGCATCCCGGTGCTGATAAAGGACAACATCTGTACCAGGGGAATCACCACAACATGCTCCTCCAAGATGCTGGAGGGCTTCGTTCCGCCATACGATGCGACTGTGGTCCACAAGCTGAACGACGCCGGCATGGTGATGGTGGGCAAGGGCAACATGGACGAGTTCGCCATGGGCTCCTCCAATGAGCATTCGGCCTTCTTCCCCACCTGCAACCCGTGGGACCTGGCCCGCGTCCCCGGCGGCTCCAGCGGCGGCCCGGCGGTGGGGGTAGCATGCGGCGAGGCGATATATGCCCTCGGCTCCGACACCGGCGGCAGCATCCGACAGCCGGCGGGCTTCTGCGGCGTGGTGGGGCTGAAGCCCACCTACGGGCGGGTTTCGAGGTACGGCCTGGTGGCCTTCGCCAGCTCGCTGGACCAGATCGGCCCGCTGACCCGGGACATCACCGACGCCGCCCTGGTGATGAACGTGATCGCCGGCCACGATCCCAGGGATTCGACGTCGGCGGACTACCCCGTCCCCGATTACACCGAATCTCTGATCCCCGATATCAAGGGCATGCGGCTCGGCGTCCCCAGAGAGTATTTCGTCGAGGGGATGCAGGACGGCGTTCGCGATGCGATCCATGCCGCGATTGCCAAACTGGAGGAGCTGGGAGCATCGGTTGACCGGGAGGTATCGCTGCCGCACACCAGGCACGCCCTGGCCGCCTACTACATCATCGCCCCCTCCGAGGCGATGGCCAACCTCGCCCGCTACGACGGGGTCAAATACGGCTTCTCCGCCGATGGCGAGGACATGTGGGACGCCATGGAGCAGACCCGCGGGCGCGGCTTCGGGCCGGAGGTGAAACGGCGCATCATACTCGGCACCTATGCCCTATCCGCCGGATACTACGATGCCTATTACCTCAAGGCACAAAAGGTACGAACCCTGATCCGGCAGGAGTTCGAGGAGGCCTTCCAGCGCTACGATGCCCTGATCACCCCCACCTCGCCTACGGTGCCGTTCAAGATCGGGGAGAGGGTGAACGACCCGCTGCAGATGTACCTCAGCGACGTCTGCACCCTGCCGATAAACATCGCCGGCATCCCCGGCCTGTCGGTCCCTGCCGGCTTCGTCGACGGGCTGCCGGTGGGGATGCAGATACTGGGCAAGCCGTTCTCCGAGGAGATGCTGTTCCGCATCGGCTATGCGTACCAGCAGGCGACGGGCTGGCACGAGGCAAGGCCGGATATTTAAACAAGGAGGTTGCTATGGAATGGATATACTGGGTGTTATTTCTGACGTTAGCGGTGACCTTTATTCTGGGGCTCGCCGAAGAGAAGGACAATCAGGAGTAAGGATGCAATGATGGCAAGGTTTACCGCGATACTGATGCTATGTGTTCTACTGATCTCATCCCTTGCCTGCGGCGGGGGCGGCGATTCCGCAGCGGTGCCCACCCTCGGGCCAGCGGGGTGCGACCCCGACCGGGACGCCACCGGGGCGGCAATCGCTGCCTACCACGCCAGATACAGGGACTGGCCCACGGCGGACGGCCAACCGGGGGACATGGACTGGGACAAGCTGGTGCCGGAATTCCTGCCCTACACACCGAAAACCGACAGCAAGTGCCAGTGGGGGGTTAACGGCGACCCCGCGGGCGAGGTCTGCCTGCAGAACCGCTGCTGAGGCTGCACTTGCAGCACGGTGTGCTCGTGGAAATGATAGATAATACCATCGTGATGAGCGAATCTGACCCTTATCAACCGGTACAGGTGCAGTGCCACTCGGGATGCCAGTACGCTGACCGCCCCGGCTCGTTCGTGTGGCAGGATATCAGGTACGACGTCAAGACCGTAGAGAGGCAATGGCTGGAGCCGGGAGAGAGGCACTTCGTGGTGCGAACCATGGGTGAAAAGCGGTTCCATATTTGCTATCATGAGCCGGAGGACTCGTGGTCGTTAATAGAGAAATGATCAACACATTTATCGATAAGCGGGAACTGGAAGCGTTCGCCGCCGAGGCGGAGGAGCTGATGGCCTTCGACCCGTACCTTCACGCCCGCCTTTCCGACAGCGAGATCGAGGGGCTCAAGGTATGGGAGTACGGCAGGCTGTTGAGCTCCATCCGCAGCTTCCGCGGGCTGAGGGTGCTGGATGTGGGACCCGGAGACAGCACCTTCTGCCTCTTCATGTCGGGGAAAGGGGCCCGGGTCATCACCATCGACTATCCCCAGCCCTTCGCCCCCGACAAGGAGGGCTTCCGCCTCAAGTGCCGCGGCAACGGCGTCGCCGTCAACTGCGGGACCATGGCCCGGATGCCCTATAAGGACGCCATTTTCGACCTGGTGACCTGCATTTCGACCATAGAGCACCTGGATACAGATGCCGGCTGGAAACCCGTCCCCAGCGGCGACTTTATAGCTGCAACCAAGCAGTCACTGCAGGAGATGGCACGGGTGCTCAAGAAGGGCGGCTACCTGTACCTCACCTCGGACGCATACGATCCGCAGCTGCAGCAGACCGACAACTGGAGCCTGGCGCCGATGTACGACGGCATCGGCGCCGCGTACAATATCCGCGAAATCGAGGACATCTTCGTCGAGACGCTGAAGCAGGCCGGCCTCACCTTCGTTAACGGCTACGACTACCGCTCCAGCCTGGTGCTCGACGATGAGATGAGGAGCAACTACCGGGGGAGGTACTTCACCACCTTCGCCGTGCTGGCACAAAAAGGAGGACGCCCATGAGCGATAAGACAGAGCTGAGGAAGATACTGAAGGCGCTGGAAGAGGATGCCCGCAGGACGCCGCAGCAGGTAGCCACCGTGACCGGCATACCGCTCGACCGGGTGAAGAAGGCGGTAAAGCAGGCCGAGCGCGACCACACCATCCTCAAGTACAAGGCCATCGTCAACTGGGAAAGGCTGGTCGAGGAGCAGGTGGTGGCCCTGGTGGAGGTGAAGCTGACCCCCCAGCGCGACGTGGGGTTCGACGCCCTCGCCGAGCGCATCTACCGCTTCCCCGAGGCGCGCACGGTGTACTTGATGTCGGGCGCCTACGACCTGGCGGTGCTGGTGGCGGGCAAGACCATGCACGACGTCGCCGGCTTCGTCTCGCAGAAGCTGGCCCCCCTCGAAGGCGTTCAGGGAACAGCGACCCACTTCCTCCTCAAGCGCTACAAGGAGGACGGCGAGATACTGGCGGCCGAGGAGAAGCCCAAGCGGCAGCCCTACATGCCGTAAGCTATACCGCGACCCCTTGACATACGCCGTCTCGCTGGTTAAGCTATGTAATTTGCTATCTCGTTCCATTTGTGAAAAAGCGGCAAGATGAAGAACAGAGACGTTATATCTAAAAAGGTGCAGGCGATATCGCCGTCGGGCATCAGGAAGTTCTTCGATATCCTGGCCACGATGGAGGATGTCATCTCGCTGGGCGTGGGCGAGCCCGACTTCGTCACCCCGTGGCACGTGCGCGAGGCGGGCATATACTCGCTGGAGCAGGGGCACACCTCCTACACCTCCAACTACGGCCTGCTGGAGCTGCGCGAGGAGATCGCCCGCTATTTGAGGCGCCGCTACCGGCTGAGCTACAACCCGCAGCGGGAGATACTGATCACCGTGGGCGTCAGCGAGGGGCTGGACCTGGCGATGCGCGCCGTGCTCGACCCCGGCGACGAGGTCATCGGCTACGAGCCGAGCTACGTCTCCTACCTGCCGTGCACCCTGCTCGCCGGCGGCAAGTTCGTCGCCGTGCCTACGACCATCGATAACGGGTTCAGGGTCAGGGCGGAGGACATCGATAAGCGGGTGACCAAGAAAACCAAGGCCGTCATGCTGGGCTACCCCAGCAACCCCACCGGCGCGGTGATGGACCGCGACAGCCTGGAGCGGATAGCCGAAGTGGCCCAGAAACACGACCTGCTGGTGATCTCCGACGAGGTGTACGAGCGGCTGGTGTACGGCGTGGAGCATACCTGCTTCGCATCCCTGCCGGGGATGAAACGGCGCACCATACATCTGGGCGGCTTCTCCAAGGCCTATGCCATGACCGGCTGGCGCATCGGCTACGCCGCGGCGCGGGCCGACATCATCGAGGCGATGATGAAGATACACCAGTACACCATGATGTGCGCCCCCACCATGTCCCAGATGGCGGCGCTGGAGGCGCTGCGTGCGGGTGAGCCGCAGGTGGAAAGCATGGTCGCCGAGTACGACCAGCGCCGGCGGGTGATGCTCAAGGGGCTCAACGCCATCGGCCTCGACTGCTTCGAGCCGCGGGGGGCGTTCTACTGCTTCCCCTCGATCCGGGTGACCGGCATGAACTCCGAGCGGTTCGCCGAGCAACTGCTGCTGGAGGAGCACGTGGCGGTGGTCCCCGGCGACGCCTTCGGCAAATCCGGCGAGGGGCACGTCCGCTGCTGCTATGCCACCTCGATGGAGGAGATAGAGCAGGCGCTGGAGCGCATGGGGCGCTTC
>CAYUWM010000008.1:0-11960 GCA_964448395.1 uncultured Dehalococcoidales bacterium
CACTGCTACCCCTTTGTCCTTTTTCCCGTACGCCAGCGTAAATTTGATTGCATCATCTTCAAATACCAGCCAGTACTTCTGCTTGGAGAAAACCACTACTGGTTTGAGCTGTATGTTTGCCCAGTACGCAACGTCGGTGTCCGCCCGCGCCACCAGTTCACCTTCAGTGATACAGTTATAGCTGGGCGCATCCCCGTAATCGGTGTAGATACCGGCAGGATGCTTTTTCGCTGATGCCTTCTCGTCTGACCTGCCGAGTATCTCCACGTCGGTGAGGGTATAAGACATACCGGGCACATACAGAAATGCCCATTGTTTCCCATCTAATTTTAAGAATGGCGGTATAGAAGGGTCATCTGATGGAAATTCGATATCCCCGGCCGGGGTTGTGTAGATGATATTTTCGTTTCTGCCTTCGATGAATTGAAGGGGACACAATTCCTTGAGTTCATCTGCCATGGTTCACCTCTCTTCGGTTTGATAGTGACATTATACCGCAATATACCAGACTTAACGCCCCCTGCTCAGCCGACTATACCGCAAGCGTGCAGCGGGGGAAAGTTGCTGCCGATAGTACGCTGACAGCATACGCATACAATCCAGCCTGGGCTGCACATCTATGCTGCCGACAGGCTGCTTCACACGCTGGTTTGTATCGAGGTGTGCTAAACGTTCGACGCGGCGCTCACACTGCGGCGATGATAGCGATCACCCCAACGATGATCAGGTAGATTGCGACGATCCATGAGAGAAGCCTGGGCACGATCAGTATCAGCACCCCGGCAACCACAGCGATTATCCCTGCGATAAGGCCATTTATCTCCATAACATGCCTCCTTTCCAATTTGCACGACAGATATTTACAGGCTCCACTGAGCCACTATTATTAACTATCGTCATCACTTACCCGCATATTGCCACCGCTATCTGACGCCGGTCATGCCTTCGATGAATCGAAGGGGACGCAATTCCTTGAGTTCATCTTCCATGCCTTATCTCTCTTCGGCTTGATAGCGACATTATACCGCAAGCGTACAGCGGGCCGCCACAACTGACTATCACTAGCCTTGCTTCAGCTGCTCCCGCCGCTTGCGGTACTCGATGATGGGCAGGTCGGCCTGTATCAGTTGCTCCCCTATCTTCAAGCCGGACGCCCGCGGCTCCTGCGTGACTACCACCCGCCGGTCCTGGTGCGTGATAACCAGGTTCGGACGCGCCGAGAACCGGTTGAACAGCTGGCGCAGCAGCGGCACGCGGATGAAATTCTGGTAGAAACGCAGGTACAGCACCGTGTTCTCGTCGTCCACCGGCACGAACGCCACCACGATGCGCGACTTCCGGCTCAGGTGGAGCTGCCACAGGTTGGGGAAGATGAACTCCAGCTTGAAGTCGCCGCCGGAGTGCGGCACCGGCACCTCGCCCGGCTTCTTCGGCGGCGTGCCGTCGTCACGGCGGTTGTACACGTACACGTTGAACATGTCATCGGACACCCACTCAATGCCCGGGCCGTCCACCAGCGTCAGCCCGCCGCGGCCGATGGTGTTGTGGTGCACGAAGGGCAGGTGCGCCACGTCCAGCTGGTTCTCGATAGCGCGGGAGTAGTGCGCGTTCCAGTGGTCGTACACCTTGCCGTAGGAGAACCCCTCGCCTATGTCATCGAAGAAACGCGGCGGCTTCAGATCTGCGGGCGGCTTCTCTCCCCACCATATCCATATCAGGCCGCGCTCCTCGTGCGTGGGGTAGCCGTGCACGGCGAAGCCTGCGGGAACGGGGGCGTTCATCCCGTTGGCGGGTATCTTAGTGACCTTGCCTGACGCGTCGTACTCCAGGCCGTGGAACGGGCACTGCAGCCTCCCGCCGATGACCTTGCCCGCGCTCAGCATCACGCCGCGGTGGGCGCACTTGTCGCGCAGGCAGCTCACCCTGCCCTCGCCGTCACGCCAGAACACCAGCTTTTCACCCATACGGGTAACGCCCGCCGGCCGCTTTTCCACCTGGCTGGAGTCCATCACCACGTACCACTGATTGCGAATCATAGTAGGCTTCCTCTTCACTCAATAATTGGACTTCAATACCTAATGTAGATATAGGTTATCTTCCACATACCGCCGGACTTGGCCAGCTCGGCCTCGTACGGCAGCACGGAGCCGTCGGTATACAGCACGCTCCCGTTCAGCGATGCCGTGGTTATGCCGCCGCTGGAATCGATATGCCAACTCGACGTGCGCAGGCCCTTGTAGTTCTGGAACAGCGACCCGTAGTTGTCCTCTATAAGGGTCTCCGCCTCGGAGCGCTCCACCTGCGGGGCGCACAGCGCGTACGCACCATCGATATCATGCGCCTGTGCCGCCACCATGAACTCACCCACCACCGCCTTCGCCTCGTTCACCTCGCCGGCGCACCGCGAGGCGAGGAGTCCCACGCCCACGGCGGCAGCCACGATTATGATGCCGCCGACAACGGCTATGCTTATCAGTATCCGTTTGGTGCTTATGCCGCCAGCCTCCTATCTCAGCCTGAGATTGCACTATTTAGTGCAGATGTCATAGGGGTCCATCTCCACCCACTTGGTCTGGTCCGCCCGTGCCAGGATCGGCCCGATAAAAACGTTCATCAATTCTCTAGTTCCAGCCGGGCACTCCTTCTGAACCTCATATTCGCCCGGCTCGAGATTCCTGAAGCAGAAGTATCCATCAAAGTCGGTGCTGTCCCTGGCTATAATTGTCCCTTCGTCATACTTCACCCCTGCAATTTCAATCCAGGACCCGTGCGGATATAATTCCATCATACCCCGCGTTCTGAACGTTTCGTAATACGATTCGCCGTTCCATACCAGCACGCCGGCTATGTTCGCCTTGCCCGCAGCCGGCGGTGGGCAGAAAGCCAAATCGATAGTGGACGTCGGCGTGGGGGTGGACGTTGCCTCGGCAGCGGTGGGGGTCAGCGTCGGGGTAGGCGTTGGCTCCACGCCCTGCCCTTCCCCACAGGCCGCGCCCAGCAGAAGAAGCACTCCCAGCAACGCAAAAACAGCAAGGCTCTTGATCTTCATAGCTCTACCTCCTGTGCCGCACAGCGTACAATGGGGCTATATATTTGTCAAGCCAGTCGGGTATCCAATCTGGACAGGGTGCGGCAATTGGCCCTATAATAAAGAGCCGGATGAGAGTAATTATTAACCTCTGGAGACGGCTCAAGCCACTCCTGCAACACCGATACCTGACGTTCGCCATGCGCATCGGGCTGGGCGGGGTGTTCGTCATCGCCGGCTACGGCAAGCTGTGCGGCATCGACGTCTTCGTGGAAGCGGTGAAGCTGTACGGAATCCTCCCCGACAGCCTGTCAACAGCCTACGGGTCCACCCTTCCCTTCGTCGAGTTCATCGTAGGGGTGCTGCTGATTCTGGGTGTATTCCTCAGGATAAGTGCCGGGGTCAGCATCCTGAGTACGGTCAGCTTCGTCATCGCCAAGAGCATCACCCTGGCGCGGGGGGTGAACCCGCCCTGCTGCTGCCTGCCCTGGTTCGAGATGCTGTGCTCGCAGAGCCTGGCCATCGACTTCATCATGCTCGCCGCAGCGGTACAGATACTGTTCCACCGCGGAGAGTTCCTGGCGCTGGGGCCTTACATCTCTCGCGGCGTGAAACATTTCAGGAAATCATCTATCGACGAACTGTAGAGCCGCGCGCTTGACCGCTCACCCATCCAAAGCCATGTAGACAGCAGCACAACGGATATAATATAATCCCTGCATGCAAAGCGACAGCGAGAGCCCCCAGACGGAACGGCCGCTGCATAAGGCAATCTGGTACGGCGGCGCCCATTACTTGACATCAGCAGTCCAACTACTGCAGCACCGCTACCTGACGCTGGGCACGCGTATCGTTCTGGGGGGCATGTTCCTGGTTGCCGGCATCGCCCAGCTGGTCCAGCTCGACCGATTCGTGAGCCTGGCAAAGCTGGTGAACCTCATACCCTTTAAAAGCACGGTCGATGTCTACGACATAACCCTCTCCGAACAGTTGCCGCTCATCGGTGTGCTGCCGGATACGCTGGTGCGCGCCTACGCCACCTACTTGCCGGCGGTGGAGCTCATCATCGGCATCCTGTTGCTCATAGGCATCTTCTTGCGGTTCAGCTCCGCCATCAGCATCATGATGCTGGTCAGCTTCATCGTGGCCAAGATCATAACAACCAGCCACGGCTACGTTCTGCCTTCGGGTGACTTCTCAACGCCGGAGTATATATACGGCGGCCTTGCCGTCTGGCTGCTGAGGCTGAACATGGCGGTGGACTTCGTGCTGGTGGCATTCGCTTTCCAGATAATCCTGCATCAGGACGATTTCCTGGCCCTGGGGAACCGGATCAGGGAGAACCTGCGACACAAGAGGGCTATCGCCGGGCCGCCTGCGTGAACTCATCCGCAGCCTGCCCCAGCCTCAACATTCCTCGGTTCATGCTATTGATAAATTACCCGATATTCGATACAATGCACAGTGTTTGGTTTGAAAATGGACGGGGTTCGACGAATTGAAGCGCTGGGCAAACACGTGATCCTTGAGCTCATGGACTGCGACCGCGCGTGCCTGTGCGACCGCGAGTTCCTCAGGACCACACTGCTCGCTGCCTGCAGAGCGGCCGGCGCCACCGTCATGGGCGATTCGTTCCACACCTTCACCCCCTACGACGGCGTCAGCGGCGTCATCATCATCGCCGAGTCCCACCTCTCGATCCACACTTGGCCCGAATACAACTACGCCGCCGTCGATATATTCGCCTGCGGCAACTCCCTGCGCCCGCATAAAGCCGTCGAGGTCATGGTGCGGGAACTGCGGGCGGGCGACCACTCTATTGTAGAACTGGACAGGGGAATTTTGAACTCCCTGGTGGCCCATGAAGGAAAATGAGTGGTTCCATGACCACCTCCTCCCCGACCTGCTGCAGCTGCACCGCATCAAACAGGTAATCTACTCCGGCAAGACCCCGTACCAATCGGTGGAGTTCGCCGAGCTAGGACCCTGGGGCCGCTGCCTCGTACTCGACGGCAAGATCCAGTCCAGCGAGTGGGACGAGGCCATCTACCACCAGAGCCTGGTGCACCCCCCGATGATCGCCCACCCCAGCCCGCGCAGCGTGTTCATCGGCGGCGGCGGCGAGGGCGCCACCATGCGCGAGGCACTGCGCTACGAATCAGTCAAGCGAGCGGTGATGGTGGACCTCGACAGGGATGTGGTGGAGCTGTGCCGCCAGCACCTGCCAACCTTCCATCAGGGCTCCTTCGACGACCCCCGCGTCGAGCTGCTGTTCACCGACGCCATGAAGTACCTCCAGAAGAGCGAAGAGAAGTTCGATGTCATTATCCTCGACCTGCCCGAGCCCATAGAGGGCGGCCCCGCCTACCTGCTGTCTACCAGGGAGTTCTATGAGATGGTTCGCGACCGTCTGGCGGATGGCGGCACCGTGTCCCTGCAGGCGGGCGCCAGCACCTGGGGCAACCACCAGTGCTTCACCACGGTGGTCAACACCCTCAAAAAGGTGTTCCCCCTGGTCTTCCCCTACCAAGTGTGCGTGCCCAGTTACTGCGGCATGTGGGGCTTCGCATTCGCCTCGGCGAGCGTGATCCCGCCCGACGCCGCCGAGGTGGATAGCCGCATCGCTTCACGTATCGATAAAGAACTGCTGTTCTACGACGGGCTGACCCACCACGGCATGTTCTCTATCCCCAAGAACCTGCGGCGGGCCATCGCCAAGGAGAAGACGGTAATAACTATCGATAATCCATTCTATATTTTTTCGCCCTCTTCAGGCGTCGATTAGAGAGCAATCATTGTCTCTAAGAGATTAACCTTGTAAAACAGTCCCAGTCTATTGAGGTAATAAGGAAAACACAGGTGATAAAACGAGTGCTGTTCGTCTGCACCGGCAACCTGTGCCGCAGCCCGATGGCTAAAGCCCTGTTCGAGGATATCGTGAGCAGGGACGCCGAGCTTTCCGCCGCCGGCATCGAGGCGGACAGCGCCGGCACCGACCCCGTGTTCGACAACGCGACGGCGGAGGCCGTCGAGGCCATGCGCGGGTACGGGCTGGACCTCAGCGCGCACCGCTCCAAGCCCGTCAGCGACCGCCTGGTCGAGTGGGCCAACCTGATACTGGTGATGGAGCCATGGCAGCAGATGCACGTCGCCTCCATGTTCCCCGCGGCCAAGGGCAAGGCCCACCTGCTGACGGAGTACGCCGGCGGGCGCGGCATCGTCGCCGACCCCTACGGCAGCGGCATCGAGGTATACGTCGAGCTAGCCGCCCGGCTGCACTCCCTGCTGCTGAAAGTCGCGGACAGGCTCAAGTCCGGAGCACGCGATGGCGGCTTTGACCCCATGGAATCGGATATGGTATAGTAAAAGGTCGAAATTCAAATCGATAAAGGTACAAAAGGAGGTTTACTAAACAGATATGGGAATGCTAGATGGTAAAGTAGCAATCGTTACCGGCGCCGGGCGCGGGCTGGGAAGGGCCCATGCACTGGCGCTGGCTGCGGAAGGGGCCAAGGTTGTGGTTAACGACCTCGGTGGAGAGGCCGACGGCAGCGGCAAATCGGCAAGCCCCGCCGACGACGTGGTCAAGGAGATCAAGGCGTCGGGCGGCGACGCGGCAGCCAACTACGACAGCGTGACCGGCTTCGAGGCAGCCAAGGGAATCATCGACACCGCCGTAAACAAGTTCGGCAGGCTGGACATCTTGGTCAACAACGCCGGCTTTCTAAGGGACAGGATGACCTTCAAGATGTCGGAGGAGGAGTTCGACGGGGTGATCCAGGTACACCTCAAGGGAAGCTTCAACTGCGGCCGCTGGGCCTGCCAGCACTTCTACGAGCAGAGCAAGGCAGGCAACCCGGTCAACGGGCGCATCATAAACACCGTGTCCCACGCCGGCCTCGGCGGGAACGCCGGCCAGGCCAACTACGCCGCGGCTAAGGGTGGCATCGCAGCGCTGACCATGGTATGGGGCCGGGAGATGGCAAAGTACAACGTCACCTCCAACGCCATCGCCCCCATGGCCCGCAGCCGGATGACGCTGGGCTCTCAGATGACCGCGCAGCTTATGGGAGAGAAGCCCCCGGAGGAGGGATTCGATACGTGGGCCCCGGAGAACCTGTCTCCGCTCGTCGTCTACCTCGCCAGCGATAAAGCTCAGGACATAACCGGCCGCATCTTCACCATACAGGGAGGCAAGATACAGGTGTTCGTGCCGTGGACCCCGGGCAACTCTATCGATATCGGCAAGAGGTGGACCCCGCAGGAGCTGCACAAAAGGATACGTGAGATGGGCGACCTCTCCATGCCCCCGTTCCCCATATAAACGGCGACATAGCAGCACACGATTAATTGAGAAGCAGCCCGGCGGTGAGCCATCATCGCCGGGTTGTTTATATCCACCGACTCCCCGAATCGTACGACATTTTACAGTCATTTTACGTAATTTTATCGAAGCATACAAAAGTATTGACAGATACGGCTTGATGGAGGTATAAATATACTAGGTGCGATGCGGTTCATTTTTTGTGGGGGGAGTCACAGTAACGCATCGCTCACCGACGCCGCACTAAACCATGGCTCTGCCAGCCTCTCCCCCCACTTTTTTATCCCAAACTCCTAGACCGGCCTCTTTCTTATGCCCACCCCCGATGCTATAATTCAAGTGTGGACATCCTTGAGGGGCTGAACCCGGCGCAGCGGGAAGCGGTGGAAGCCATAGAGGGGCCGCTCCTGATCCTCGCCGGCCCCGGCAGCGGCAAGACGCGGGTCATCGCCCATAGAGTGGCTTACCTGGTCAAGACCTGGGGGGTGCGCCCGTACCACATAATGGCGGTCACATTCACCAACAAGGCGGCGCGGGAGATGAAGGAGCGCCTCCACGCCCTGCTGGGCGACGCGGTGGCTGAGCTGACCGTGGGCACGTTCCACTCGATATGCGCCCGCATCCTCAGGCGAGACGGCGATCACATCGGCATCGATCACCGGTTCGTGATATACGACGACGACGACCAGATGCGGCTCGCCCGGCGCGCCCTGCTGGAGCTGGACATCGACCCCAAACGCTCCCCTCCCCGCGTGTTCCTCTCCGCCATCTCCGAGGCCAAGAGCCATCTCAACGCGCCGGAGGATTATGTAAAATACACCTATTTCGACGAGGTGGTGTCGCGGGTGTACGCGCGATACCAGGAGCTGCTCACCGAGAGCAAGGCGCTGGACTTCGACGACCTGCTGATGAAGGTAGTTCAGCTGTTCCACGCGCATCCCATGGTGCTGGCCGGGTACCAGAACCGCTACCACCACCTGCTGGTGGACGAGTTCCAGGACACCAACACCGTCCAGTACATGCTGTGCAAGCAGCTGGCGGGCAAGCACCGCAACATCTGCGTGGTGGGCGACCCTGACCAGTCGATATACTCCTGGCGCTTCGCCGACATGCGCAACATCCTCAGCTTCGAGACCGACTTCCCCGACGCCCGGGTGGTGTACCTGGAGCAGAACTACCGCTCCACCAAGACCATCCTCGAGGTGGCGGACAACGTCATCGCCGCCAACCGCCAGCGCAAGGACAAGGGGCTGTGGACCGAAAACGAGGACGGCGTGCCGGTCACCGTGGCCGAGACCTACACCGAGCAGGAGGAGGCCCAGTACGTGGTAGGCGAGGTCGACCGGCTGGTTAGCGACCATTCGTTCGCGCACAGCGACTGCGCCATCATGTACCGCACCAACGCCCAGTCGCGGGCGGTGGAGGAGGCGTTCATGCGCTACGGTATGCCCTACCGGCTGGTGGGCGGCACCCGCTTCTACGAGCGCCGCGAGGTGAAGGACATCATCGCCTACCTACGGCTGATCCACAACCCGTACGACAGCGTCAGCCTGTCACGGGTGATCAACGTGCCGCCGCGGGGCATCGGCGCGCGGACGGTGAAGGAGCTGGAGCGCTGGGCGCAGGGACGCTCGCTGCCGGTCTACTCTACTTTGCAGACGATAGCCGATGAAGAGGCGGAAACCCCGTTCGACGGCAGGAGCAGGCGGGTACTGGGCGGGTTCCTCGATGTGCTCAACGACCTGATAAAGGCCAGCGTCGAGCTGAACATCGTGGAGCTGTTCGACCGGGTGGTGGAACGCACCGGTTACAAGGAATACCTCATGGGGGAGGAGGACGGCGAGGACCGCTGGGAGAACATACTGGAACTGCGCACCGTGGCCAACGACTACCGCGACCTGGCGCCCGATGACAGCCTGCTTTCCTTCCTCGAAGGCGTGGCGCTGGTCGCCGATGTGGACAGCTACGACGAGAAGGTGGATGCGGTGACCCTGATCACCCTCCACGCCGCCAAGGGGCTGGAGTTCCCGGTGGTGTTCATCGTGGGCATGGAGGAGGGGCTGCTGCCCCACCGCAGGTCCTTCGACGCCGCGGACCAGATGGAGGAGGAGCGCCGCCTGTGCTACGTGGGCATCACCCGCGCTAAGCAGCGGGTATACCTGGTGCGCGCCTTCCGCCGCAGCTCCATGGGGAGCACATCGATCAATCTGCCCTCGCGGTTCCTCATGGACATACCGCCCCACCTGGTGACCGCCCCCGGCGACGCTGAACGTGAAACGGAGCTGAAGCCCGCACCCAAGAAGCCATCGGCGGCGATGACGAAAGCGGCGCTCAGCGCCGGGGACCACGTGTGCCACGCCAAGTTCGGCGAGGGGATCGTGGTGAGCTGCGCCTCCATGGACGACGACCAGGAGGTCACCGTGGCATTCAAGGGAGACGCCGGCCTGAAACGCCTGCTACTGAGCCTGGCCCCGATGGAGAAGGTGCACAAGTCTTGACATGGACCTCAGGATTACGCTAGACTTTCTATGGTTTTGCCCTTGGTTGTTCGACAGACGATACCGAAATGAGCAGAGGTTTCAACCGGCGAACGCAATCGCACCGGGATTTGACAGGATAGCCAGGTAAGCGGCATTGGTGCCCTGCCTGGCTTTGTTCTGTCTGCGACACAAAAAATAAGGAGGCAAACAAATGGCAGAAGGCTCAATGATTTCTGATGAAATCCAGTCCATGATCGGCATGTGGGCGGAGCCAGTAGTGCTGGAGGTGGAGCGGGGAGCCATCGCGCGTTATGCCGACGCGATCGACGATCCCAATCCGCTTTTCCGCAACGAGGAGTATGCCAAGAACTCCAAGTACGGTGGGATAATAGCTCCCCCCGGTTTCTTCGGCTGGCCTGTAGGAGGTGGCGACATAGAGGCCGGCATGTCCCGGGTTGTGGGTGCGGTGGCGGAGTCCGGCATGCTGCGCATCCTCGACGGCGGCATAGAGCTAAACTTCTTCGTCCCCGTCCGTGCCGGCGACACGCTGGTGACCTACGGGAAGCTCGCCGATGTACGGGAGAAGCAAACGTCGCAGGGCAAGATGCTGTTCCTCATCATAGAGCAGAAATATCTCAATCAGGACGGCGCACTGGTGGCTGTAGCCCGCCAGACGCTGATCTGCAGTTAGGCAGGAGGGAACGAAATGACTCACCATGATAAGAAGCAACTGTACTACGAAGACGTCAAGGTCGGCGACGAGGTTACCCCGCTCTCCAAGGTGGCAACCAGCCGCATGCTGGTCAAGTGGGCCGGTGGCTCCGGCGACTTCAACCCCCTGCACTACGAGGACAGCTTCGCCCAGGCGATGTTCGTCGGCAGCCCCATCGTTCACGGCCAGCTCAAGCGCGCCTGGCTGGGAAACCTGGTGACGGACTGGATCGGCGACGAGGGAACCGTCAAGATGCTCTCCTGCCAGTTCCGCGGCATGGACTACCCGCGCAAGATGAAGACTATGACCGAGCCCCAAGATGGTGATACCTGGTGGTGCAAGGGATTGGTCACCGGTAAGAAGGTGGAGGACGGCGATAACATAGTGGAGTGCGACATCTGGGTGGAGAACGGTAAAGGAGAGAAGACCACGCCGGGCAAGGCACGGGTCGCCCTTCCCTCCAAGAAGAAGTAATAGAAACGAGGGCAAAATGGGAGATAGACTGAAGGGCAGGGTTGCGCTGGTAACCGGCGCCGGTCGCGGGCTGGGGCGCTCCCACGCGCTGGCGCTGGCCGCCGAGGGCGCTAAGGTGATTATAAACGACCTGGGGGTGGCGACCGACGGCTCGGGCACCGATAAATCGCCGGCCGAGGAAGTGGTCGATGAGATCAAGAAGGCCGGCGGCGAAGCGGCTCCCGACTACGGCAATGTCACCAAGCTATCGGACTGCGAGAACATGGTCCAGACCGCCATCGATAACTTCGGGCGGCTGGATATACTGGTCAACAACGCCGGGGTGCTCCGCGACCGCATGGTCTTCAATATGACCGAGGATGAATGGGACGTGGTGCTCAAGACCCATCTCTACGGCCACTGGAACTGCATCCGGGCCGCTGCCGGCGCCTTCCGCCAGCAGCGCTACGGCCGCATCGTCAACACTTCGTCCGAGGCTGGCCTGGGCAACCTGGGCCAGGCGAATTACAGCGCTGCCAAGGAGGGGATCGTCGGCCTGACCCGGACGGTGGCCCGCGACTTGGGCAGATACGGCGTCATCTGCAATGCCATAAGGCCACGAGCCGGCACCAGGATGACCCTGAACGATGCGGTGCTGGAGTCGTGGAAGAAGGCCGGCGATGCTGGCCTCGCTGGAGGAGAGGGTGAGCTCGACGTGGAGCAGTTCCTACCGCCGCCGGAGTGCGTGTCGCCGTTCGTAGTCTTCCTCTGCACCGACGAGGCTGCGGCTGCCAACATAAACGGCTACACCTTCCTCGTCGTCGGCGGGCAGGTTGGCCTTTACTCCGAGCCGGAGGTGGTTAGAAGCATCGATAAGGACATCAAGAAGGACGGCCTGTGGACCGTGGATGAACTTGCGCAGCAGGTCCCTGGTGCTCTGGCACAGGGGCTGGTGAATCCGTC
>CAYUWM010000008.1:12060-38312 GCA_964448395.1 uncultured Dehalococcoidales bacterium
GAA
Source organism: uncultured Dehalococcoidales bacterium (assembly GCA_964448395.1). Taxonomy (GTDB): domain Bacteria; phylum Chloroflexota; class Dehalococcoidia; order E44-bin15; family E44-bin15; genus CAYUWM01. The sequence continues at coordinate 12,064 of CAYUWM010000008.1, forward strand.
GCAGGAAGGATCACCCTTCCTGCTTCTCTGTTATTGTAACCTCCGCCTTCGACGCCGAGCGTTTCAACCAGGAGTGACGGTAAATCTCCATCACTATAAAAGTGCCATTAAACCTTCTTCGCCGCCGGCATGAGGTGAAGCCGCACTTCTCGAAACAGCGCTGCGCCCTGGCATTCCACTCCAGCGTGTTCAGGTAGACCCGATCAATGCCATCGGAATTGAAAATATAGGCTATAAGGGTGGTGACTGCATCCTCACCATAGCCCTTGCCCCAGTAATCCCGGTCCCCGATCACTATCCCCAGCTCCGCCTCACCCTTGACCCGGTCGATATTGTAATACATGCAATTCCCGATATGCTTACCACCCAGTGTATCGATGGCGAAACGCTGCCGCCGCGGGCTGGAGTGGCTTATCTCATCGATGTAGCTGGTCAGAAAGTGCTTGAAAGGAATATGCAATGTCATCGCCGCGTCGAGACGGGCGAGCTCTTCGTCGCTGCGCCAGGCATAATCGTTGGCGGCGTCCGACGTCTTTTTTCCTCTTATTACTACCTTTTCGCCTTTCAGCATTGAAAGCTCCAGCTACTCGACCCCAAAGGAGAAGGGATCCACGCTATGCTCTATCTCTTCTATAGCCTGCATAGCCGCATCGCGAATATGTTCATCGGGACGTTCCATGCACTGACGCAGCGCATCCTCTGCCTCCCTGCCGCCTATCTTCCCCAACGCCACAATGGCGGACAGCCGCACCTGCGAGTCGGGGTCGTCGATGAGAGAGACGAGCCGGGGGACTGCCGCCTCCTCCTCCATCTCACCGCAAGCTACCACCGCCTCGAAGCGCATCTCGGCATCGGGGTTGCCCAGTTCCTCCAAAATGAGGGGCAGCCACTGGGGATCGCAGTTCATTCCCATGGCGTAAATGGCACTGACCCTCATCCTGTCATCATCGCTGCGGTAAAATTCCCGAATAATTTGATTTACCTTAGGTATACTGAACGCAGCGATCGCCTCTACCGCCCGCCGCCTCACCTCAATCTGATTCGCCTCATTCTCGATAACCTCGGTAAGTGCTTCCTCCAGCCTGTCGGCGTCGCGCGATGGCAGCTCTCCCGTCTCGGCCAGCAGGGTGAACTTGCCCAGCGCCGTGGCAGCCGCGGCGCGCACCGATTCGGGGCCATCCCCCTCAAGCAGACCTATCAGGGGTTCGATCAGGGAGCGGCTTTCGTATTCCCACAGGCCTTCCATAGCGCTTACCTTCACCGCGTCATCGGCATCATTGAGGCAGGCGAGAAAAACATCGTCGAAATTCAGGCTGGTATTCTCCTCAGCCAGCTCCGCAAGCCTGCTGACGATATCCCTCCGCCGCTCTGTACCTATAAACGACCATGCTTCGAGGAACAGTATCAGTTCATTCGGAGACAAGTTCGACAGTCGGGCTAACCCGGACGAAACCAGCGACCGGTCCAAATCTTTCAGTTCTGCCAGGTAGTCCTCTATCGACACCGACGCCTCCGCTATCCCTTGGTGGCCACAGCTAAAGCGGGGAGATAAAGTGCCGGCGACTTCAGCGCTCCGCCCACCCATTCCGCCTTGTCGCCGATGGCCTCGACCCTCTTCAGCGCTTGGTAGATATTACCCGATACCATGGTATTTTTAACCCGACCGACGATCGTGCCGTTCTCCACCTTGTAGCCCAGCAGGACGTTGCCACTGAAATCGCCGCCCAGCACGTTTCCCTGCTCCGCGCCGATGAGCATATCGATGACCAGCCCCTCCTTCATATCGCGAATCATTGCTTCCAGCGGCGTGTCACCCTCATCGATAAGCACCGCGCTCACCGAAGGGGTAGGGAGGCTGCCCCTCGACCGGTTACCGTTGCCGGTGCTGCGATTGCCGGTGAGGGCAGCGGTCTGCAGGTCATAGAGAAAATCGGTAACCACACCCCTTTCGATAAGTGCCGTCCTCTGGCTGGGCACCCCTTCATCATCGCAGGGACGGCTGGCGGGGCGGTAGTTAATGGTGGGGTCGTCCCATAGCGAAAGCCTCTCGTCGAACAGACGCTCGCCCTGCTTGCCCCCCAGGGGCGAGGCACCCTCCATCACCATCTTTCCGTTGACCGCCAGTGCCAGCGGGGTAAAGACGGCACTCCTGACACCTTTGGGGGTCAGGATCACCGGGAGCCTGCCGGTGGCCACCGATGCGGTATTCTTCGCCAGCTCAAGCTGATCGATCACCGGGGCGATGATCGCCTCGATATCGGTGACCGGGTGGCATGAGCTCTCGCTCTCACCCACGAAAAGCATGTCCGTGTCCCGTATTAACGTACCCTCGATGCCGACGGAAAAATAGCTCTTGCGGTAGCTTGCCTTGCCGCCGCGCGAATTCAGTATATCGACCGTCACCCGGCTCTTGGCCACCTCAGCCTCGCAGACGAGCTCCGGTGTATGCGCGAGCAACTTCGCGATCAGGGCGTTGCCCATCTCAACCATATCGTCAATGTCGAATGATTCAACCTCGCTGTCGTACACCTCGACCCCGGGATACCGTTGAGCCGCAGGCAGTTCGAACCTCGCCGCCGCACCGAACTGCGAGGTCTCCATCGCCATGTTCACCAGCGCCTGCGGGTTATCCAAACGGGTGGTGGTGGCGAAACCGATCTTCCCGTCCTTGACGACGCGCAGCGAAACCGAGGTCGCCTCTCCGGTCTCCAGCATCTTGAGGCGGTTGGCCTCGAAGCCGACCGGCATCTCCAGCAGCGTCACCTTGAACACCTCAGCCTCGTCGGCGACCCTACTGGCAAGTTCCAGGATTCTCTCCAACTACTTCCCTCCCAGCAGGCAGTTGCGGATGCGGATATGGGGACTGCCGTTGGATACCGGCAGCGGCGACTGGGCCCCCTTGCCGCAGCCACCCCCCTGATTCATCTCCAGGTCATCACCGACAGCGTCGATGTTGCCCAGCGTGGTAAATACGTTGCCGGTAAGCACCACCGGACGCAGCAGCTCTTCCACCCTGCCGTTGCGAATCATATAGGCCTCGCCGGCGGAGAAGGTGAACATCTCCATGCTGGTCATCCCCCCGTACCAGTTCTTAACGTATACCCCTTCCTTGATATCGGCTATCATGTCGCCGAACGAGATATCCTGGGACTCGATAAACGTGTTGGTCATGCGCACGATGGGCGGATGGCCGTAGTTTATGGCGCGGGCGTTGCCGGTGGGGGCTTCGCCCATCTTGGCCGCCGTCTCCCTCGAGTGCAGCCGACCCACCAGCACCCCTTCCCTGATCAGATATGTCCTGGTAGCCGGCACCCCCTCGTCGTCGTATTTGTAGCTGCCGCGGAGCCCGGGGATGGCGGCGCCGTCCACGATGTTCAGGTACTTCTCGCCGAATTTGCGCCCCAGCACCATGATCTCCTTCATTCGATCGTTCTCATAGACGAAATCAGACTCGGAGAGATGCCCGAAGGCCTCATGGGTGAAGACGCCGGCGAGCACCGGATTGAGGACTACGGTGTACTCACCCCCCTTGACCTGCGGCGCAGCGAGCAGTGCCACGGCGCGCCGGGCGGCATCCTCCACCTGCTCCTGCAGGCCCTCCACGAAGGTGAAGTCCCCGCTGGAGCCCACGCTCAGCGAGACCTGCTGCACATCTCCGTCCTCCCTGGCGACTACTACCACGCGCAGGGAGAGTCCGTCCTTGGTCTGCTCGATATAGCTGCCCTCGGAGTTAGCGAATATGACTGATTTCTTGCCGTCACCGTAAGCCAGTATCGATGTCTGGATCTTGGGTGTGGCCCAGATGATATCATTATATTCGTCAAGTATGCGCTTCTTCTGTGCCAGCGGCACGCTCGATGTATCCTTTTTTATCTGCGGAGCCACGATATCCACCACCGGATCCACCGGCGCCAGCCTGCTCTCCTCTTTGCCCACCAGCCGTGCCTGCTTAACCGTCAGCGCCACCTTGTCCCGTAGACCTTCGATCTTGTTAAAACTGGAGAATCCCCATCCCCCCTTAATCATCGCGCGCACATTGCCGCCGCGGCTGGTGCTTCGGCCCACATCCTCCAGCTCCCTGCCACGGTACTGGATACGGCTAGACTCCCTCTCTTCAATACGTATCTCCACATAGTCCGCATCCTGTCCCTTGAGGGCTTGCTCGATCTGCTGGCGCATATTATCCGTTTCGCCCATGTATATCCTTTTACAGTAAGGTCAGAACCAGTTTACAGAGGCACAGCTACAATTGTCAATGATTGCCCTGCATTCCCGCTTATATATATGCTAGAATATTCAATGATTGTAGCTGCAGGAACCATACTATGGCGGAACTTGAACTTCTGGTACTAATCTACGTTCTGGTAGCAGCTTTGGCTGGCGGGATGATTGCTCGTCTTCTACGGCTGCCGGTCATCTTGGGCTACCTCGCTGGAGGCATGGTAGTCGGCCCCTACGGCACTGGTCTGGTTAAACTGGAAGAGCTGGGCCAGATCGAAACCCTGGCGCAGATCGGCGTCGCCCTCCTCCTCTTCACACTAGGGATGGAGTTCTCCCTCAAGACGCTGAAGAAGATGGGAAGGGTTGCCATATTCGGCGGCCTGGCGCAGATCCTCATCACCACCGGGCTGGGTTTCGCCATCGGCACCCTGCTGGGCTGGCCCCCGAGCGAAGCCGTGTTCTTCGGCTTCCTCATCTCCCTGTCCAGCACCATGATCGTCATCAAGCTACTGATGGATCGTGGAGAGATCGACACCGCCCACGGGCGGGTGATGATCGGCATACTCCTGGTGCAGGACCTGGCGGTGATCCCCATGATGGCGCTGGTGCCCGCCTTCGGGGAGCCGGGCCTGGCCGGTGCACTGGGCAAAGCTGTCCTGACCACGGTGATATTCCTGGGTGCGATGGTTGTGCTGGGCCTCTGGGTCTTGCCGCGTTTCATGCGGCGGGTGGCAGCGGTGCGCTCGCGGGAGCTTTTCCTGCTTACAATCGTCGGCTTCTGCCTGGCAGTGGCCTTCGGTACATACTATTACGGGATATCGCTGGCGCTGGGGGCTTTCGTGGCCGGGATCCTCATCAGCGAGTCCGACTATGCCTATCAGGCTATAGCCGAGGTGGTACCCCTGCGTGATATCTTCGCCACCCTGTTCTTCGTCTCGCTCGGTATGCTTATCGACCTTGGCTTCATGGCAGACAATATTGGGATGGTTATCGGGGTGGTAGCTGCGATAATCGGAGGCAAATTCATCATCTGCTCCCTTATCCCGAGGATATTCGGCTACACTCATAAGACCGCGCTGTATACCGGCGCCGGGCTGTTCCAGATCGGCGAATTCAGCTTCGTTCTGGCCGCCGCTGCATTGAGTGCCGGGGTCATATCCAAAGATGTGTACGACTTGACCTTGAGCAGCGCGGTTATTACTATATTGTTGACACCCCTCGCTATAGTAACGGCAACCGTCCTGTACCGAAAGCTCAGCCAGGGAGAGAGGTTCGCCGCTATTCTGGCGCGGCGTACCGATCCCCAGTTCAGTCGGGGATTCCAGTTGGCCAACCACGTGGTGATATGCGGTTGTGACCGCATTGGACGTAACCTGAGCAGGGTTCTGGAGCAAAGAGGCTTCTCCTACCTGGTTATAGATAATGACCCTAAGATTATCGACGCCCTGCGGGCCCGCGACGTGCCTTGTATGTATGGAGATGCCAGCAATCCGGAGATACTGTCGAGGGCGGTCCTGGAAAAGGCTAAGGTATTGGTTATCACCTTCCACGAACCTATCGGAACAGAGCTCACGGTGAGGAACGCGCTGGCGATCAACCCCAAGCTGGACATAGTCGCCCGCGTTCACTTCGATGATGAGGTGACTAAGCTCCGCGACATCGGTGTCGCCGAGATGGTGAGACCCGATGTCGAAACCAGCATGGAGATCGTGCGCCATACCCTGCACCGCTTCGGACTTACCGGCACCGAGATACAGTACATCCTCACCGGGCTCCGGGAAGAGGGCCTGAAATGAACGTCAGGAGGCTCGGTTGGCTCGCGTAATATTGGTAAGGCACGGACAGACGGGTTGGAACAAGCAGGAGAGGTTCAGGGGCTGGGCCGACATCGACCTGGATGACACCGGGCGGAGACAGGCGGAGGCGGCCGCAAGAAGGGTTTCCCAACAATGGGGGGTGACAGCCATTTATTCCAGCCCGCTGAAGCGGGCGCTGGCCACCGCCCAGGCGCTGGCCGATACCGCCGGTCTTGAGGTGGTTCCCGTCGAGGGCATAATCGACATGAAGTTTGGCGTGTGGCAGGGCATGTCGATAGCGGACGTAAAGGAGAGCTACCCCGAACAGTTCGACCTCTGGTGTAACCGGCCCGAGATACTTGCAATCCCCGACGGGGAAACCCTGGAGGATGTTCGCAGGCGGTCGGTCGCCACCATCGAGGGGCTGGCGGCGAAGCACGGCGGTGAAACGATAGCGGCGGTCACCCACCGGGTGATATGCAAGGTGCTCCTCTGCCACCTGCTGGGGCTGGACAACTCCCACTTCTGGCAGATAGAGCAGGATACCACCGCGATCAACGTTTTTGAACTCGAAGAAGGGAAGCCAACCGTGCATTTGATAAACGACACCTGCCACCTGAAGAACGGATGACTGTAAGCCATATTATCGAGATGCTCGACCGGGAATACGGCCGCCCCGTGTGGCAGCCGCGCGGCGACCCCTTATCCGAACTGATCGCCACCATACTCTCGCAGAACACGTCGGACACCAATTCGGGGAGGGCTTTTCACAATCTCACCCGGAAATTCGCAAGCTGGGAGCGGATGGCGGACGCAGAGGTCGGGGAGATCGCGGCGGCCATAGAGAGCGGCGGACTGAGCCGGGTCAAGGCGCCGCGCATCAAGGCCGTGCTCGATATCGTGCGCCAGGAGCGGGGTTCCCTCGACCTGGGGTTCCTCAGCGACATGCCGCTGCCGCAGGCGAGGGCCTGGCTCGAGGCCCTGCCCGGCGTGGGTCCCAAGACAGCGGCGTGCGTGCTCCTGTTCTCGCTGGGGAGACCGGTGCTGCCGGTGGATACCCATGTATACCGGGTCTCCAGACGACTGGGGCTTATCGATAACGGCGTGACCCCGGCCCGGGCGCACGGTCTGCTGGAGGAACTGTTACCGACCGATGCCATCTACCGGTTCCACGTGAACATGGTAACGCACGGCCGAAGGGTCTGCCGGGCGCAGCGACCCCGCTGCCGGGAATGTGTGCTCATTGAGGTTTGCAGATATGGACAGGGAGCGATTCGATAGGCTGGTGGCCGAGGCGGTGGAAAGCCTGCCGCCGGAGTTCAAGCAGAGGCTGGAGAACATCGACGTGGTGGTGCAGGAATGGCCCACCCGCCACCAGCTGGTCAGCGTGGGGCTACGCAGCCGGTGGGAACTGCTCGGACTTTACGAGGGCATCCCGCTGACCGCTATGGGCCGAAGCCACGCGACTGCATTGCCGGATAAAATAACGATATTTCGCAAGCCGATCGAGATGGCGTACCGCACCGAACAGAGGGTAGTGCGCGGCATCGCGGACACGGTGCGCCACGAGATAGCGCACCACTTCGGGATCAGCGATGCGCGGCTAAGCGAGATAGAGAGACAGAGGAGAAAGGAAACCAATCATGAATGAAGTGGTCATCGTAAGCGGCGTCAGGACCGCCATCGGGGCCTTCGGCGGCTCGCTCAAGGACGTCCCCGTGGTGCAGCTGGGCAGTATCGTCATTAAAGAGGCGATGCGCCGCGCCGGGCTGAGGCCGGTGGTCACCGACGAGAAGATGGCCTGCGGGCCAGACGTCTTCTGCGGCGAAGGGCTCACCGAGCTGGAGAGGCAGTACTACGACTGGGACCAGTCCCTCAAGCCGGTGCAGGTCGACGGGGTGATCATGGGGCAGGTGATACTGGCGGGCACCAGGCAGAACCCCGGCCGCCTGGCGACGGTGTACGCCGGGCTGCCCAAGGAGACCAACGCCTTCACCATCAACAAGCTGTGCGCCTCAGGGATGAAGGCCATCACCCTGGGTGTGGAGTCGATACTGCTGGGCGAGTCGGACGTGGTGATCGCCGGGGGGATGGAGAGCATGAGCAACGTCCCCTACGCCCTGCCCAAGGCCCGCTGGGGGTACCGCATGGACCTCGACGGGAAAGCGGAGATGCTCGACCTGCTATTGTGGGACGGACTACAGGAGACGTTCTACAACTACCACATGGGCTACACCGCGGAGAACGTGGCCGAAAGGTACGGCATAACCCGGGAAGAGCAGGACGAGGTGGGCCTGATGAGCCACCAGCGGGCGCGGGCGGCGATAGCCGACGGCATCTTCGGACAGGAGATCGTCCCCGTCCCGGTGCCGCAGCGTAAGGGCGACCCGCTGATGTACGATACCGACGAGCGCCCCATGGACACCAGCCTGGAGAAGATGGCCAAGCTGCCGACCCCGTTCAAGAAGGGCGGCACGGTCACCGCCGGCAACTCGTCGGGGGTCAACGACGCAGCCGCCGCGGTGGTGCTGATGTCGAAAACGAAGACCGACGAGCTGGGCCTCGAGCCGTTCGCCAGGGTCAGGGCGTATGCCTCCGGGGCGGTCGACCCCGCCTACATGGGACTGGGCCCCATACCGGCGACGCGGCACGTCCTGAAGAAGACCGGCCTGTCGGTCGGCGACTTCGACAACATCGAGCTTAACGAGGCCTTCGCCGCCCAGGCTATCGCCTGCATGCGGGAGCTGGGCCTCAGCTGGGACAACACCAACGTGCACGGCAGCGGTATCTCGCTGGGGCACCCCATCGGTTGCACCGGAGCCCGAATTGTGGTAACACTGATGCATCAGATGAAGAGAGGCGACCTGCACCTCGGCCTGGCCACGCTTTGCGTCGGCGGCGGGCAGGGGATGGCGATCGTGCTGGAAAGGTAGATGGCGATGGTGAAAGTGGGCATAATCAACGTTACCGGCTATATCGGCATGGAGATAGCCCGGCTGCTGCACCTCCACCCCGAGGTGGAGCTGGCCTCAGTCACCGGCCGGAGCGCGGTGGGGCAAAAGCTGGGGGACGTCCTGCCCCACCTTGCCGACATCAACCTCACAATAGCGCCGGAGCTTGGCGATGTCTCGCTGGCCTTCTCGGCGATGCCGCACAAGGACAGCGTCGAGGCGGTGACCGCCGCCCTCGACCGCGACATCAAGGTCATCGATATCAGCGCCGACTTCAGGCTCAAGGACCCCGGCGACTACAAGAAGTGGTACGACTTCCCCCACCCCTCACCCAAGCTGCTTAAGGAGGCGGTCTACGGGCTGGTGGAGCTCAACCGCGACAGCATAGCGTCGAGCCGCCTGGTGGCCAACCCCGGGTGCTACCCCACCGGCGCCATACTGGCCCTGGCCCCCGCGGTCAAGGAGGGGCTCATTGAGCCGGACGTGATAATCGATTCCAAGTCCGGCGTATCCGGCGCCGGCCGCTCGCTCAACATTAAGGTGCACTTCGCCGAGGCCAACGAGAACCTCTCCGCCTACGCCCTGGAGGGCCATCGCCACCTGCCGGAGATGGTGCAGGAGCTGCGCGCGCTGAACCCGTCACGCGACCTGTCGGTGACCTTCGTGCCGCACCTGATACCGATGAACCGCGGCATACTGACCACCTGCTACGCCAAGCTCATCGGCGACGGGAAGAAGGTGCGCCAGATATACCAGGAGTTCTACGAGGACGAGCCTTTCGTGAAGGTGGTGGACGCGCCGCCGCAGACCAAGCAGACGCTGGGCACCAACCGCTGCATGGTGCACCCCGTGGTCGATGCGCGGACGGGGCGGCTCATCGTGGTAAGCTGCATCGACAACCTGGTGAAGGGCGGCGCCGGCCAGGCGGTGCAGAACATGAACCTGATGCTCCACTTCCCCGAGACCATCGCGCTGGAGGGGCTGGCGCTGTATCCGTAGCCAGCCAGCCCGCGCTGTGCTACAATATCAGGGTTGGAAATGCCCCCATCGTCTAGTGGACCAGGACGCTAGCCTTTCAAGCTGGAAACAGGAGTTCAATTCTCCTTGGGGGTACTAGCTACCACTATCTCTCCCCTGAAACAGAATAGCGCAATGTGCGATGTGCAATGTTGTGTATTCGACCACTATGACACCTTAATGGTCACCTCATTACCCGATGTTTTAAAAGAAATCTGAAACCAATCGCCGTGCTGTGAAGTTTCAACTATTTCTGCATTCTCGCTTGCTGTTTCTTTGCCCTTTAGTTTCAAGAATTTAACGATAAACGATCTCTTCGAGGGCGACATTCGGAATACAATCGAATTGTCTTCCTTTATGGACGAGACTACTTCTTCTTTATCATCGTAGAGTATCGAATTACTCTCCTCCGGGTCGAAAACCAGAAGCGTAACTGGTTCAGTGGCCTCGTCGACGAAATTCACCTCTGGCCCGAGTGGAATGATGGATTGCTTCCGTACGAAGATCGGGAGCCGTTCCAGCGGCGCGCTCACTTCCTGAAAGCCAGGGCCCTCGTATTCACGCAGGTCGTGCCAGTCGATCCATTTTCCCTCTGGGAAATACACTTTCTTCTTGGTTTTTCCTTTTTCGAGAATCGGCGCGACGAGCAGGTCACCACCGAGCATGAACTGTTCCGTCAATTCGTACGTGTTCACGTCAGTCGGAAACTCGAACACCATCGGCCGCAGAACCGGGTGGCCGGTTTTCGAAGCGATATAGGAAGCGGTGTACAGATACGGGATCAGCCGGTAACGCAATTTGGCATAGTGTTTGAAAATTTGCAATGCCTTTTCCCCGAACACCCAAGGCTCGCGCGGGGTGATACCGTGCAGTCTCGCATTAGAGACGAACAGGCCGAACTGCGCCCAGCGGATGTACAACTCTCTCGAAGGGAAGCCTATGAAACCGCCGATGTCGTGGCTCCAGTAAGCGAAACCCGACAACGAGAAGTTCAGACCACCGATCAAGACGTGCTTCAGGTCGCGCCAGTTACACTTCGGATCGCCAGACCAGTGAACGGGATACCTCTGGCTGCCCGCCCACGCGCTCCGCGCCCACAGAACACCTGGCTCACCAATCTCCTCGAACACCTGGTGAACCGCCCGGTTGTAGAGAAAAGGATATAGGTTGTGGACGTAATATTGCGGATACTTTGTGCAATCCACACCCTCGGGCACGGCCTCGCCGTAATCCGTCTTGAGCGCCTTCACCCCCAGCTTTATCAGGGCAGCCGTCTTCTCCTTGTACCAGTCCACCGCCTCGTCATTGCAGAAATCGACCACCGCACTGGGGCCGTCCTGCGTCAGCGCGGGCCGTCCTCTTTTGGTAACCAGGTACCCTTTGGATTTCGCCTCCCTGAAAATGGGAAGCAGCAGGGGGATGTACGGATTGATCCACAGGCAGACCTTCATACCCTTTTCAGCGAACTGCCTGATCATTTCGCCGGGGTTGGGGAATCGCTTCTCGTCCCACACGAAAGTCATGCTATCCCGCAGATAGAACAGCCGATGCTTAAGCCACAGCGGATCAAGCGATACCACATCGCAGGGAATGCCCTCCTCCCGCATTGCGTCAACGACCTGCTCGGTGTATTTCCGATTCGGGTACATGCACCTCGATATCCAGAGCCCGAGCGCCCATTTGGGGATTAGCGGAGCACGGCCCGTCAGACCGGTGTACTCAGTGATGATCTCCTTCGGAGTCCCCCTCACCACCCACATATCGAGCGGGCCCCTGCACGCTGCGAGACACCTGTCTCCCCTCGCATCGAAAAGCACCCGCGACGCGGTGTTGATGAAGACCCCGTAACCTGCGCTGGACAGGAGAAACGGCACCGGCTTGTAGCTGCGGAACGAGCTGTTGTTCCCTATAGGGTCCATCGCCTGGAGCACATGCCTTCTGCCTCTGAGATCGAAGGCGGTGAACCTTTCACCGAGACCGTACAGATGTTCGCCGTTTTTCAACTCCCAGCTTATGGCAAAACCATCCTCAGTCTCTGATGCAGAGAAATCGAAATCGCCCATAACCGTTCTACAGTCACTCCCTGCAATTTCTACCTTTTGCTCTTTGATTTCCTTCACGATAATCGGCAGGTCGACCTCTTCACCGATACGGATCCTGTTCCATTTCCCGAAACGCCCTGCCTGGATTTCTGACGGCGAAACTTGCTTTGTTATTTTGGGCTTCCAGCTTGAGACAATCCTGGACTTGATCAGGTGTTTCACCACCCACGGCGCTGATATGAAATACAGGAATGGCACGAGTAGAGTGACGATATTGAATGCCGGCGGCCTGCTTTTCATGTTTTGCTGTACTACACTTTAATAAACGCTTTATAATTGCGCTTTCAGTTATTCTATCATGCAGTCAAAAAATGAACAAACAACCATTGTACGTTATAAATCACCCTGCAAAAAAGCGGCCCTTACCATCACACAATGCTACTAATCCAAGGTGGTATAATCACTGGAGGATTAGTATCTTCCATCAGATTAACGAAATGGATTCTAAGTAAATGTCGGCGATCAGGGCTAAAGACCGTAAGACTTATGCTCTGGGGCTGGACTTCAGCACCCGTGCAGTAAAAACGGTGGTCTTGGATATAAAGAAAACCGAGGTGGTATATACCGGCACGATTGATTACGATACTTCCCTTCCGCATTACGGTACTCGAGGGGGCGTGCTCCCAGCGGAGAGCCCTGAGATAAAGCATACCTCACCTTTCATGCTCATAGAGGCTCTCGACCTAGCATTCAACGAGTTGAATAGTAGCGGCTTAGATTTAGGACGCATAGGAGTCGTCAAGGTAGACGCCATGCAGCACTGCACAGTTTATGCTGACGCATCCTTCGATGAGCGGTTAGCGTGCCTCGATCCAGGTCAGCCCCTGTTGCCCCAACTCCAGGCCGGCATTACGAGAGAGACATCACCCATCTGGGAAGACCGTTCGCCGGTTCGAGAAGTGGCGTATCTCACAAATGCCTTAGAGGAGCACGGATCGATAAGTGTTCTCACCGGGAACGCGGCGGAGCTGCGTTTCCCTGCAGCACAGATTATGAAGTGGGCTAATCAATCCCCCCATGACTATTCTCGTACTGCCCGCATCTTCTTGCTGAGCGCCTTCTTGACCTCGATCTTGGCTGGCAAGATAGCCCCCGTCGATACCGGTGACGGCTGGGGCACGAACCTCAACACCATAGATATCGACCGACCGGGATGGAATGATGTCGTGTTAAAAGCAGTAGACGCCTATCTCCATGACCAACCGACAGGGCATTTATTACAGGATAGAATCGGCGGCATGGTCCCGTATGATACCCCGCTGGGGAATATCAGTCCATATTTTGCCGGAAGGTATGGCATCGATCTTGGAGCCGTCGTGCTGGCAGGTACCGGGGACAACCCGGCGACGCTGTTGGGGTGTGGGGAGAGCACGGTGATCTCCCTAGGTAGCAGCTATACCATAAACGGAGTAATGGACGGAATCATACCTTCTCCCACCGGCGAGTACAATATATTCGGTTACACACCCGGCCGGGCAATGGCCTTATCCGTCTTCTCCAACGGCGCGAAGGTGCACGAGTTTTTCCTGGATAAGTACATCTCTAAAGGAGTAGATTCCGGTGGGTTGAAGGGGTACTGGGATGAATATGTCTCTGCTGCTGGGGAGTCAACCTTGGTGGAGTATGAGAAGCTGATGCTGCCTTACTTAATGGACGAGTCGGTGCCCCTGCGGCGGATGGGCATCGTGCGTGACGGTTTCGATGAGACGGATGCAGGGGTGAATATTCGCGCCCTGCACATATCACAAGCAATTTCCCTAAGGCTGCACTCGAGCCATCTGAGCGGTGCGGATACACTCTGCGTGGTGGGTGGCGGGGCCGGTAACCGTTTCCTGAGGCAGATGATCGCCGATGCCTTCGATGCCACAACCTGTACCATACAACATGCCGATTTCGCCGCTCCGTTTGGCTGCAGCGTAAGCGGAGCCAGGCTACTCGTGAATACAACATATGAGGAAGCTGCCGAAAGGTTTGTACGAGTGGACGAAGCTTCCTTCTTGCATCCTCTTGGTAAGAATCAATCCTCGATCCGTATGTTGTTGAGGAGATACGAAGCGCTGGAGAAGGCTACAGGTGTACAATGAAACCGAGGAGAGAAAGTAAATCTACCAACACGGGGGAAGTTAATTGAAGCTCGTTAGGGTGTCTCATTTCGTCGACAGTTTAGGACGCTCTAGATAAACTGTCAGTGGGAGGTAATCATGGCAGAGAACTCATCGTTGCACAGCATATGCGCCTGGACGTTTCATGCCGGTAAGGGTGGGTTCACGCCCGCGCACATACGCCCCTCCTGGGAGCCCCCCCATTTCGATACCATCGCTAAGATCAACTTGATTAAAGAAAAGATCATCCCCAGGTTGCCGCAGCATATCCAGATAGGCTTCGAGATGCATTATGATTACGAGTTTAATGAGGACACCGCTGAACCGATAGCCGATGCCCTACTACAGGCCGGGATATGGCTTGCCCTGACCACGCCCGGCGCCCACGCGCATTTCGGCTATGGAGGTATCGCCTCCCTCGATCCGAACGAAAGGGCGGCAGCAAGGGACTACGGGCGGAAGACCGTGGAATTGACCTGCGGGCCGCTGCGCAGAGCCTGGCACCCTGATCCGGATAAGGCCCCAACCCTGGTCATATGGAACGGCTCCTTTGGCTACGATATCGCCACACCCGCACTCGGCAAGATGTATTCGAACCTGAAAGAAAGCGTAGCGGATCTGTGCCACTACGGAGATAGCCTGGCTGGCGGTCTGTACTGGGCTATTGAACCTAAGCCTAATGAAGGCCATCCCGCCATGCTGCTGCCAACGGTAGCCAGCACTATCGTCTTCTGGAACAGGCTCGCGGCCCAGTTTGGCCTCAACCTAGAAAGGAAAGGGGTCAACAAGGAGTTCGGTCATTCGGAGATGATAGGGCTCGATATCATTCACGACACCATCGAAGAGGTCGACAATTCTATGCTCATCCATATGCATGTTAACTCACAGGGATACAGCGATGGGATTATCCTCGGCGGTCCGGGGAAGTTCGATATCGACCACGGGGTGCGGGTATGCGGTATCAATATCGCTATCGCTGCTCTAGTTGCCGAGGCGGGATACAATCGCTGGAAGGGTCACGACATGCAGCCGCGGCCGTATGACAACGAAGATCAAGCGGCCGATCGTGTCGTACGCTCTATTCTGAGCTGGGAGGCATGCGGTAAAGCCGCGGCCGAAATGGATAATGGGCTGTTGATGACACTGCTCACACAGCGGGAAACTGCCAAGGCCGAGGATTTGATACGCGAATCCGTGAGCAATGCCCAGAGACACTTCAACGAGATGTATGAAATTGGTTAATGCCTTCAGCTACTGCCATGGCAGTACTATCCTTCAGTTGAACAAACTGACGTTCTGTTCAACAGCTATCTCCTCATTCGAACACGCGTCACTTAGGGGTACCACTTTCTAATTCACCGCCTCAGCTCCTCAGGATGTACTCGCTCATGGTGGATGTGCGTATCCTGCGGAATTCCAGGAACGAAGACACGCTGCGGAACATGCGGTACATGTTGCGCGCCAGCTGGAAGATGTTACTCGCGCCGTAGAACAGGAAGGAATTGGTGATGTGCCTGGCGGAGGGCCACGCCTCCTCCACGATGCCCTCGAACGGCGGCGCGTCCGCCGTCAGCGGCTCCAGTACCACGTTGCGGATGTAGCGGGCGCGGGGCTGCATCGCCTCCGACACCGGCGACTGCGTGCCGTGCCAGCGCTTGATCCACTCCTCCCGCGATAGTTTCTTGGGTCGCTCCATCAGCGTCACCGCCATCACCACCGGCGAACGTTCGCCGTCGGGCCAGTCTCGCTGGTGGAAATGACGGTTGCCCCCGTACTCGGTATAGATCGACTCCTCCACCAGATACCCGGCGATGCGGAAGCGGCACGGCTCCAGCACTTTCTCAATGTCGACGCGCTTCTCCACGCCGTCAACCCACAGCGATAGCTCAGCGCTGATCTCCGGCCCGGGGTACAGCTTGGGCGCCGGCGACCTCACGGTGGAGAACTCGTCGTCGATGTACATCGTCAGCTTCTTCACGCCGGCATCGTACAGCTTGTGTTGAACCTCGTTCAGCAGCAATTCCTTAGTTTTTTGTTTCGACTGACCTTCCGATGCCCACAGCGCGTATATCAGTTTAACCATTGCCTACCCTCCCGATCATATTTTCGGATTGATTACCACGTTCCTGTCGCCGTACATACTCTTAGTCGACCCGGCCATCATGCCGATGGCCCTGGTGCGGGTCATGAAGCGCCTGGTGACCAGGCTGGCGAGGCGGTATGACCTGCCGGGGACGAACGTGCGCACCTTCCCCAGGGCGGCCACGCTCTCGCGGGCTACGTCGGCGGGCTTGAGCGGCGACGGCGCCATCGACAGCTTACCGGGATTGGAGCCGATGTAGTTGGGCGTTTCCACCGCCCCGGAGACGCTCACCATCACGTCCACCCCGTGCTGCTTGAGCTCGTACCACAGCCCCTCCGCCAGCATGATGTTGTACGCCTTGGTGGCGGCGTAGTGGCTCAGCAGCGGGTTGCCCTGGAAGCCGGACAGCGAGCCCATCAGGATGATCCCTCCCCGTCCGCGCTCCACCATCCTGCTCCCGAAGTGGTATGTGAGCAGCAGTGGCCCGCGGCAGTTGACATCGATGTGCCGCAGGTGGTTCTCCAGCGTCTGCTGCAGGAAGGGCCCGATTGTGTGGAACGCGGTGTCGTACACCATCAGTCCGACCTCGATGTCATCGGTATGCGGTGACAGCTCTTCGATAAGGTTGGGCGACGCCAGGTCCAGCTGCACCGGCCTGACATCCACCTTATAGCGGCTTTTTAACTCTTCTTCCAGCTTCTTCAGCGGCTCCATGCGGCGGGCTATCAGCACCAGGTTGAGCCCCCGGGACGCCAACTGCTCGGCGAAAGCGGCACCCAGCCCCACGCTGGCGCCGGCCACTAGCCCCCACGGCCCGTACTTATCCTTGAAATCTATTGTCATTGTCCATCCTCCTTTATCGCCATAAAACTACCGAACGAGTACCGGTATCTCGATATGTATTAACATCCCGACGCTTGACGCGCCGCTATATAGCCGAAAACCATCGATGCGCCGATGGTCGCCCCCGCCCCGGGGTAGGCGTTGCCGGTCACCGCCGCCGCGCAGTTGCCGGTCGCGTACAGCCCGTCGATGGGGGAGCCGTCCTCGCGCAGGACGCGAGCGTATGCGTCGGTGTCCAGGCCGCCGCTGGTGCCGATATCGCCAGGCCACAGCTCGATGGCGCAGTACGGCGGCGTGTCTATCGGCCCCAAGCACGGGTTGGGCCCGACCGCCGGATCGCCGAAGTAGCGGTCGATGACGCTGTCCCCCTTCTTGAAATCGATATCCTTGCCTGCAGCGGCATAACGGTTCAGCTTCTCTACCTCGTCGGCCAGCCCCTGCGGGTCGATGCCGCACTTCCCAGCAAGCTCTTCCAACGTGCTGCCGACCTTCACGTAACCGTTATCGATATACTTCTTGGGGGTGAATCCGGGCAGCATCGGGCTGAGGGGGTACTTCTTGCGGAAACGCGCGTCCACGATGAGGAAGGCGGGGATGGCGCCGCCGGTATCGTCGTGGTTGGCGTACTGCACCCGGACCACGTCGGTGAACGGGGCGGCCTCATTGACGAAACGTTTACCCCTGATGTTAACGATCATCGACCCCGGCAGCGAGCGCTCGACCAAGATCATCTGCGGCATCTCTCCCCCCTGCACCAGCGACGTCGGCAGCCACCACGCCTGGTCCATGAATTTGAGCGCCGCCCCGGCCTCCTGTGCCATGCGGATGGCATCGCCGGTGTTCTCTCGACAGGCCACCGTCCAGGCATCCGTGATCGGAGGTTGCTGGTATTTATCCCGCATCTCCCTGCTGCGCGGGAAGCCGCCGGCGGCCAGTATCACCCCTTTGGCGGCACGGATGCGAACCCGCTGCCCGTCCCGCTGCGCCTCGACGCCGACCACCCGACCGTCCTCGACCACCAGCCCGGTGGCCGGCGTATCCAGCCAGATAGGGATTTCACGGTCGGCCAGCGACAGCCGCAGGCGCCCGATGGCGGCATTGCCCATAGTGAGACGGGTATCAGTACTGGACAAAAGTCGCAACGGATTGAGGAAATACGAGCCTAAAATCTTGAACGTCGCCCTTCTCCCCCGCATCGAGGTGTCCATCATCACACTGGCGTCGCTGAGGCTCACCATTATCCTGCCAAACACCAGCACCTGGGGGTGCAGCCGGCGCATCTGCCCCCGCGTCCTGCCGAGCCTACGACCGTTGAAGGGAACCGGCTCGACGATGCGTCCGCCATCCGCCCTGCCACCATCGACATCCGGGTAGAAGTCGGCGTAACCGGGGATGATACGATAGCGCGCGTGGCTGTTCTGTTCCAGGTAACTGACCACATCGGCGACGGTATCGACGTAGGCCCGCAGGCGGTCTTCCGCGACCTGGCCCCCGCTGATCGCCTTGAGATAGGCCAGCGCCTGCTCCGGGGGGTCGGATATGCCAGCCTTCTGCATAAGATGGTTGTTCGGCGCCCAGATCGCGCCCCCGGACATCGCCGTCGAGCCGCCATATAATTTGCCCTTCTCGATGATGATGGCATCACATCCCTTGTCCTTGGCCACCAGGGCTGCAACCATACCACCACCACCCGACCCAACGACCAGAACGTCCGTTGTATAATCCCACGTTCCTTGCATATCGTGTTCCATTATCTGTACCAGAGCTTAAATGTAGCACAGAGACCAGCCCCTGTCGACCCTGCTGATATGTTATAATCCTCATATAATTTAATCGTGGGAAGGCATGATATGAAAGCGCTTATACTCGCCCCGTTCAGCCAGACCATGCTGGCAAGGCTGGAGCAAAAAATAGATGTTATCTACGAGAACTGGATGGAGACCAGGAAACTGGTGTCGGCGGACGAGCTGGTCGATCGCATCCAGGGTCAGGATATAGGGATAGTGGTGGTCGAGGCCGACTTCATCTTCAGGGACGTGTTCCAGAGGGCGGAAAAGCTGAAGCTGGTGGCCGCCTGCAGGGGCACGGTGACCCAGGTCGATGTGGCGGCAGCCACCGAGCACGGCGTGGTTGTGCTCAACACCCCGGGGAGGAACGCCATCGCCGTAGCTGAGTTGACGGTGGGACTCATGCTATCGCTGGTGCGCAAGATACCCGCGGCGCACCGGCTGGTGATGTCGGGGGGTTATACCGACCCCATAGACCCCTATATAACGCTGCGGGGCACCGAGCTGGCGGGTAAGACGGCAGGCATCGTGGGCTTCGGCGCCATCGGCCAGCAGGTTGCCAAGAGGCTCATCGCCTTCGACACCTCCATAATGGTCCACGATCCGTACATCGATCCGCTGGAGATCAAGATGATCGGCGCCAAGCTGGTCGAGCTGGACCAGCTGGTGGCGCAGTCGGACTTCATCACCCTGCACTGCCCCGCGGTACCGGCAACCAAGGGCATGATCGGCCCTGAGCTGATAGCCACGATGAAACCGACCGCCTACCTGGTGAACCTGACCAGTGCCGGTGTAGTCGACCGCGAAGCGATCATCAGCGCGCTGAAGGATGGCAAGATCGCCGGCGCCGCCTTCGATGTCTTCGACACGCTGACGGTGCCGCCCGACCATCCGTTCCTGGGGCTCGACAACGTCATACTCACCCCGCACATCGGGGGGGCGACCTACGAGACCATAGAGCGCCACTCCCGGATGATTGCCGAGGATTTAGAGAGATTTTTCGGGGGGGAGCGCCCGGTGAACATGCTCAACCCCGAAGTTTGGGGCCAGATTGGCAGATAGATACGTACTGGCTATAGATGTCGGCTCGTCGGGCGTTCGCTCGCTGATCGCTGACCTGCAGGGACACCCGGTTTCTTTTACGTGGCAGGAGCTGTCCAGCGATACGCCGGAAGAGGTTGCCCCCTTCGGCCGTCAGTTCGATCCGGTGGTTCTGTGGAACACCGTATGCCAGACCGTGCGAAAAGCCCTGGCTGAGGCAGCCATACCCGCCGACAGCATCGCCGCCGTCAGCGCGGCCAGCCTGCGGCTGGGCGTGGTGTTCCTCGACAAGGACGGCAACGAGCTCTATATCGGCCCCAACAGCGATGTCAGGGCACTGGTTGAGGGCCTGGCCATCGACGGCGAATGCGGCCCCGATGTATGCCGTATCACCGGGCATATGCCCTCTTTCCTCTTCACCCCGGCCCGGCTGCGGTGGTTCCAGGCCAACCGCCCCGAAACTTACCAGCGGATAGCCACCGTCTTCTCCATAAACGACTGGATCGTATACCGGCTGTGCGGTGAACGGGTCGGCGAGGTCTCCAGCAGCTGCGATATGGGGCTGGTGGACGTATCCCAAGCGGACTGGTCCGCGGAGCTGTTCGACATGCTCAACCTGCCCCGCGATGTTTGCCCGCAGCAGGTCAACGCCGGCACGCGCGTCGGCGCGGTGACCGCCACGGCCGCCGAACAGACAGGTCTCACCGCCGGCACCCACGTGGTCGCTGGAGGCGCCGATACCCAGAGCGGCCTGCTGGGGATGGGGGTGAAAAATAGCGGACAGGTGGGGATTGTGGCCGGTTGGAGCACCCCGGTCCAGATGGTAACCGAGAGGCCGATGGTGGACCTCAAAGGGAGGTTGTGGTCGTGCTGCCATATTCTCCCCGGGAAATGGGTACTGGAGAGCAACGCCGGTGAATCCGGCCGTATCTACCGCTGGTTGCATGGTATAACCTGCGATAGAGCAGAGAGCAAAGAACTGTACGCCTCGCTCGACCGGCTGGCAAGCGAGGTATCGCCGGGGGCCGATGGGGTGCTCGCCTTCCTCGGGCCGAAAGTGATGGATATGAGCCACCTCGGGCCGTTCCTAGGAGGATTCATCTTCAGCATCACTACCAGTGTGACCAACATCGAGAGGAAGCACCTCGTCCGGGCGGCGCTGGAGAACCTGTGCTTCGCCTTCAAGGCTAATTGCGAACGGCTGCAGGAGGTCTCCCGGCTGGAGATGACGGATATCAGCATCGGCGGGGGGCTGGCCCAGAGCAGGCTGCTGATGCAGATGCTGTCCGACACGCTCGACATGCCGTTGGCTGTCTTCGATGTGGCGCAGGTATCGGCCATCGGGACGGCGATGTGTGCCGCGGTCGGCGCCGGCGTATACCAGGGCCTGGAACAGGCTATGGAGGCGATGCGGCCCCAGCCCTCGATAGTAGAGCCGGACCGGCAGAGGTCCGGCGATTACGCCCAGTGGTACGCCAGGTGGCGCACTACCTATAACTGGTTGGAGGACTTAAATGAAAAATGGTACCAGCAAGTGGCACCCTGAGAAGAAGCAGGTGCTGGAGGCCGCCCGGCTCATGGCCGAAAAGGGCCTGGTGGTGGGCACATCGGGGAACGTGAGCATGCGCATCGAGAGCGACGACGGGCGCGAGTTGATGGCCATCACCCCCAACGCCCTCTACTACGACCGGATGGAAGTTGACGATATAGTGGTAGCCGATTTCGAGGGGGAGAACGTCGAGGGGGAGCTGCGCCTATCCATCGAGAAGATGCTGCATATCGGGATCTACAAGGCACGCAAGAAGGTGAATGCGGTGATCCACAGCCACCCTATCTTCGGGAACATTGTGTCCGTCGCCGGGCTGGAGATACCGGAGATACTCGACGATCAGGTTACCTATCTCGGCGGGGAGATAAAGCTGGCGAAGTACGCCATCCCCGGCACGGCTGACCTGGTGGAGAGCGCGCTGGAGGCGCTGGGACCGCGCAACGGGGCGCTGCTGGCGAACCACGGCGCCGTCAGCATCGGCCGGGACATGAAAGAGGCCTTCGTCGCCTGCGAGCTGCTG
The DNA here is from genome assembly GCA_964448395.1 of uncultured Dehalococcoidales bacterium. Taxonomy (GTDB): domain Bacteria; phylum Chloroflexota; class Dehalococcoidia; order E44-bin15; family E44-bin15; genus CAYUWM01. Next base: position 34,076 of record CAYUWM010000008.1, read on the forward strand.
GAGAGGACGTCGCAGATATACGTTTTCGCCATGCTTCTGGGTAAGGTCGTGCCGCTGCCGGAGCAGGCGCAGGCGGTGGAGAAGGCATATTTCAACTACTTGCACGGCGAGGAAACCCAAGCATAGCTCCTCACTGACCGACAGATTCGCGAAGCCTTTCGACGAGCTCCCGCCTCTTCCCTTCGTCGGCCAGCATCTGCTGCTTTAGCACCTTCCACGCGGCGGGGCAGTCCTTATAGCTAACCCCGGCTATCCGGTGCAGGGCCTGGTCGACCTGCTTCTTGTTGGCCGCTGTGACCTCGATCCCGGCCTCATCCAGTACGTCCTTCATGTGGCGGAAATAGCATGACATCAAGCATCACCCCACGTTGATAGCCACATCATAGCACAAAATAAGACACCAGATAGTGTGACAAACGGCGAAACACGCGACGCGATTCTTCAATATAATAGCGAATATAGATGTAAATCACTATAATTTGCCATATCGTGATATAATATCACTAAAGTATATTCTCTATCTGGAGGTATTTAATGGGGGGAATACTCACTCTGGTATGCGGCGTGCTTGTCCTTGTAGGGGTGTTCACACCATGGCTCAATATAACCGATGCGAATTTGGTACTATCGGGGTGGCAGATAGCCAATTACGAACTGGAGGCCGCCTCCTTGATCGAGCCATACCTGGTGCTGGGCGGGGGCATTACCATGATTGCGTGTGTCCTGCTGGCGCTCCTGCTCTCCATCGGCGGGGATATATCGGGGTCGATATCCATGATACTGAGCATTCTGGCCAAGATAGCCGCCGCGCTGGTAGCTATCGGCGCTGTATGGTTCATCGTGGTAGCATTGACCGGCAAAATCAGCGATTATTTCCCAGAAGAATGGCTGTCTTATTCCTTGGGTTATGGCGGCTTTATCTCGATCTTCGCCGCCGGCATCGGCCTGATCTTCGGCAGGATGCCGTCGTTCTCCCTGCATAGAGCGGCAGTCCACGAGGCCCCCGTAGTAGCAGCGGGGCCTTCGAGAACCCAGGCATCTTCGCAGCGGGAGCGGCTGGAGCGTCAAAGCGGGGGGCTTGCCGACGATGCCCCCATCTCATCCACCGGGAGCCGTGAGACGAAGGCTACGGGTGCAGCCAGCTTCGCCGGCGTGATCAAGGACCACATGAAACGGGCCTCCGAACTGGAGGCGATGGGAGAGTATCTCAAGGCAATCGGTGAGTACGGCAAGGCTATCGGGCTGGACAAGAGTTATGCCATGGCCTACTTCAACCGCGGGGCGATCTTCATGCAGCAGGGCAAGACGGCCGACGCCATCATCGATTTCCAGAAGGTGATCGAGATAGGCGACAATCCCGATTTGGTCAGGATGGCTCAAGCCCGTATCAATGCCATTAATGAACAAGGCGCTTGAGTTGGAGAATCTAACTCTAAGAAAGTTTCGGGCAGGAATTAAAGCTGGAGGTTAGAGTGGGAGCGATTATACTTCTGGTGTGTTCGGTACTAACCCTAGTAGGGGTATTCCTGCCGTGGGTAACGATTTCCTACTCAGAGATGGGATTTACAGTAGCGATTCAAGTATCCGGTTGGGACCTGGTGCGTGCAATGTCCTTCATGGACTGGGTGATGGCAGGCTCCATTGACCCCTATCTCGTCGTCGGTGGAGCCATAGCCATGGTTGTGGGCACTCTGGGGGCTATCATAGTATCGCGGACATCCGCTGACCCGGGAGGTGCGCTCAAGATATTCGGCGGAGCAGCGATTTTGGGAGCCATCCTTGCCATCATCGGTGCGGTGTGGTTCATGATCGACATGTCAGGCGACAGCATGCTCGGCATGATGGGGATAAACGTTGGCATCGGATACGGACTCTACATCTCCCTGCTGGCGGCCATAGGGGGCATCATAGCCGCCGTCGCTCCGATGATACTGGAGTCACGCAGCAGTACATCACTCGATACCTCAATTCTAAATCACTACGGTTCCACCGATTTCGGCGCCCTGTCGGTGCACGAGATCGCCGAGATGAAGGCAAGAGGACCAGCCGGCTCTTACCCTGCAACAGGGGGGAATTACCCCGGCCAACAACCTGCTATAGGTCCGACGGGCGCGATGGGACCGATGGGGACGATGGCGCCGACGGGTGCAACAGATTACATGGGGCCGACAGGCGCGATGGGGCCAACAGGGCCGACGGATGCAACAGATTACATGGGGCCGACAGGCGCGATGGGGCCGACAGGCGCGACGGAACCAGCGGGGCCGATGGCGCCGACAGGCGCGGTGGGGCCGACAGGCGCAGGGGTCACACCCACCGGCACGGCAACCGAGCACTTCAACCGGGCGTCCGACCTCGAGGCGATGGGGGATCACGACAAGGCCATGATCGAATACAGCAAGGCCATCGCCGCCGACGAGAGCCACGCTATGTCGTACTTCAATCGCGGCTCGCTCTACATGCAGCAGGGCAAGACGGCTGACGCCATCATCGATTTCGAGAAAGTGCTCGAAATCTCAGATAACCCCGACCTCCAGCGGATGGCTCAGCTCCGCATAGAGGAGATCAATAGACAGAGCTAACCGGTGGAAGCAGCCGACAGGTATGCTTTTCAAACTTTTACTGCTGTTCATCCTCGTGCCGCTAGTTGAGCTAGCGCTCCTCATCTATGTAGGGACACTGATCGGCCCGTGGTACACCATTCTCATCGTGGTGGGCACCGGCATCCTCGGCGCCGTGCTGGCGAAGAGACAGGGCACAGCCATCGTTAACAGTATCCGCAGCAGCCTCCAGCAGGGGATGATACCGTCGGATGAGCTGCTGGCCGGCGCCCTGGTCCTGGTGGGCGGGCTGGTATTGCTCACGCCGGGCATGATCACCGACATCCTGGGATTCGCGCTGCTCATACCTCAAACGCGACGGGCGATAGCCGTCCGGCTGCGAAGGGCGATGCAGCGCAGGGCCGAGCGCGGACAGGTTCATTACTGGAGATTAAGCTCATGAAAGGCTACCGCACGCCGTCATGGTTCCGCATGAAGGGGATCGAGCGCAAGAGGCCATTCAAGGACATCTCCGGCAAGCACAGACCGGCGAAAGATTCGAAAGTAAAAGCTAAACGAGATGGGCGATAAGATACGTAAGAGCGACGACGAATGGCGGCAACTTCTCACCCCGGAGCAGTACTGCGTCACGCGGCAGAAGGGGACCGAACCGGCATTCAGGGGCAAGTACCACGACTTTAAAGGGGACGGTACGTATCATTGCGTGTGCTGCGGCAATCCCCTGTTTAGCTCGGAGGCCAAGTTCGACTCGGGGACGGGCTGGCCCAGCTTCCGGTCCTGTCTCTCGGAAGAGAGCGTTTACACGGCTCGGGATACCAGCGCCGGCTTGGTACGGACGGAGGTGGTATGCCGGAAATGTGGAGCACACCTGGGACACGTGTTCGATGACGGGCCGCCGCCACAGGGATTGCGCTACTGCATGAACTCAGCCGCGCTGACCTTTGCTCCGAACGAGGAATAACCTTGCGATCCTACATAGACAAGGCAAGGGTGAGGTTCCTCAGGGAGCGGGCGCGGGCGCGCATGAAGTACAGCACGGCGCCGGTGATGAGAGTGGTGGAGGCCGCCCTGATGGCCATGCTGCTGGGCGTGGTGTTCGGCCTGGCAGCGGAACCGGTGGGCTTGATCGCCCTGGTGGCGGGCCTGATTGCTTTCCCCATTCTGATGCTGCGCAGCGACATGTACAAGGTTCACTTCCGCTTCGGCATCATCTTCGGGACGGAGTGGCTCCTGCTGCCGGTGGCGGTGAGCATCGCACGGTACCGGCTGGAGGCCGTCTGGGGCGGGATAGACCCCACTATCATGCTAAAGGTGTCGATACCCCTCGGCGTGGTCATGGGGCTTTTCTTCCTCTCCGTGGCCCTGGTCTTCTTCACGCCTCACAGCGAAAAGTGACCGCTCGATTGATATGCACGAGTGCAGGGCTTGACAACTACGCCAAATAGAGCCATAATCGGCTCGTTCGAAGACTACAAGGAGGTTGACCAATGGCAGATGAAGATGGACTGGAAGAAGTAACCCAGGCAACAGCCGGGGGAGGGGGATTCCCCACGTGGGCCATATGGCTGATAGTGGCGGCGGTGGTCATCATCGCCATTGTAGTAGTGGTGGTGGTACTGTTCGTCGTCGATAGCGGGCCGCCGAACCAGGCGCCGACCATCGGCAGCCTGGTGCCC
>CAYUWM010000009.1:0-37810 GCA_964448395.1 uncultured Dehalococcoidales bacterium
ACGTCGCTGACTACAATACCATCCTCGATAGACTCGAACAGGATATGAAGCTTATCTGCCGTCTTGCGCAGCTCCTCCTCCATCCGCTTGCGCTCGGTGATATCCCGCGCTACAGTAACCGTGCCGATGGGCTGGCCCGAGCTGTCGTGTATCAGCGAGGAGCTAAACTCAGAATCGATCTCCCGGCCCTCACCGAGTACAAGGGTGCACTCCGTCAGCTCGTCGCTGGTATCACCTTCCTCTATCTGTTTCATCAGGCTGTCGATTGCGGCTTGGCGATCTTTCTCATGGATAATCTCCAGCGCGTTGATGCTGGTCCATTTCTCTCTGGACCAGCCGCCGACGCGGAGCGCTGCGTCGTTGACCTCCAGTATGTTGCCTGCCATATCGGCGACGATGACCGGGTCCTTGATAGACGCAAACATACTTTTAAGCTTTTCCTCAGAGGCGCGAACCGCTTCCTGCATGCGTTTGCGCTCGGTGGTTCTTCCCAGTCTCTCGGCCACGGCATCCAAAAGCAGCCTCTCTTCTTTGAGGAATGGCCCCTCGTCCAATTCCGGTCTTTCCTCCAGGCAACATACATCCACCTTCCCCGCTGCGGTTCCATGCACTCTGATGTTAGCTGATTGTTTCCACTTGCTATCCCTGAAGTTATGCGTGCGGAACTCCTTATCACCGATAACGATTCTTGAACACGTAATCTCGGGGTGCTGCCAGCTCGTCGCAAGCAGGTCTACCACTTGCTGGTATATAGCATCAAGGGTGATGCCGTCACTCTCTACTATCCTCGCTATATTATAGAGGCAATTGAGTTCTTTAACTCGTTCCCGCAGCGCATCCTCCATCCGCTTGCGCCCGGTGATGTCGCGGCAGATGCCGATGAACCCCGATACATTCCCGTTACTGTCGCGTAGCTGGTTGATAGCGAACTCGGTATGTATTCCGTTTTTCCCCGTGCCGGCGCGGCAGGTATCATCCTCAGACATGAACGGAATGGCGCTCTGCCCGATGAGTTCTTCCTTGGTGCCGCAGCCGAACAGGCGGGGCGCTGCACCGTTCGCGTCCACGATGGTGAGATTGGGGTCGGTGACGATGATGCCGTCGCTGGCAGACTCGAACGTGAGGCGCAGTTTCTCCTCCGACTGCATTAGTGCATCCTCCGTCTGCTTGCGCTCTGTGATATCACGCACGACATTGATCATGCCTACAGCATCCCCTGATGCATTACGCAGTAATACGGCGCTGGCTTCAACCGGATATTCCCGGCCATCCTTATTCAACAACCTGTACTCAGCTATAATGCTGTTCCCTTGGTCCAACGCTTTCATCATGCTATCAAGAGCTTTATCCCGATCCTGCTCAACAATGAAATCGAATCCCTGCTTGCCGATCACCTCTTCCTTGCGCCAACCACCCATGTGACACATCGCATCATTGACGCTAACAATTATGCCCTCCATATTGGTGATGGTTATGCCATCTCCTATTGTCTCGAGCGTGGTGCGCAGCATCTCCTCGCTCTCAATGAGCGCCTCCTGCGCCTGCTTGCGCTCGGTGACATCACGGAAGATGCCACGTGTGCCAACAGGCTTGCCGTCCTCGAAGCGGCAGTTGACGTTGCCCTCCACCACGACCGTCCTGCCGTCCTTGGCCACGAACTCGGCCTCGACATAGTTCACCTTCTCACCGGACATCACGCGCTGAAATACCCCCATGCAGTGCTCCACGCTGTTGGGATGGATAATATCGAATATAGAGAGATTGGCGGTCTCTTCTTCGCTGTAGCTGAGGGTCTCCCGCCACGCGCGGTTTACGAATATCAGGCTGCCGTCGGATCCCACGCTCTGGATGAGGTCATTGGCATTGTTGAGGAAGTCCTGCAACTGGTCCTCGTTGGCCAGGTGCTCCTCCATCCGCTTGCGCTCGATGGCGTAGCGTATGGCGCGCACCAGCGGGTTGCTGTCCACCTGCCCCTTTACCAGGTAATCCTGAGCACCGTGCTTCATCGTCTCGATGGCGAGTGCCTCGTCGGCGGTGCCGGACAGCACCACAACGGGCGCATCCGGCGCCTGGGCGTGTATCCTGTCGAACGTGTCGATCCCCTGGCTGTCGGGCAGGCCCAGGTCCAGCAGTATCACGTCAAAAGCGCCCTCGTCGAGGCGTTGCAGGGCCTGGCTGAGGCGGCTCACATTAGTCAGCTCGAACTGAGCGCCTCCCCTCCTCAGCATTTCCCGTATTAATCTGGCATCTCCGCGGTTATCTTCTACAAGCAGGACTTTCATGGCTTCACACTCCGTTCTTTCATACCGTCTGTCCTCATACTCTTTACGATGCTGCATGGATTATACGTGCCTCGCACGGGCGCATTATACCCAGAAACGTCTCGACCACCTGGGGATCCCACTGTGTACCCATCCCCTGCTCTAGGATGTCCATGGCCTCCACACTGCTCATCGATGCGCGGTAGGGACGGGACGAGGTCATCCCATCGTAGGCATCGGCCACCGCCAGGATGCGCGCCAGCAGGGGTATCTCTTCCCCCCTGTAGCCGTTGGGGTACCCACCGCCGTCGTAGCGCTCGTGATGGCACTCGACGATGGGCAGTACCCTTCTCAAGGAGCGGCACGGGCGCAGCAGCTCTACCGCCCGCAACGGGTGGAGTTGGACCTCGGCCCACTCTCCGAGGGTGAGGGTGGCAGGCTTGAACAGTATCTTCGTTGGGATGCTGATCCTGCCCAGATCATGCAGCCTGGCCGCTGTCTCCAGCCGCCTCACTTCTTCTTTCGGCAGCCCCATCGCTGAGGCGATCTGCGTGCTGAGCCTGGCAACCCGCTCCGAATGGCCGCGGTGGTAGGATTCGCGAGCCTCCTGTGTCACAACCATATTCAGGGCCAGGTTCACGTAGCCGTCCTCCATCTCCTTCATCTGCCGCTTTATATCGGCGGATGACCTGTCGTACGCAGTAGTGTTCCGGCGCACTTCTCCCAACTCGCTTTTAAGCTGCTCTTTGGTCTTAAACATTTCCTTCATCGCTTGTTCCTCCTTACTGCGTCTAACGCACATGCTATAGGCAGCCTCGACGTTTACAACAGCCGCCTACCTCAGACTCCATTTACGTCGCGCCCCCCTTACCACGTAGTAGACTACTATTAACAGGCAAAGCGATAAGGCGATTATTGCCCCCAGAATCAACCAGCTAATGCGCTTGGGTGAGCTGGGTTCCCCATTCTCCTCGGCAATTTCTTCATCACCCTCCGCTGCCTCTTCAGCTTCCGCTGTCTCTCCTTCGGCTTCCTCTTCCTTATCCTCTGGTATTGATATCTCCCCACTACCATAGCCCGGAGGCGTTGTCTTTGTTGCTGTTGATTTCGGCGCAGGTGTTAACGAGACGGTTGGTGTCGGCGATGCGGCTGCGGTAGGCGAGAGCATCGGTGAGACGGTAGATGCCGGTGTAGGCGTTGGTGTTGAGGTTGAGATTGGGGTAGGGGTAACACCATCGGTTCCTGACGTCGCAACCGACGTACCCGCCCAGCTAACTGTCCCCGTGTATTCGTAGGCTCCGTCATCTATTCCGACAAGCTTCAATGTGGGCGCGAAACTGATATCAGTGACACCAGTTCTGTATTCGGAGTCGGAATAGGTCCTCCACCTCACCGTCACCAGCGTTCCCTCCCGGGTCACATCCACCCCCAAACCGTCTCGGGTGAGGCCAACATAATTGCCCCAGTCGATCAGGAAATTGGCACGGCCCTGCGTCGGGTCGGGACACTGCGGATTGTCCCCCTTCAGCTTAACACCAACCGACGCGGCGTCGTTCCAGCCCGGGTTCGGGCTGGAACCATTATATAACTGGCCTTCCCCATTCATCTGGGTCCACCCCGGCATGATCCCGAAGAGGGTGCAATCCCACTCCAAAACGAACTGAGCACCGAAAAACAGCTCTATCGGGCTGATGTTGATTGTGGTGTAAAAATCGGCTCCAGAACCGTTCACGCTGTAGCTGGACTCTGTGAAAAAGACTTCATAGCTCACCATGGATGCAGGTGTGCGCGCTGTCGTTAGTGACTGATTTGAATGGTGAGGGATGATACCATCACCTGTGTTGGTGACTACATTGGCACAGGAAACAGCCAATACGTCCGGTATCAATTCTTTAGCGTCACTTCCTGTATGACTCCAACCGGATTCAGCCTGTACCAAAGCCGGTAAGAAGACAGATGCGGTCAGGATTAATAAAGAAACCAGCAAGGTTGCTCCGGCTATAGCAATTAATCTGCGTTTCTTCTTGAAATACATTTCTCTATCCCTCTTCGCTGTGATATTAAATTCCAGTGCCGACTGCTCAACTTATCGAGTACTTTGCTACCTTTCTTGTTCGTCTCTGCCTGTCTGCTGTTCATTTGCTTGGTCATTTCTGTTGGCCTCCCATCATCCATGGGGATTTCGGGGTAGGACCCTTTGAGCCAAGGGGCCTACCCCGATCCGCGTCAACTACTGGCTCAGGAGCATTCCCCTTAACTGCGCATAGTCCGCTATGCTAATACGTCCATCACCATTGACGTCAGCTTTCAGGTTGTATTCTCCTTTGGTGGTTATTGAGATCCTAAGCTCCGCGTAGTCCACCATGTCTAACACCCCATCCCCGTTGATGTCACCGCTGAGTGATTCATAGCACAGGATAGTGCCATCTGAACCCACAACGAAGACCTCGGAGGTGGAGGTGGCCCATACACCGTAAAGCTCTGCACCTGTTCCACCCAGCATCTCACCGCCATATTGCAGGATAGTGCCGTCTGAACCTACGATGAAGACGTTGTCCCCTGAAACGCCCCAAATATCGTAGAGGTCCTCTGTGGTGCCGCTACCTACCTCCTGCCAATATTCACCGTCATACCAGAGTATAAGGCCTTCGTGGCCCACGGCGAAGACATCGTCGGAGGAAACGCCCCCGATACCCAGGATGTCTGTCGTGGTGCCGCTGTCCATCGCGCTCCACTCATTACCGTTGTAGTGGATGATAGTGCCATCCGCACCCCCGGTGAAGACGTCCGACGATGAACTGCCCCATACCCGGATCAGCTGGGCCTCCGTGCCGCTGTCCATTGCGCTCCACGCACTGCCGTTGTAATGCAGGACGGCGCCATTATCGCCCACGGCGAAGACGTCGGAGGAGGAGTCTCCCCAGACACCGGTGAGGCAGTCCTCTATCCCGCTTCGCATCGCGCTCCAAGCACTGCCGTTGTAGTGCAGAATGGTTCCATTGATGCCTACGGCAAAGACATCGTTAGATGAGCTGCCCCAGATGCCTATGAGCGCCTCTGTAGTGCTGCTGGTCATCGGTCCCCATACGTCACCGTCGTAATACAGGATAGTGCCCGCATCACCCACGGCGAAGACGTCGGAGGATGAAGCTCCCCATACGTCCAGAAGGTCCGCTATGGAGCCTGCCTCGAGGTTGTTATCCATGGCCTCCCAGTCGGACTGCTTGCAATAGCGGAGTATCGTGCCATCCGAACCCACGGCGAAAACATCGGTGGTAGAAACACCATGCACACCGTAAAGCTCCGCTACTGTTACGATGGATGCCTGACCGCCGACTTTAACGACGGTTCCATCAGAACCTACTACAAAGTTGATCCCCTGAATGCCCCACATATCATAGAGGTCCTCTGTGGTGCCACTATCTGCCTCGGACCAACCATTACCATCATAGTGAAGTAAGAGGCCTTCATGGCTCATGGCGTAGACATCGCTGGAGGAAACACCTCCAATACCCAGGATGTCCCTCGTGGTGCCGCTGTCCATCGTACTCCACACACTGTCGTTGTAGTGGATGATAGTGCCATCCGCACCCGCGGCAAAGACGTCCGACGATGAGCTGCCCCATACGCCGTTTAGATCAGCCTCCGTGCCGCTGTCCATCGCGCTCCACGCACTACCGTTGTAGTGCAGGACAGTACCCCCACAACCAACGGCAAAAACGTCGGAGGAGGAATCACCCCAGACGCCCATAAAGCCCATGTGGGTGCCGCTGTCCATAGCATCTACATCAGTCTCAGCATTCCCTGCAGTGCCATCATAGTGCAGTATGACACCATTCCCTCCGACAATGAAGACATCGTCGGAGGAACTGCCCCAGACGGCTATAAGCTCCTGCGTGGTGCCGCTGGCCATCACCCTCCATACGTCGCCATCGTAGCGCAGGATAGCACCCGCATCACCGACAGCGAAGACATCTGAAGATGAAGCGCTCCAGACGTCGAGGAGGTCAACTGGGACACCGCTTTCCATTTCACTCCATCCGTAGACGGCCTCGGCCTGCACCGGGGCAGGTGAAACAGCAATTGCGGACAAGAGCAGTGCGGCCACCAGCAGAGCGGTTCCAGCACCGGCAAGGAATCGTTGTATCGGTTTGCCAAACATTCTTGTCCCCTTTCTTGTTTTTGTGTTGCGATTTTTCGTACCAAACATTTTCCACTCCTTTAGTTCTTGCGCGGATCTACCGCAAATCAGGTATGTGCCTTAATTCTGGACACTCAATTTATTTCCCTCCCTTCGGTAGCCCGGCTGTCATGGCTTTGCAGCTTTAGACCCGTGGCTTTGCGTCCCCGCCTTTCGACGGGTTTGCCTTTTCGGTTCGACTGACTCAAAAAAAAACGCCTTCAGGCATTTCCACCCAAAGGCGTCGCAATATCGAATTATCAACTTCGGCAGCCCGGCGGTCCTGACCTTACGGCTTTAGACCCGTGGCTTTGCGTCGCCGCCTTTCGGCGGGTTTGCCATTGTCGGTTTGGCTTTATTCAATTTTTAAGGAACAGATTTGAGGTTCCCCATCTTCTCTTGTTAAGTCCCCTGTTTGTGGGGGGAGAGGCTGTGGCAGAGCCATGGTTTTTATTGACACCGGTGAGCGATGCTTTTGTGTTTCTCCCCCCACCTTACAGAAGGCTTAATCTATGCTCCACCTTTTGCATTTGATCGCCGGAACTCGGATGTATTTATCCATCATGCCATCACCTTGCTTACCACCCCGCAGAATACATCCACCACCTCGGGGTCCCACTGCGCTCCGGACTCCTTCTTTATTGTCTCGGTCGCTTCTTCCTCGGTCATTGCAGGGCGGTGGGGACGGTCTGAAGTCATCGCATCATAGGCATCCGCCACGGCGAGGATCCGTGCCCCGATCGGTATCTCCTCACCCTTGAGGTTTTTAGGGTAACCCCCGCCACCGTAGCGCTCCTTTTGGCTTTCAATGACTGGCAACGCCCCGTTCAAAGAGGCGGAAGGGCGCAGCATCTCTGCTGCCGCTGTCAGGTGTTGGCGTACCTCATCCTTCTCATTGGCGGTGAGGGCTCCTGGCTTGAACAGTATCTCCTTCGGAATGTTGACCCTCCCCAGATCGTGGAGCAGGGCTGCCGCCTGAAGCTGGCGCATCTCCTTGCGGGAGAGCCCCATCTTGGATGCTACACTCTGACAGAGCTCGGCCACCCTCTCCGAATGACCGCTGGTGTAGGGATCGCTGGCCTCCTGGGTAGAAATCAGGATCCTGGCCATGTTGAGCAAGGCGTCGTCCAACTTCTCCCTTTGCTTTGCCAGAGCACCGGCCTTGTCCGCCAGTTGTCGATAAGCACTCTCCAGCGTCTCCATGCGCCGCTTCGCCTCGGTGAACAATCGATCATTCTTAATGGCGGGGGCTATCTGGCCGACGAGTTCCTCCAATATCTCCTGTTCCCCCTGACCGAAGGCATTGGGGTTATGGCTGTTGAGATTAAAGGTGCCGAAGACCCACCCCTTGAAGATCAGCGGGAGCCTTATCGCAGACCTCATCCCCTCACTGAAATGGATCTCGTCGAAGGGGAACTGCATGCATTCCGCGAAATCCGCTTCGAAGTTTGTGGCCTTGTTCGCCATTACCCATTCAGTAGGCGTTCCTGCCAGGGGCAGAACGGTATCTTCTACGAGTACCGTCTCTACACTTGAGGACACCGCAAGGAACCTGAGGGTGCCTTCCTCCGCCAGAGTGATGGTTGCCTGGTCGAAATCTACCAGCTCCTTTATACCCGAGGTGACGATCTCGTATATCTCGTTGATATCCAAACTGGAGCTGATCACCCTGGTAAGCTCACTGAACAACGCTATCCTCTGTTCCAGCCGCTTGCGCTCAATGGCATAACACATGGAGCGTAACAGTATATTGCCATCGACCTGCCCTTTGACCAGGTAGTCCTGTGCCCCCTGCCTCACTGTCTCGATGGCAAGGGCTTCATCGGCAAGCCCGGACAGCATCACGATCGGCACACTCGGTGCTTGTTCGTGGACCCGGTGGAATGTGTCTATCCCCTGGCTCTCAGGAAGCCCCAGGTCCAGCAGTACCACATCGAAAACCCCCTCCTCAAGTTGTTGCAGTGCCTCGTAAAGGCGTACAGCGTGCACCAGCTCGAACTGAGCATGGCCGGCCCGCTTCAGCCTCTCCTGGATCAGCCTGGCGTCTGCGCGGTTGTCCTCGACCAACAGGATCCTCATTACTTTATCCTCCTTCGCGTTTATCGGTTTGCCTTCGTATTCTTTCATCGCATTGCCTCCTTGATATTCACTTCGACGGCAGGGTAACGGTTGAAAGCCAGAATATCTCGATGGATTTAACCACTTTGATGAACTGCTTGAAATTGATGGTCTTGGTTATATAGCAATTCGCGTGAAGATTATACGTCCCGGTGATGTCATCTTCCGACCGGGAGGTGGTAAGGATTATTACCGGGATGCGCTTCAGGTTATCACTGGTCTTGATCTCCGCCAGAATCTCTCGGCCGTCTTTTCTGGGTAGATTCAGGTCAAGCAATATCAGATCAGGTCGTGGCGCATCGTGAAATTCGCCTTCCCGGCAAAGGAACTTCAGAGCTTCCACCCCATCCCTGGCCACGCTGAGATTGTTCGGCACCTCGCTCCTTTTCAGTGCTTCTCGACACAAACGTACATCTCCCTGGTTATCCTCCACCAATAAGATCTCGATAACCCTCTCCATGTCCACTGGCCTTATCGTTTCCACAGCCTGGCATGTCGATATGGCGTTCATTGCCTCGCTCCTCTCTTGGGTATAGTGAAATGGAATATTGAGCCTTTGCCGACCTCCGAATCCACCCATATCTTGCCGCCGTGCCGTTCCACTATCTTCTTGCAGACCGACAAACCGATGCCGGTGCCGGGATACTCTTCTCTCTCATGGAGGCGCTGGAAGATGACGAAGATGCGGTCCTGGTACTCGGGGTCGATACCGATACCGTTATCATGAACAGATAAAAGCCAGTTTTCACCCTGTTCCTTGGCCGTGATTTGAACGTGCGGTGGTTCTTCATTGCGGAATTTTATAGCGTTGCTTATTAAGTTCTGAAATAACTGCCCTATCTGCATATCGTCGATCGGTATAGTTGGCAAGGAATCATGGGTTACCACCGCTTCATTCTCTTCGATCGATAGCTGCAGATCCCTGAGAACCCTGTCAAGCACCTCCCCGCAGTCGGTCGGCTCTAAGGGTTTACCCCGTGTTCCCACTCTCGAGTACTCCAGTAACGCCTGGATCATTGCCTGCATCCGGGTGGCGCCCTCCACAGCGTACTGTATGAACTCTTTGGCGTCGGCATCAAGCTTATCGGCGTAGTCCTCCTCCAGCAGCTCAACATAGCTGGCTATCATGCGCAGCGGCTCCTGCAGGTCATGCGAGGCTACATAGGCAAACTGCTGCAGTTCAGCGTTGGAGCGCTCCAGGTCCTCAACTGTTCTTCTTAATTGTTCTTCTGCCTGTTTGCGCTCGGTGACGTCCCTCTCCACGAAAATCAGGCCTGCCGGATTATCTGAGTTATCGCGTAGAACGGCAGCGGTGGCTTCACCATCGTACTCCTTGCCGTCTTTATCCAGCGCTGTGTACTCAAGCTGGCCACGATTCCCTGACACGAACGTTTCCTTCAGTACTTCTACTGCGCTAGGCCGGTCCCTCTCGGCGATGAAGTCGGCACCGTTTTGGCCTGTAAGCTCTTCTTTGCTGCTATAGCCGTGTAGATGAACTGATGACTCATTTGCCTCCACGATTCGTCCAGTCAAATCAGTGACTATAATCCCGTCGCCGATAGATTCAAATATGAGCCGCAGTTTCTCTTTCGACTCCCGCAGCTCTTCTTCAGCTATCTTTCTAGCGGTGATATCCCGGAACGAGATCAGGCCCAGTAGCTCCCCCCGGTAGTCAATCCTTGTGCCCACAGCACTTACCCATAGCTCCTTGCTGTATTTACTGATGGTTCTAAATTCGTTAGGCTGCTTTAGATTTTTATTGAACATATCTTCTATGATAGTTTTTAAAGCTCGCTCTTGGTCTTCAGGGTGAACGAAATCCAGCGGGTTTACCCCGAACGCGTCCTCAGGAGAATCAAATCCAAAGGTTGTCGCCGCCAGTTGATTACACAGTATTATTCTCATCGTCTCAGCATCCACAACGAGCAGGCCTTCGTTCACGCTCTCGAATAATATCTGATATAAGCGTGCGCTTTCCCACAGAACCTTTCCCATCTGTTCATATGGAATCTCTGGCATCTCCATCACGGCAACTGACGTGTGGAGATCCACCGGTTTGTCTGTGTGGTGCCCTTTTGTTTGCTGTTTCAACTTTTTCACCTTTATAGATACTTCCTTGGGGCTTATTCCCCCGTCGGCATCCCTATACATTCGGTATAAACAAAAACGCCTTCGGGCATTTCCACCCAAAGGCGTCGCAATCGAATTATAAACTTCGGCAGCCCGGCGGTCCTGGCTCTACGGCTTTAGACCCGTGGCTTTGCGTCGCCGCCTTTCGGCGGGTTTGCCATTGTCGGTTATGTTATTTAATTTTTAAGGCAATCCTATAGTCATAATGGTTTATTACTACGATACCATATTATACCACATTTTTATAATTCTGTCAAACTTCTTCTTCGGCGGATGCTTTTTGCGTGTAAGCAAACCAGCGCCGAAATAACTAACGCCACCATGATTATCGCTCCAAGGACCCACCAGTCGGCTTCAGAAGAGGTTACTGGCATGGCGGGAGTGTTTAGGCTAAGTTTGATGTAGTCGATATTGAGATCTTTAGCTGGGGTATTGGTAGTAAGCAGTACATGGAAGTAACGGTCACCATTGATGTAATTACCGAATACTCTCCCCCAGTTCGTAGCCCATTCAGTGTATCTGCTGTTGCTGTTGGTTACCGAGATATCATCTCCAAGCTGTCTCCACACCGCGGTGTTGAAGTTCCACAACCAGATCTGGAATAAGTCGCCGTCTGCCTCGGAGGAGCCGTTCAGGGTGACCCCGATGCTGGTGATGAGAGACGCATCAACCGGCTCATTGATGGTGAATCTAAACTGCAGCGCGCTGTGGTTGGCCGAAGCTCCCGGTAGGATCGATGTGTTACCATCCTCTGCCGATATGTTAAAATAGCCATTCTGGCTGAGGCTAGTCCAGCCGGAATCTGTGGCAAACGTTAGATTAAGGGCCGGCGGAAGGGCAGATATTACTTTTTGCTTTGCCCATTTATCTAGCTCCTCTCCGGAAGAGAAGTCATAGGCGTATTGAAACCCCTCGGACGCTGTCTGGCATCCCAGTATGATGGCTTGGACCTGGGCATAGTCTGACACATCGACGAAGCCGTCCATAGTGGCGTCGGCGCCGGGAACTATGAGAGGCAATCCCAGAAGGATGGCTCTGACCTGGGCATAGTCCGACACGTCCACTGCCCCGTCCTCTGTAGCATCGCCATAATACATGGACGATGATGTGAACATAATTCCGGGTGTAAATGTGGATGTAGGTGTTGGCGTTGGTGCTGGCGTAACGGGGATGAAACAGCCCCCAAGAATAACATCGTTGTACCAATCTCGGAGAGTGCCGGTGGCACGATTGAGCAGGTTGCCTGATGGCAGGTCATCATGAACGGTCAACGTCCTGTTTGAAGCCGTTGATGAGTGACTCTGTCCATCTGATGTCCAGAAGCTATTATCGATACAGTAATCGATCAACAGATTGCTAGTCCCATCGTACAGGAACGGGGTGGAGAGCTGGAACTCGACCCAGCCGGGTATGTCCCACTGCGAGACGTCTATGCCTGTTACGTTGAGAACAGTGGTCCAGTCACTATTTACAAAATCGGCTGAAGGGAATGAGTCCATGCTGGTGTGCTGCATACGGATATGGAAGCTGGATAGGTCTTGGCCCGGCCGCGTCGAAAGATATAGGCTGATCTCTTGGATAATCCCGGAGTGCAGGATCTCATCGGACAATAGGATGGACTGCGTGCGACTGTCCATCCAGTAAGTATCGAACGGGTATTTGATCGGCGTCGTTCCATTCCCCACCTTCACCTCTGGTTCGCAGCCGACAGACTGTGTAAAACCAAGGTTGGCTGAATAGCTGCCTGAGTTAACACTGTAAACGAAATCAACCGCCGTCCCGTTGGGTATGCTGCCACTGGCGGTTACGCTAAAATAGGCGGTACCGCTCCCCCCCACAGGCAATGTTCCCAATGTATAGCTTGCGGTATTAATCATGATATGATTGCTGGAGCAGCATAGTGTTGCCGCCGTTTGAGGGGCATTGCTATGCCCTGCATTCGATGTGTCCACTAGAATATACACCGTCTCGCCGGGATCGAGCAGGCCGTTCGCGTTTCCAGCGGAATCATCGATCATAACGGAGCCGACAGTCAACTCGGGGGCATTGATGGTAATGCTGAAGGCTGACTCCCATGGAGATGATGTCTCGCCGGACGCTGTCACCCGGAGATGGAGATCAACCTGATGCTGGTCGGGGACATCATTGGCAACGTCGAACGAAAATGCGTCACTCTGGACCGATGTAGCGTTAGCGTCTATTGCGCCCCACACCTGCAGGTCATCCGTTATCGTGGTGTACGGGTCCGATGTAGTGAGCACTACGCTGACATTTGCAGCATCCGATACCCCCACGTTCTCCAAGGTCACCCCCAGGGCGATGGATTCGCCCGAATCCGCCAAACCATCGCCGTTTCCGATGGTATCGCTAATCTGATAGTCATTCAGGATAATGTAGTCGCCTTCTATATTGATAGCGATGTCGTCCTGGTAGGGCCGGTAGTTATGTGACGTTATCGTCAGCAGGGCCGTATCCTCTGTAGATGGCAGATAGGAGGAAAGGTGGATAGAGACAGCTCCTGATGCTAAAGTTCCCTTCCCAATTATCTCGCCATCATAATACAGCGTTGCCACACCCGTTTGGCAGCTTGTATTAGATATGTTAAAGGTAGCCTGACCATATATTAGCTGGGCATCATGGGTCAGCGTTATTGTCTGGGGGACCGCCGTCCAGATCCGCATGGAAGGGTCACCGAAGTAGTGGAAAACTTCGAAAATGTATTTACCGTATTGGGTACCCCAGGTTTCCTCCATTATAATTTTACCGTGGTTCAGCACATCGCCCATAGCGTATATTGGATCGTGGGATGCAATTTCAGGATCAGAGTTATGGGGGAAAGACGGCACGAGCCCCGGCCAGATGGCATCGATAAACCCCTCTGAGAGGGCATCGTTGTAACCGCTCATAGTTGCCTCCGAAGCTGCAATAACGCCAACGGCACCACCGTTGCCCTGGCGCAGAAACTTCTCGGCGAAGCACTCCGCTATGTCGAATTTGCCGGTATAGCAGTTAACGCTGAACACAACTGGGATATCGTTGCCATTGGTTAAGGCGGAGACGCTGTTGGTAGTGAAGTGAGGCCTATACCAACCACTCCCATTGGGGTAGCCGTGCCCCCTGTGCAGAAGGAGGAAACCGCCGTCGCTTATGCTATTAAGAACATCATTGTTGTTCCCATCCCACGCAAAGCCAGGCTTCAATAAATCAGAAGGGACAGGTTCACCATTGGCATAGAGGCCGTCGTTCCATTTCGTGGGCGTTACGGCACTTTCCGTGAAGTATATCCTTTCGATAGCGTAGCCATTTGATATCAGGTGGTCACGTATCTCCTCACTGGTGAGCGAGAAACGCCGGTCGGCATAGCCATCGAGATTGTCATCCTGAAACTGGGCACAGACCGCCCCGCTGGCATAGAAGCTCGCATCTGTAGACGGGTTTCGTTCGTAGGCGATAATCTTACCGATGACAGCATTCGCCTCGGCGGCGCTGGAAACCGATATCCGACCGGATGCCATGTCGGGATAATAATCGGACGGGCCGTCCATGCAGGCATAGTAGAGGTCGGTAACGTGGGGGTAAATCAGGGTGCTATACTTCGCCGGAACGTCATCGTGGTCTCCGATGATGATGAAATAATCTGGCTTGGGGTACCATTCATTGTAACGGGACTCGATGGCTGCCTTCACCTGGGCGGTGGTCCACCCCGTCTGGCTGATGACCTCCACATCGTATCCCATCATCCTCTTCCATTCCGCCAGGCTGCTGGCCGCTTCCTCGTAATCCGCGTGCGTTATAATGATAATATCGCTCCGGCCACCATCCTCGGGTTGCTGGTCTCCGCTCTGACTATACGAAACGAGCATGGCCTCACTGGACTGGTCATCCTTACCCGCTGCGTCAACAATTACATCATTGACGACGATATTTTTAAGTAACGCTTGGGAATTCAGGGTCTGGTCTCCGATTTCGAGTTCTCCACCGTCAACAAACTCGACACGGAACCTGAGTCGCGAATACACAGTAAGCTGCTTTTGCGAGGGGTTGAACTGGACGGGACATATCTGCACCAGCGCCAGCGACACACCCTGGAATTCGTTGATCGATATAACCCTGACCGGCGTCTCAGGGTAGTTCTGATCGAGGCTATAAAGCTTCTCGTCGATGGTAAAGCGGGATTCAGTTGCCCCCGCCATATCCAGGGCCGGCTCAAGGGCCGGGTGGATCAGATAGCCGTCATATACCTTCGATTCGCTCTCCAGTATCTCGATACGCACCTCTGCGTCAGGGGGCAAAGCGATGTTGTGGTTGCGCATCGGCAGTGCCGGTCTCCCCACCTCATCAAGTTCTCCGAATCCTTCCATGTGGATATATTGATATGTTTCCCCATCTACATTTACCGTACTGACCTCGACCTGAGGAAAAGTATAATCCATCTCGATGCCCGACATGCCTTTGTCACTGAGTTTCACCAGTGGTTCCAGATCGATGCCAGCGCTCGAGCCGGTCGTCGGAAGCGGCCCGCCCTGCGCGGACATGGAGGCAGGGATGGCCAATGTTACGGCAACCACAACGCAAACGCTAACCAATGAAACGAACGTCAACTTACTCATTACTTTTTACCGCATGGGTGATTTACCGGCTGCGATCCCTCCATGCGTCTCTCTCTTCATAACTGATGAAAACCTATTTCCTGGAATTATCGCCTTCCCGATCGTCTTCTCCTCTCCTGCCTACACGATCGTTCATGCGCCTTTCCCCCAGCCTCTTCCACTGGAGGGTAAAGACAGTGGCGGAATATACTATTATCATCGCCGTACCTATGATTTCCGCCCAAAGAATCGCGGTGTTTGGCTCCACGAAACTGACTCCTCCGTATATCTGGATCAGCGCCATATGGGCGCACCAGGCTGCCGCTGTACCTATGAGCAGTAGCTGTGCTGCCAGCACCGCCATGGAAAACCTGAGACGCCTGTTAAAGCGCTTATCATCACTTCTTTCAATCTGCTTCCGGGTCGTTTGATTTTCCATAGCTATTCACCTCTCAAGGTTTTACGGGGAGTAGAGGTTCAGGGCTTAAACTGACCAAGACCTCTACCCATAATCATAAGACAAGCCATGGACATACTATCTAACTGAAACCCTGTTGAACCTCTTTCTCGCTACAAAGTAGACCGCTGCTGCCAGTAAAAGCGTGGCAGCTATTATCACTCCTAGGACCCACCAACTGACACGCGGTGCTGAGGTGTCTTCGGTCCCGGCCTCCTCTTCATTATCAGCTACCTGCTCAGACTCTTCCTCGGCTGCTGCATCGGCCTCTTCCTCAGCTGCCGCTTCAGGTTCTTCTTTGGCTTTATCTTTGGACACATGCCCGCCGCCGCCACCACCACCTTTGCGAGGATCCTTAGTTGGTGTAGCCGTGGCTGTCGGGGTTACAGTCGCTGTCGGGGTTACAGTCGCTGTCGGGGTTACAGTCGCTGTCGGGGTTACAGTCGCTGTCGGGGTCACCGTCGCTGTCGGAGTTGCCGTTGCCGTCGGTGTAGTCGTTGGCGATGGTGTAGTCGTTGGCGATGGTGTGGCAGCAGGCTCTCCAGCATGGTACAGTATCGTGCTGTCCTTGCCCACAGCAAATACATCACCGGAGGAACATCCAAAGACGCCGTATAGATCTTCTATGGTGCCGCTGCTCATCTCGCTCCAAGCACTGCCGTTATAATGCAAGATGGTTCCACTCAAGCCCACAGCGTAGACATCGGCCGGTGAAGTGCCCCAGACACTATTAATACTATCTATGGTGCCACTGCTCATCTCGCTCCAAGCACTGCCGTTATAGTGCAGGATGGTCCCCTGATAACCTACGGCGAAGACATCGTAAGCGGAGCTTCCCCACACACCATAGAGACCACCTTCCCCCCATTTAACACCGCTCACATTGCTCCAGCCGCTGCCATTATAGTGCACGATAGTGCCCCATTCACCCACGGCGAAGACATCGGTTGGTGAGCTGCCCCAGACATCATTGAGCGCATCTATGGTTCTACTACTCATGTTGCTCCAGGCGCTACCGTTATAGTAAACAATGGTGCCCTCACCACCCACAGCAAAGACATCGGCCGGTGAGCTGCCCCAGACACCACTCAGGGACTCCCTAGCGCCGCTGCTTATATTACTCCAGAAGCTGCCGTTATAGTACACGATTTGGGTTGTGTCTGCCACAGCGAAAATGTCGGATTCGGAGAGCCCCCAAACATCCGTGAGGTCTCCCCTACAGACGACCTCGTTTTGCCAGTCATTGCCGTTATAGTGGAGGATGGTGCCCTCATCACCTACAGCGAAGACATTGGTGGGCGAACTGGCCCACACACTATGAAGCTCGCTTGTAGCACTTATATTGCCAACATCCATCGGAGCCCAAGCATACGGTGGGTCTGCAGTAACAGCCATAGAAGCAACAGCTACCATGGCTAATGCGGTCACTAGTATCGCTGCACCAGCACCAGCAATAAATCGCCGCCTCACTTTACCTAACACTGTTGTCTCTCTTTCCGTCATAGTTTCTGAATTTTTCCTGCCAAACATTTAAACACTCCTTTGGCCTCTTCAAAGGCCTTCTGCAATTTGGGCATGACCCTCCTTAATTCTGCAAACTCATTGATATCCCTCCATTTTGTCCCTTCGGTTTAGTTAACATTAAAACAAAGACGCCTTCAGGTATCTCCACCCAAAGGCGTCGCAACGTTGAATTATCAACTTCGGCAGCCCGGCGGTCCTGGCCCTACAGCTTTAGACCCGTAGCTTTGCGTCGCCGCCTTTCGGCGGGTTTGCCCTTATCGGTTCTCGATATTCTGTTTTTAAATTGAAGCGAAATAGATAGAATCGCTATTTCTACTTTTGCTGCTTGCATTATACCACATTTTCTAAATTTTGTCAAAAAGATGAACTTGGAGTGAATACGGAATGCACACCGTTAGAACTGGGTAGTTGAGGTCATGAAGAACTGCAGACCGCAGTTTCTGGATTGAAGAGCAAACTCGATATTATTGATACTGAGTTGCGTGATGTAAAAGCCAGATTGGCTAAACTCTACGACGCACTAGATACCGGCAAGCTCGACCTGTATGACCTATCTCCCCGCATAAAAGAACTAAAGGCTCGCCAAGATGAGCTTTATAGGAATAAAGTCGTCGCAGAGGCAGAGATGGCTGCACTCCATGTGCAGCCAGTAGACGAGGCGTTGGTTAAGGCATATGCTGATAATCTACGTATGCTGCTAGAGGAAACTGACATTACTGAGAGAAAGGCTTTTAGAAGTTCTTTCTTAAGGAGAATTGAGATAGACAAGGGGCAAGTAACGGTGCACTATATGTTGCCTATGCCGCCCGACGATAAATACTCTGAACTGGCAGGAGTTCTGCCTATTGTAACCTCTGGTGGAGCTGAGGGGATTCGAACCCCTGACCTCCTCCGTGCAAAGGAGGCGCTCTCCCAACTGAGCTACAGCCCCTGAAGCGGTAGAAGTAATGGTGGGCCATTCTGGACTCGAACCAGAGACCTCAGTCTTATCAGGCCAAACAGAGAAAGGCCGGCAACCCCTTGCCTCCTTTCTGGCGAGAGTCTAGCACTGTGAGCCCAGGAAGTCAAGACTGCCTCTTGATCGCTAGTGTTCTGATACTAGAGGCATCGTAGGGTAGCCCTAGTAGGTGCTGGCTACTGGGCGTGCTTGCCGATACAAGGATAAAGGAAGTGACGCTGAGAGCTGTCAGAAAATGCTGCTATTAATCCTTAACCTAACCCAGAATAAGATAGCCTTGTATCAGCCCTAAAAACGGCATTCTAGAGGCCTTTCTGCCCTTTATACCTTATTCCCCTCTATCAGCGATGTAGCTTCCCATTTTATAAATCTTCATAAGCCTCATTGATCTGGTCTAGACAACCTCAAACGTCAGCAGGAAGGCCGCCTTATTATTAGCGAAGCGGTAAATCCATTCAGTCGGAGGGTTACCGCTCCGCCACATGCCACATTACTTGTGATCACCGCCCCACGATACAAATGGCAACGGTGCACGCCGGGGGCATGGCCCCCATGTTGTGGGTCAACCCGTAGTTGATGTTCTTCAGTTGACGTGGTCCGGCCTTCCCCTGAAGCTGCAGGTACATCTCGTAGATCATCCGCAGCCCGGTAGCCCCGACGGGGTGACCGAAACACTTGAGCCCCCCATCGGGCTGCACCGGCAAACCCCCATCGAGGTCGAAGAAGCCGCTCTCGATATCATCTCGCATGTGTCCGCGCTCGCTGAACTGAAGGTCCTCCATTATGGTGGCCTCGGTTATGGAGAAGCAGTCATGGACCTCGGCCATACTGATCTCCTTGCGGGGGTTCTTCACCCCTGCCTCAGCATAGGCCGCCAGACCGGCGCGGTAGGTCTCCTCCACGTGGAGGAAATCATACTCCGGCTTCACCGGGCCCTCGGCCGGGCCAACGCACATCTGGACCGACTTGATGTAGACCGGGTCGTCCCTGAACTTCTTGGCATCCTCGGCGCGCACAACGATGGCGGCAGCGCCTCCGTCGGAGACGCCACAGCAGTCGAACAGCCCCAGCGGCCAGGCGATTATCGGCGCGTTGACCGCCTGCTCGATAGTAATCTCACGATGGAAGTGGGCCTTGGGGTTCAAGTTGCCGTTATGGTGGCTCTTCATCGAGACGTGCGCCAGCATCCTCTTGCCCTCGTCCGGCGTGAGGTTATAGCGGTCGAAATACCTCGTCGCCAGCATGGCAAAGATGGCCGGCGCAGTGGCGCCCACTCCGCTAACGCCGGCAGTCCCAGGTGGAGCCTGCGAGACCAAACCGGCAAAGCCCATGTCCTTCAGCTTCTCAGCGCCTATTGCCAGCGCAACGTCACACACACCGGAGGCAACCGCGTAAGCAGCATTACGAAGGGCATCGGTACCGGTTGCGCACATATTCTCCACCCTGGTTATCGGCTTGTACTGCAGCCTGAGTGCAGCCAGTCCCAGCCCGGCCAGTCCGGAAACCTCCTGCCAGTTTCCCACCCACGCTGCATCGATATCCTTAGGCTCGATTCCGGCGTCCGCGTAGGCCTCATAGGCGGCATCGACTATAAGGTCACTAACGCTCTTATTCCACAGCTCACCAAACTTGGTGCAGCCCATTCCTACTATAGCTACTTTGTCCTTAATGCTCTGTGCCATTTCGTCCTCCTTTCTTAGCCCCTTATCGGCCTTGCTTTCCAGTAATAGTTGTGTATCCCGCGGTCGAAGTACATCTGCCTGAATGCCATCTCCACAGGCATGCCAACCTTAATTTCATCTGGATCGCGGTCGGTAAGCTCAAACCACCCGCGGCCACCCCCTTCGAAGTCAATGAAGACGGGGGAGCCCGGTGGATCGATGACATCCGCCAGCAGGTCGAGGGAATAGGTGAATACATGGGCCTTCTTGTCGGAGAAGCGATAATCATCGAACTGGTCCTTGGTCTGGCAGTAGTAGCACACCCTGATGGGTGTCATCCCGCCGATGCCGAAGGGCATCTGGTACTGTACATTGCCGCAGACCTTGCACTTCTTCCCGTAGAGCCCGAAGACCTCCTTGCGGCTGCGCTTGGTTGCGGTTAAAGAGGTGAATGGTATCTCCGGGCGGCGGGCGCGCTCAACGGTGACCAGCCCCCGCCAGCGAAGGAAGGTATTGTAGGGCAGTATACGCTTGGAGTTGACATTCACTTTGATCCCGCGATGATCCTTTGCCTTCTTCTTCTTTATCTCATCCGTTACCTGGATAAGGAAAGCATCCGCGCCGTTGCCGTACTGGGCCAGCAGTATCTTATCGCCCGGCTTGGCCTCCTCTAGGGCAGCGACCAGCATCATCATGCCCATCGCCGCGCCGCAGGTGCCGATCGTCATAAAGAATGGCTCCTGGATCTGCTCCATTCCAAATCCGGCGCCCACCGCTACCTTTCCGTGGCGACGGACATCCATGGGAGAACTAAGCACCAGCTTGGCAAAGTCCTTGGCCTCAAGCTTGCACCTCTTCATCAACCCCTCTATCGCCTTCGGGAGCTGTTCAGAGTACCCCTCATCGAGGACGTGACGGTCCTCCCAGGTGCGGACGAAGTAATCATCGTGGGCTCGCCACTCACCAGCATACTCGTCCGAGACGGAATAGCTGTCCACTATCTCAGCGATGACATCCTTGTCACCGATGAGCAGGGCGGCAGAGCCATCGCCATACATCGCCTCGCCCATGCCCGCCGGTGCCCCCATGCGGCAATCGGACGCAGTGACCATGAGATTATTGGCCGTTCCCGCCTTGACAGCATCCAACGCTGCGAGCAAGGCAGTGGTACCACAGCGCAGCGAATTTGTAAAATCGGCAGTGCGGATATTATCCCCCATATCGAGTGCAGTGGCCACGATCGAGGCACACTGTTTCTCCTTATATGGTGAACACGTAGTGGCCAAATACAAGCCACCGAGCTTCTTTGGATTACCGCCAGACAGACAGTCGTTGGCCGCATCCCAGGCCATCGTTACAGCATCCTCATCATAACTGCATATGGCCTTTTCGCCAGGAATAGGGAACCCCCCCCAGGCTTTATAGGAGTCCTCCCTGATTACGCGATGATACGGTACATAAGCTCCGTAAGAAGTTATACCAACCATCAAATACCTCCTTCAATACAGTTTGTGGAGGCTAGCAAAAGCCCCCTATAATCAAAGCCGGCCCGCATATCTTCTAGCCGACCGCATCTGCTTCACGCAGTTCTTTGATCCGGGTATCATCGTAGTCGAGCTCGCGCAGGATTTCATCGGTGTACTGCCCGAAGCGTGTGCTCCAGTTCCGCGCCTCGACCGGGGAGCCCAATAGCTTATGCATCGAGTCAACCTGCTTAATCCGATCGAGGGTGGGATGGTCCAATTCAAGGATCATGCAACGGGCCATCAGGCGGGTACTATCGTACAGCATTGTGTAAGGGGCGCCGCGGCGCTCGGGGTGAGCCTCATAGACCTCGATTACATCAGCGCCGAGGTCACCGAGCGTAGTGGAGCATAAAATGCCGGGGCCGAGCCAAGTGAGGTCTACTATCCTTATACCTTCAAGGGCTAATGTCATCTTTGTACCACTTTAATGCGAAGAAAGGGCCGGCGCCCAGCCCGGCCACTATAATCATCTATTTAAGAGCCATTGCCTATGCTGATCCGACGACGGAACGAGAGTGAATCCAGTGGAAATATATCACGCACCCCCAGACGCTGTCAAGCGTCAACGGTGAGGACAGGGCAACCGCCGCACGGGCTACTCAATAGCGCCGTTAGAAGAGATTGCGAAGAAATCACCCGCAACAGCTGAACGGAATCGAGCTAAAAAACACCCTAGCCTGTTTTTGGATTCTACCTCAAAGTAGGCAATGGTTCTGTCAACCGTCCATTATGGTGGGCGATACTGGACTCGAACCAGTGACCTTCTGCGTGTAAAGCAGACACTCTAACCAACTGAGCTAATCGCCCGTGGCGCGCTTGGCGGGGCTCGAACCCACGGCCTCAGCCTCCGCAGGGCTGCGCTCTATCCTACTGAGCTACAAGCGCGTTCTCGTTTTTTAAGTGCCGAAGGAGGGATTCGAACCCACACGCCCTACTGGACACTACGCCCTGAACGTAGCGCGTCTACCATTCCGCCACTTCGGCGAGTCACCACACCAATATGGTGGGCGGTACTGGACTTGAACCAGTGACCTCTTGCGTGTGAAGCAAGCGCTCTAACCACTGAGCTAACCGCCCTGGTGGCAGCGACAGGATTTGAACCTGTGACCTTGGGCTTATGAGTCCCCTGCTCTACCAACTGAGCTACGCTGCCGGAATCACAACAGATAAGGATAGCATGGAGCGGGTTCAGCGTCAATAAGCCGCGATCAAAACAGCTCTGTTGCTGAAGCTCTTTCCGGGAAATGAGCCCCGTGAGTCTCCACCAGATTCTTGAATGTCTCCAGATCGGACCTGGCTCGGCGGGTCATCATACCGCGAAGGAAAGGGAAGAACAGCTTTGCCAGAATGGATTTGCCGCTTCCCGACCAGAATACGGTCAACTCGGTCCTGCTGGCTGACGGCTCGATAGTTGTCTCGACACGGGCAACCATGCCGCCGCCCGAAACCCGTGACACGTACCGCCTTCCCGGTTCGGCGTATTCCAGCACATCCTCCATGATGTATGAGCGACCTCCCTGGCGGTAGTGCAGGTGTGCTATAGAGCCCGTTAGGCCGGGTTCTCCCTGCACCACCTCGAACCTTTCCAGGTCAGACGTCCACCACGGCGCGTTTGCCGGTTCCATAAGGGCTTGATTAACGATGTCAACAGGTTGGTTGATATTGATACCTATCTTGAATTCAATCAACGGATATTGCCTCCCGCATTTTTACGTGTCGCCAGAGAACCGTGCATGACTGCAGCAAGTACGTTTGCATATTATAGCTTCAAAGCGTGCAGCCTGCAACAGGATAGGCTGATACGGGGCTATCGAAGGAGGTTGCGTTGACGGCGGGCGTTACGGCCAGTAGAGCTTCTGCGCCTGTTTCTTCAACTCGGCGCGGAAGTCGGGATGGGCCACGGCGATTAGCGCCTCGCACCTCTGCCTGATGGTCTTGTTCCGCAGATTGGCGACGCCATACTCGGTCACCACCTTGTCGGCGATGTTGCGCTGCAGGGTGATGGCGGAGCCTTCAGGCAGGTGCGGCATGATGCGCGATACCTCGCCGTCCCTGGCGGTCGACGGCAGCACCGTTATCGAGCGACCGCCCTTTGACAGCAGGGCGCCGAAGGCGAACGGTATCTGCCCTCCGGCCACCGACATCAGCCGCGACCCCAGGCTCTCGGCGGTGATCTGCCCTGTAAGGTCGATGGCCAGCGCGTTGTTGATGGCCACCATATTGTCGTTCTGGGCGATGACCCGTATGTCCTCCAGCCACAGCAGATCGACCAGGTAGAACAGGGGGTTGTTGTTCACCCACTCCATCTCCTCCCTGGAGCCGCCGCCGATGGAGGTTACCACCACCCGCTCGGGGAGCAGCGTCTTGCACTTGCCGTTTACCACGCCCTGGCGCACCAGCGAGATGACGCCGGGGGGGGTGGCCTCGGAGTGGAAGCCGATATCGCTCCTGCCGTCGAGCAGCCCCATCCTGATCAGTGGCTCGGTGGTGCGTCCGACGCCTATTTGCAGGCAGTCGCCGTCGTTAATCAGGGAGGCCACGTAGGCGCATATATCCTTGAGGTAGGGCGCCGGCTCCTTTATCACCCGTCCGCCGAGGCTGCCGGTGCCGGGCTGGCCCTGCCGTGACAGGTGCTCCACGAAGTAGTCTATCTCGGAGACATGAACGTAGTTATCGCCGTAGGTGCGGATGAGGCGATCGTTCACCTCGGCTATCACGATGCCGCCGCGGCTCCTCACGTCCTCGATCTCCAGGCGCTTGGTCCACAGCGATGCGCCGAAGCTGCAGAAGCCGCGCTCGTCGGGCGTCGACACCTCGGTCAGCAGCACGTTCGGCGGCTCGTGCTCGGAACCGAATGGTATGATCAGCGGCAGATTGACGTCGCAGCGGCGCTCGTCGAGCATCTCCTGTGCGGTGGCGGTGGGCCACGATATCGTGATCTCGAAGGACTCCTCCCACCCCCTGTCGTACCAGCCGAAGTCGTAGCCCGGGGATGGCGCCAGCACCTTAATATCTTTGAGGTCGCCCAGCCGGGCAGCTATCGCCAGGCCGATGGCATGCGCCTCGCGGCCGGCGGTGAACGACACCCGGTCGCCGGACTTGACCTTCTGCGCCGCCTCTTCGGCAGATATCAGCTTGCCTTGGTACTCTTCCCGCCAGTCTACCATTCCAGCCCTCACTTCCCGGCGTCGGGGGTGGCGGTCTTCGCCCGGTCCTCGAGGAAGCCTTTGAACCCCTTGTCCTTCTTGGCCTTGTACAGATTGACCTCGTCGGGGCGGAAGTGGACGTACTGTAATGCCAGGTGGGCGTGGAAGTGGGCGCGCTGGGTGCCGCCCATGCCCATGATATCCAGCATCCCGTTCATCCACTCCTTGGTTACCGCCACCGCCTCGCTGGGGAGCTGGCTCAGCGTCTCGGCCCACCTCAGCGTCTCCTCCTCCAGCTTGTCGGCGGGCACCGCTTTGTTGGCGAATCCCAACTCCGCCGCCTCCGCCCCCGACATCTCGGTGAGGGCACGTCCGGCATAGGCCTTGTTGGACCACAGCGGCCAGACCGGCCACTCGGTGAGGCCGTGGAGCTGGCTGCCGAAGCCGCGGATGCCGAACTGGGCATCCTCGGCGCAGATCGTGATGTCGCACATGGCGGTGAATATCTGGCTGGCGCCGATGCACTTGCCGTGCACCTGGGCGATGGTTATCTTGGGATAGTCCATGATGTCCTCGTACTTGGCGCAGCGACGCCTCTCGAAGCCGTAGTAGTCCTGCAGCGTGGGGTTGATGCTGGGGTGGACCGGCGGCGTCTCCTCCCCCTCGGGCGAGCTGAGGTCGTGGCCGGCGCCGAAGCCTCTGCCCGCACCGCATATGATGACCACCCTTACGTCGGGGTCGTCGTTAGCGCGGTGCATCGCCGCCGATAGATCTTCGTACAGGCGGTCGTTGAAGGCGTTGCGCTTGTCCGGTCGGTTGAGCGTTATCCTGACGATGCGATCGTTCACCTTCTCGTAGATTACCAACTGGAAATCCCAGTCGCGGTAGTCGTTGGCCTCCCAGTAGCTTTTCATGTACTGGGTTTTGAAATCCCATCCAAATCCGGTAGGCATATTATCTCTCCTCGCAGAACTTCTTGAACGGCCGGTCCCGCTGCTCAACCGCCGCCTTCAGTCCCTGTTTATCTCTCACTGTGAAGAAGTCGAACTCCTCCGGCAGCATCCTGCGCTGCTGCATCACCAGCTGCATGTTGTTAGTGAAGCGCCAGCAGGCGCCCAGCCCCCGCGCCTCCATCACCGAGTTGATGGCGTCCTTGGCCGGAGCGGTAGCATCGCAGGGAAGCAGCGCGATGCCCCTGGCCAGCCTGTCGACCTCTTCCTCCAGCTCGTCGCGAGGCACCGCCTTGTTGATCAAGCCTGTCTGCTCCGCCTCGATGCCATTGATGTAGCAGCCGGTGTACAGCATCTCCTTGGTGCGCTTCATACCGACGAGGTACAGCCACAACGGCATGTGGGGCAGCAGCCCCATCCGCAGCAATGGGTCGCCGAACAGGGCATCCTCGGCGGCAATGGTCATGTCGCACACCATCGCCAGGTAGCAGCCGGTGCCGAGGCAGTGACCGTGAACCTGGGCGATGGTGGGCTTGGCCAGGTTGAATATGATCTCCCAGCGGCGGTTGCGTCGCCGTTCCGCCTCCATCCGCTTCTTGACCGTCAGGTGCTCCCCCGGCTCGGAGAGCACCTCCTGGGTGTTCACCCCGGTGAGATCCTGGCCGGCACAGAAGTCCTTGCCGGCGCCCCTGAATACTATGACCTTGGACTCTAGGTCCATCTCCAGCTGGGGCAGGAGGTCATCGATCTCCGCCAGCATCTGGTCGTTCATGGCGTTGAGCTCCTCGGGCCGGTTGAGGGTAACGTAGCCGATGTTGTCTATCTTCTCGTATATAATCGTACTCACTGCACCTTATCCCTTCTTCGGTCTGGGCTGGGGGAAATACTCGCGGAAGGGGGCATCGCGCTCCTCTATCGCGGCCTTCAGCCCTTTCTCGTCCCTGGTCTCGCAGAAATCGAGACCGCCGCGGTCGACCAGGCTGCGCCCCGGGCGCTGTATGGCGCTGAGGACGTGCGCGTTGCTGGCCATCCGTCTTCCCGCAGCCAGCCCCGCCAGATCGAGAACTGCCGTATTGTAGCACCAGAAATCGGCCTGCTGGTCCCACCCGCCGATGCCGGCAGCATGGGCGAATACCTCCACCTCGGCGGCCATCGCCTCCTCCAGCTTGTCGGCGGGCACCGACTTCATCACCAGCCCTATCCGCTCCGCCTCCTTACCGTCGATGTATTTGCCGGTGAGCAGCAGCTCCTTGCTCTTCTTGAGCCCGACGCGAAAGGTCCACAGCGGGTTGGGCGAGGCGAAGCCCATCCGCACCGAGGGGTCTCCGAACACCGCATCATCGGTAGAGATGGCGGCGCGGCAGGCCATCGCCAGGTCGAGGCCTATGCCCAGGCAGTAGCCGTGCACCTGGGCGACGGTGATCTTGGGAAACTCGAAGATGTACTGCCACACGCTCTGGTTCTGCATCGAGGTGGCGAACATATCGTAGAGGTAGTTCTTCTTATGCGGGTTCGGCGGCATCACCTGGTTGGTGTCAATACCGCTGAGGTCCTGCCCGGCGCAGAATGCCCTTCCCGCTCCCTTGATGACTACCACCTCCGAATCGAAGTCACGCTTGACCTTGTCCAGCGCCTTCATCAGTTCACGCAGCATCTCGTCGTTTATGGCGTTCAGCTTGTCGGGACGGTTCAGGGTGATGGTGGCAACCTTTCCATCCAATTTAAGCAGTATGTTTTTGTATTTCATATACCTTCCCTTCTTCTAGTTGCCTCAGATATTGTAACGTAAATCACGAACGCCTGACAACAGCTAATACAGTACATTGTCGGTCTCCAGTTGGTGTATCTGCTCATCGGATATCCCTAAGAGCTCACCGAATACGTAATTATTATGCTGGCCCAGCAGCGGTGCCGCCGCCGTGGCCGCCGCCGGCGTCTCCGAGAACTTCCATGGCGGGGACACGATGTAGAGCTCCCCCTCCTCGGGATGATCGACCGATGCGAAGCACCCCCTCTCGCGGCAGTGGGGATCATTGAAAAGCTCCTCATTGTTGAACGACGGGACCGCGGCCACGCCTGCTCTCTGCAGCATGTCCATCAGTTCATAGTGACTATATTCTGACGTCCACGATTCGATCATTACGTCCAGCTCCTCCTGGTGCTGCCACCGGCCGTCCTGGTCGGCGAAGCGCTCGTCTGCAGCCCACAGCGGTTCGCCCATGGCGCGGCGCAAGGCTTCCCATTCATCGTCGCTGGATACCGCGATGCTGATCCACTTCTCATCGCCCTTGCAGCGGTAGCAGTTGTGCGGCGCCATGCAATCGTCGCGGTTGCCCTGCCGGGTGCGCGCCCTGCCATTCATGGTGTAGTCCATGATGACCTCGCCGAGGGGACAGCTGAGGGCCTCTCTTGCAGAGAAATCGATGAACTGGCCCTCGCCGGTCTCCTCGCGATGGTTCAGCGCGGCCAGTATGGCGAAGGCGGCGGCGGTGCCCGGCCTGAGGTCGGCGCTGCTGCGCATCACCGCGGGGGGGCCTCCTTGGTAGCCGGTCATCTCGGAGAGGCCGCTGAGCGCCCCCATGGTCACTGCATAGGCGATATAGCCGCGCTCCGGTCCGACGGCGCCGTGGCTGGATGCCGACAGCATTATGATATCCGGCTTAATAGCCCGCAATACCGTGTAGCCCAGGCCGAGCCGGTCCATGGTGCCCGCCTTGAAATTATCCACCGCAACGTCGCTGACAGCTACCAGCCTCTTGGCCAGCTCTACCCCTGTATCCGTCTTGAGGTTGAGGGTCACGCTCACCTTGTTGGCGTTAAGGCTGTTGAAACAGTCGACGGCCGCCCGCTGGGAGCCCCAGACCACCGCCGACTCCTGCCGCCGGAAGTGGTCTATGTCTATCCTGCTCTCCAGCTTGATGACCTCGGCACCCATGAATGCCAGCAGCAGGGTTATCTGAGGCCCCGCTGCGTAGCGGGTGAAGTCGATTATCCGTATCCCGTCAAGACAGCCCATTTATACCTATATCACGCCGGCCATATCCAGCCTGGGTAGCTCTTCCTTATCGTAACCCAGCCGGTCGGTCAGTATCTCCTGGTTGTGCTCGCCGAGCAGCGGGGCCGGTCGCTGCACCCGGACCGGGGTCTCGGAGAAGTTATAAGGCACTCCGGGATATCTGATCTTCCCCGTTCTAGGGTGCTCCACCTCGGTGAAAAACTCGCGCTCCTCCAGTTGTTCCGATTCGGCCAGGTCCTGCGGGGTGTAGACCATGGCGAAGGGCACTTCGGCCGCCTGTCCCCGGTGGTACAGCTCCTCCTTGCCGTGGTCTACCAGCCACTCGGTGAGCAGGGCGTTTATCATCTCGCCGTTCTGGTATCGGCTGGCGTAGTCCTTGAATTTTTCGTCGCCGGTCCATTCCGGGTGGCCCATGAAGTCCACCAGCTTGTCCCATTGCTCCCCCTCCCAGGTCACGAACACAGTGTAGCCGTCCCTGCACGGCAGGGCTCCACCGTAGGGCACCCCCAGCTTGGCCCTGGTGATGACATCGCCCTCGTTGGCCCACCGCGGCATGTCCAGGCGGTTGAGGGACATCACCGACTCCTGTTTGGATATGTCAATGTACTGCCCGCTACCCGTTCTCCTGCGGCTGTACAGGGCGCCGAGTATGGCTATCGCGGCATTGAGTCCGCTGTCATACTCTCCAACCAGGTTCCCCACCTTCAGCGGCGGGCGGCCCATGTTCTCGATGCCGCCGGGGGTCAGATAACCCTCCCCGCTGCCGTGGAATACGTTGAGATGATACGCCTTGTAATCGCGATAGGGGCCGGTCTGCCCGAAGGGTGTTATCGAGGCCATAACCAGGCGGGGGTTAAGCTCCTTGAGTCTTTCATAATCCAGCCCCAGCTCCTCCATAGCACCGGGGGGGTTATCCTCGACCAGTATGTCGGCGTCCTTGACAAGTCGGAGGAAGATGTCTTTGCCGGTGGCCGTATGCAGGTCCAGGGTGATTCCCAGTTTATTGGTGTTGAGATACAGGAACAGGCCGCTGCCTTCGGGGTCGGGCTTATCATGAAAGAACGGGGGCAGGTTCCTCGCCTGGTCGCCGCCCGGCGGCTCGATTTTTATTACCTCGGCACCCAGATCTGACAGCAGCTTGGTGCAGTAAGGGCCGGCCACCAGCTGGCATAGCTCGACGACCTTTGTCCCGCCGAGTGCTGACTCCGGCATGGGCGCCTACCCCGCCTTACCCAGTATGGTGATGATGGGCAGCAGGCTCCCGGGGTGCCCCCCCTGGTTGTGGGACAGCCCCAGCTTGACATCCTTCAGCTGGCGCTCCGGCAGTTCGGCCTTCCCCTGGATCTGCTTGTAGACCTCGTAACATTCCCGCAGGCCGCTGGCGCCGATGGGGTGCCCGAAAGCCTTGAGGCCGCCGTCGGCGTTGGCCGGTAGCTCTCCCTGCAGGGTGAACATGCCGGCGTCGATGTCCTCTTTGGCGTTACCCTGCTGGCACACCCCGATCGCTTCCAGAGTCATCAGCTCGCTGATGCTGAAGCAGTCGTGCAACTCCAGTATGTCTAGCTCCTTGCGCGGGTCCTTGATGCCGGCCTCGGCGTATGCCTGCTGTGCCGCCGCCTGGGTCTCCGGCAAGTGGATGTAGTCGTAGTCGGCGTCCTCCTTGCCCAGGCCGGGGCCGATGGCCAGCCCGATGCCCTTGATGAGAACGTAGTCATCGCGGAAGCTCCTGGCCATGTCCGCCCGGGTGAGGATCGCGGCTGCGGCGCCGTCGGTGGTGCCGCAGCAGTCGAACAGCCCCAGCGGCCAGGCGATGATCGGAGCGTTGAGAACCTGCTCCATGGTCACCTCACGGCGCAGGTGCGCTTTGGGGTGTCGCGCGCCGTTGTAATGGCTCTTTATGGAGATTCGGGCCAGCGTCTCCCGGCCCTCTTGCGGGGGTATGTTATAGGTCTGGAAATACCGGGTGGCCCCCATGGCCCATCTTCCCGGGGCGGTTACGTTGACCCCCAGCACGGGGTGGGTATACCCGGCGGGCAGTCCGGCGAGCCCGCTGTCCTTCAGCTTCTCGAATCCCACGCAGAGCACCAGGTCATAGACGCCGGCGGCGATGGCGTAGGAAGCATTACGGATGGTCTCCATCCCGGTGGCGCAGAAATTCTCCAGACGGGTGACCGGTATGCGGTCCAGCTTGAGCGGCCCGGTGAGGCTGATCCCGCCAACGCCGGAGAAGGCGGTACCCACCCAGGCTGCCTGTATGTCCTTGCGTTCCACCCCGGCGTCATCGTACGCCTCGTACACCGCGTCTATGATCATATCGTCAGCGCCCTGGTCCCAGTTCTCGCCGAACTGGCAGCACCCCATGCCGACGATGGCTACTTTGTCCTTAATGCTACCCATTCACGTTGTCCTCGTTTTTTAAAGCTTCCCGTGGAGGCCTACATTTCCAGTAGTAGGTATGCATCCCGCCGGCATCGTGCATCTTCCTGAAGGTCATCTCCACCGGCATGTCCGGCTTGACCCGGTCCGTATCGCGGTCGGTCATCTGGCAGTATATCCCTACCGGCCCTTTGTCATCCTCCAGGTGCACCTTGCTCACCACGGTGGGGGGGTCGTCGGAGAGGGCCAGGTTATCGATGCAATATGTATACAGTATGCCCTTCCTGTCGGACAGGCGCACCCCCTCGAAATCGTCCTTGGTGCCGCAGTAGATGCACACCCGCTGCATGGGGTGGAATGTGCGGCCGCAGTTGTTACACCTGGAGCCGTGAAGGCTGGTGAGCTGTTCCCGTTCCCGCCACGCCACCGGGGGGAAGGCGTTGGCCCCCTCGCGCGCCTGCGCCTCGAGGGGAATCAGCCGGCGGAAGCGGACGTATTTCTCGTAGTTGGTGAGCTCCATCTTGGATTCAAGGTGAACCCTGATCCCGCGTCGCCCTTTCATCTTGGTTATCTTCTCGGTCACCCGCAGGATGAATGCGTCGGCGCCATCGCCGTAGTTGGCAAACAGTATCCTGTCGCCCGGCTTGGCCTGCTCCAGCGCGGCTACCAGCATCATCATGGCGAAGGCGGCGCCGGCATTGCCCAGCGCTTTGAACATGGGGGCCTGCACCTGGGCCTTGGGGTCGAAGCCGCTGGCTTTGGCTATCTCGGAGTGCCGGCGCGAATCCGGGGCGTAGAACACCGCCTTGGATATATCCGCCGGCTTCAAGCCCTGCTGGTCCATGATCCCGGAGATGGCCTCTTTGATATTACGGGTGTAGCCCTCGGCGAGGATGAACCGATCCTCCCAGGTCCTGGTGAATCTGTCGGTCTCGGTGCGCCACGTATCGAGGATGTCGTCCGTATGAGAATAGATACCCTCGATCTCGCAGATGATATCCTCGTTCCCGATAAGCAGGGCGGCGGCACCGTCGCCGAAATCCTGCTCGTAGCTGGACTGGGGTTGCCCCTTCCTGCAGTCGGCGGCGGCAACCATCACCCGCTTGGCCGAGCCGCTGTTGACCGCATCGAGCGCCGACCGCACAGCCATGGTCCCCGACCTCAGCGAATCGGTGAAGTCGGCGGTGAATAGCTGGCGGCGCAGGTCGGCGGCGAGGGCAACCAGGCTCGCCGTCTGCTTCTCCCGGTAGGGGGGTGTCGTCGAGGCGAAGTACAGGCCGTCCACCGTGTCGCGGTCGCTGTCTCCCAGGCAGTCGATGACCGCCTCTACCGCCATAGTGGCGCTGTCCTCGTCGAAGTTGGCTACCGCCCTCTCGCCCCCGCCGGAGCCGCGGCTCCACGCCCGGCCCATCTCATCCCGCTTCAAGCGGTAGATGGGAATGTATGCTCCGTATGATACTATTCCGGCCATAGCTGTATTCTATTTACGTTTCTCGGATATTCCCTTCGCCTGTTGGCTAAGGATTATTTCCATTTTCTCATTCTCATCGTACCCTAATTGAATACTTTTCCGCATTTCTTGCATTCGTGCCTTGTACCATATGCTCCTGTAACGTTGGTGCTCCCGCAATCGGGACATTTCAACTGTTTATCCCTATCCGGCTGCGGCGGGGCAGGATTGATGTAGCCGGTTAACAGGGTCTTGGGCACCATCTCGATCAGTTCATCGGTGGTAAAAACACCCTCGGTCTTGTAGATAGCCCTCACCTCTACCGGCTCGCTGTATAACCCCACCCTCCATGCCTCGGCGTGGAACACCTGGCCGTTGATGTTTGCCGAATGATCGGTGGCCAGATAAACGATGATAGGGGGTATATGCTCCGGGCCAGGCATCGCCAGCATCTGCTCGGCCTGTTCTTTGGACATGACGCCGGCTTCGACGCGCTTCCATGTGCCCTTTATCACCTCATCGTTCATCGTCATCCGGGTGGCAGCTATGGGGGCGAAGCAGTTGGCGGTTACCCCGTAGCGCCCCATCTCGCGGGCGATGGAGCGGGTGAGGCTCACCACGCCGCCCTTGACCGCGCCGTAGTTGACGTGCCCCATGGTGCCGCGCCAGGCATCGGACGTTACGTTGATGATGTGACCCGATTTCTGCTCCCGCATCAGCACACAGGCGTGGCGGCAGGTATTGAACGTCCCTTTGAGATGGACCGCTATTACCGAGTCCCACTCTTCCTCGCTCATGTTCCAGATCATCCTGTCCCGCAGGTTGCCGTGGCAGTTGACCAGGATATCGATTTTGCCGAACTTGTCCACGCAGGCCTTTATCAGCTGCTCGGCGGCGTTGAAGTCCACTACCGAGTCGTAATTGGCGATCGCATCGCAGCCCAGTTCCTTGACATCGGCAACTACCTTGTCCACCGGGCCCATCTCGGCGCCGCTGCCGTCCCTGGAGGCACCGATATCATTGGCCACAATATTGGCGCCCTCCCGGGCCAGGGCCAGGCATACCTCCCGGCCGATGCCACCGGCGGCACCGGTTACTACAGCGTTCTTTCCTTTCAGGTGGTCACTCAACTCGTATCCTCCTCGGCGAATGTGCCGATTAAATATACCACATGGAAGCTGCGTTTTGCAAACCTCTTCCCGCCTGGTCGCAGGTGTGAAACACGTTCGGCTAACGGGTCGATACGCTTGACAAACACGGCGGCCGACGGGATAATTGAACGTGGCGCGCGTAAAAGGAGGTAATTATATACATGACTGACTGGCAGGAGGAATACAAGGGTAAAATAATCCCTGCCGAGGATGCGGCCAAGATGATCAAATCCGGCGATCGCATCGCCTTCACCGTTGGCAGAGAAGCACATACTGTTGGACTGGCGATAGCCGCCCGACTGGGCGACTTGAAGGACGTAAAGGTATACGTTCCCACCCCGGGCTACGATTTCGGCTGGTACGACCCCGGCTGGGATGAGTCCTTTCATATAACCTGCTCCTTCCCCCTGGGGATCAACGAGCAGATGGTGGCCGAGGGGAGGTGCGATATCGCCTTCGGTGCCCTGTTCCCCTTCGATATGCAGTACTTCAAGGAGGGCATCGATGTGCTGCTCACCGAGGTTTCGGCCCCCGACGACGGGGGGTTCTGCAGCTTCGGCGCCTCGCTGTGGAACAAGAAGAGGCAGGTGCAGGATTGCAGGGAGCGGGGCAAGCTGGTGATCGCCGAGGTGAACCCGAGGCTCATCCGCACCTACGGCGATAACTATGTCAATGTGTCCGATATCGACTATTTCGTGGAGCACCAGTCCTCGGGCAGCACCATGGGCTCGGGTAGCCTGCTTGGCAAGAAGGCGAAGAAGGAGCCGGACCAGGTGCAGAAGGATATCGCCAGGCACGTTGGCTCGCTCATCAGGGACGGCGACTGTCTTCAGATAGGGGTCGGCCGCTCCACGGAGCCGCTGGTGCAGCTGGGGATACTGGACGGCAGGAACGATGTCGGGTACCAGTCAGAGGCCACCGTTCCCGGGATAATCCGGCTGGTGCGCGAGGGCGTCATCACCGGCAAGTACAAGACGGTTCGTCCCAACAAGGTAGTGGTCACCTCCGTCGGCGGCGATACCAGGGAGGAGGTGCAGTGGGTCCACATGAACCCCCTGTTCGAGCTGGTGGATGTCGATTATCTGGAGGATATCAGGACCATAGCCGCCATGGACAACATGGTGACTATAAACCAGGCGCTGGCCATCGACCTGGTGGGGCAGACCACGGCGGAGAGCCTGGGCCCCAAGCTGTTCAGCGGCGCCGGCGGGCAGGTTCCCTTCCAGATAGGGGCGCTGCTGTCCAAGGGCGGCCGTGCCATCACCGTGATACCCTCGGTTGCCGACACGGCGGAGGGCAGGGTATCGCGGATAATGCCGACATTACCGGAGGGCACTACCGTAACCATACACAAGAACTGTACCGACCGCATCGTTACCGAATATGGCGTTGCCGAGCTGCGCGGCCGCAGCCTGCGGGAGAAGGCGGAAGCACTGATCAATGTGGCGCACCCCGACTTCCGCGATGATTTACGGGCGGTGGCAAGGAAGAGGTTCTGGGCATAACCGCGAAAGCGCTTAAATAGGGAAAGGAGACGGAGTTTTGAGTTATTGTAAGTATGAGGTGAACAAGAAGACCAGGGTAGCCACCCTGACCTTCAACCGCCCGGAGAAGCTGCATGCCCTGATGCCGATGGCGGACCTGGAAGAGGTTATCGACCGGTTGTATGACGCCAGCAGGGATGACAACGTGGCCGTAGTTGTGATGAAAGGCTCCGGCAGGGCCTTCGGCGCGGGCTACGATATCGATCAGGTGCGCCACCGTCGTGGCTTGGATGAGACCACACGCCCGCCGCAGCGCCGGCGCTACTGGGGGGTCGATGAATGGTGGGGGCGCCGCGGCATACTGCAGGCGATACTCACCTGCGATAAGGTGACCATCGCTCAGGTGCACGGCTACTGTTACGGCGGCCATTTCGAAATCATGTGCGCCTGCGATCTGGCCATCTCCAGCGACAACGCCATTTACACCCATCCCGGCTACACCTACCTCGGCATCGAGGGGCCGATACCGCTGTATGTCTACATGATCGGTTGGCGCAAGGTGAAGGAGATGATGCTTCTGGGCAACCCGCTCACCGCTGAGCAGGCCTGCGACATGGGTCTGGTTAATAGGGTGGTGCCTCAGGCGAAACTTGATGCGGAGGTTACCAAGATCGCCAACCTCATCGCCACCCGCCCGCTGGATGGCATCGTCATGGGCAAGAAGCACTTC
Organism: uncultured Dehalococcoidales bacterium; assembly: GCA_964448395.1. GTDB lineage: Bacteria > Chloroflexota > Dehalococcoidia > E44-bin15 > E44-bin15 > CAYUWM01. The sequence continues at coordinate 35,708 of CAYUWM010000009.1, forward strand.
CTCATGTCGATGGACATGATGGGCTTCTCCGCCGGCTACGACATGGCCAGCATTGCTCACACTCTGATGAGCAACCTCAAGTTCGGGGAGAACGAGTTCAACCTGATGAAGGAGCTCAAGACAAAGGGCCGCAAGGGCATGTACTCGGACAGAGACAAGACCTACAAGGACCAGAACTGGCGCCCTGAGGATATCAAGAAGGGAGCTAAGAAGCCCACGACTAAGAAGGTCGCTGCCAAGAAGACTGCGACAAAGAAGTCGACAAAGAGATAACCACTCCAGATGTTTGACCGATAAAGGCAGGGCCCTCCAATTAGAGGAGGGCTCTGTTGATAATTAGCCGGGTACAGTTAACCCCGGGACAATCGGAGTGATGCATGGCCAGTGACAGTGCGCAGGTGATAAAGAAGGGTCTTGATCCTAAGTGGCTGGTTCTGGCTGCGGTGATGGCGGGCAGCTTCATGGGCCCGCTGGACGGCAGCATAGTGAATACCGTGCTGCCCGAGATCACCCGCTCCTTCGGAACCGATATCTCGATAGCGCAGTGGGTGCCCACGGTCTACCTGCTGACCGTCAGCTGTCTGATATTGCTGTATGGTCGTCTGGGCGACATCATCGGTTACAGGAAGGTTTTCCTCATCGGGCTTTCGTGCTTCACCGTCGCTTCTATGTTGTGCGGCCTCTCGCAGAACATCTGGATGCTGATCGGTTTCAGGGCGCTGCAGGGGCTGGCAGCAGGGATGACGATGGCGGTGGGCATCGCTATCATCACCGCCGCTTTCCCGCCGCGTGAACGCGGCAAGGCCCTGGGGATCTACGCTGTCAGCATCGCTGCCGCGCTGGGGCTGGGGCCGACGCTCGGCGGCCTGATCGCCGAATACCTCAGCTGGCAATACGTCTTCTTCGTTAACGTCCCCATCGGATTGCTATCCATATTCTGGTGCTATCGCGTTGTCCCGCCGAGTGTCACCAAGCCCGACCAGCGCCTCGATTGGCGCGGGTCATTAACCGCATTCGTCTTTCTGACCAGCCTGCTCCTGTTCGCCAACCGGGGACAGGACTGGGGGTGGACCTCTGCGGCGATAATCAGCCTGCTGGTTGTCGCCGTACTCTCCGGGGCTGCGTTCCTCTTAATCGAGCGCAGGGAGGAGCAGCCAATGCTCGATCTGGGGCTGTTCAAGAGCCGCGTGTTCAGCTTCGCCAGCCTGAGCGCCCTGATTAACTTCATGGCGCTTTACGCTTTAATCTTCGTGACGCCTTTCTATCTAGCCTACGTGTTGGGGTTCAGCATCCTGAAGGTGGGTTTGGTAATGGCTGCATCTCCTATAGCCACACTGTTCGTTGCGCCTCTTAGCGGCGCGCTGTCGGACCGCATCGGTAGCCGCCCCTTCGCTGTCTGCGGTATGGTCCTCTGTGCCACGGGGCTCTTACTGATGAGCGGCCTGGAGGCCAATTCGAGTGTGCCGGATGTGATCTGGCGTTTGATCATCTGTGGCGTCGGCAGCGGCATGTTCCAGAGCCCGAATAACAGCGCCATAATGGGCAGCGTTCCCGTTATGCGCTTAGGTGTCGCTTCGGGGATGATATCCACCATGCGCACTGTCGGCATGGTACTGGGCATCGCTGTGGTCGGCGCGGTGCTGTATAACCTGGCGCCGGTGGCGGCCTCGGGCAACCTGGGGCAGATTACGGGCGCTGATGCAGGGGAGTTCATGGATGGCCTGCGCTGGGCCTATATAGCGGGGGCGATAATAGCCGCTATCGCCGCCGTGACCTCGCTGGCGGCGGTGAAACGTCACAGCGACGGCTAGGCTATCCCGCGCCGGGCTTTTCCCGTCATTGCCCGACTTGATCGGGCAATCCAGAAGGACACCTGGGTCATCCGGTCAAGCCGGATGATGACATACATGTATTGTTAAGTGTTACCTTCGCCAGCACGAACTTATTTTATCCCGCGCCGGGCTTTTCCCGTCATTGCCCCGACTTGATCGGGCAATCCAGAAGGACACCTGGGTCATCCGGTCAAGCCGGATGATGACATACATGTATTGTTAAGTGTTACCTTCGCCAGCACGAACTTATTTTATCCCGCGCCGGGCTTTT
>CAYUWM010000010.1:0-1315 GCA_964448395.1 uncultured Dehalococcoidales bacterium
CTCGGTCACCATCACGTTGGCCATCGCGATCAGCGCCGCGGCGTCGCCGCCGGGGCGTATCGGTATCCAGTGGTGGGCGAACGCCGAGGTGGAGGCGGTGAACCGCGGGTCGATGGAGATTATCTTTATGCCTTGCTCTTTAGCCTGCGCCAGGTACCACGCGGTGTTGGTGTCCTGAATGGTGACCGCCGGGTTCCAGCCCCACATGATGATCAGCTTCGAGTTGAGCAGGTCATCGCGGGTGTGGGCGGTGAACCCCATGCCGAAGCAGGTGAGCTCGGCGAAGATGCCGCCCTCGTAGGAGTGCAGCCCCCAGGGGCGGGTGTACCCCCCCAGCATGCAGAATATGCGGCTCATCCGCCGCCAGCCGTCGTGCAGCGCCGCCTGATCCCCGCCGGAGACCCAGTGCACGATGGCGGCGGGCCCGTAGGTGTCCACCACCCGCCTGAGCTCGGCGGCGATGGTGTCCAGCGCCTCGTCCCAGGTTATCCGTTCGAACCGGCCGCTGCCGCGGGGGCCGACCCGTTTCATGGGGTATTTCAGCCGGTCGGGGTGGTATATGCGCTGCCGCCATGATCTCCCCCGCAGGCACGCCCTGAGCTGGACATCGTCCTTGTCGTCGTCGGTCTCGATCCGGGTGATGACGCCGTCCTTCACATGGACATTGAGCAGGCAGCCGCCTCCGCAGTGGGGGGCGCAGAAGGTGGTTATTACTTCCTCGTTCTGGCTCATCTTCGATCCCTCAATAGCTGGCCAGCGAGACCCGCGGCTTGGGCTTGCACACCACCGACGGGCGCAGCCCTTCATCGTACTCCAGCCCCTCGGCCTCGCGGGTGCTGCCGTATTTCGCCTCCATCTCCTCGATGGGCCCGGCATCCAGCGCCCGCATCGGGCAGGCATCGACGCATATCGGCTTCTTGCCCTCGGCCCAGCGGTCGAGGCACAGGTCGCACTTCTGCATCCCGGCGTTCTCCTCCTCGCCGAACTGCGGCGCCCCGTAGGGGCAGGCGTCGAGGCACATCCGGCACTTGTCCCTGCCCAGGCAGGCCTCGCCATCCACCACCACGATGCCGTCCTCCCCCCGCTTGCTTATCGCCCCCTGCGGGCAGGCGGGCACGCACGCCGGATCGGCGCAGTGGTAGCAGGGGAGGCACAGGAAGGCGCTGAACAGGTCGGGGTACCGGCCGCTCTCGACGGTCTGCACCCGCATCCAGCTTGCCGGCCCCGCCGGTATATCGTGCCAGTCCTTGCAGGCCACCACGCAGGTATAGCACCCGGTGCACCTGGTCTGGTCGAAGTAGAAGGCTAGCTGCAT
>CAYUWM010000010.1:1415-37255 GCA_964448395.1 uncultured Dehalococcoidales bacterium
GAGGCGGTGCGGGAGGCCGCCGCCGGCGAGATGCCCGCCGTGGCCTTCGAGTGCTCCGGCGTGCCCGCCGCCTTCTACCAGGCGCCGCGGATGATTGGCGCGTACGGCAGGATAATACAGGTGGGCATGTTCGAGGACAAGCTGGAGCTCAGCCCGGAGCTGATTAACCAGGCGCTGACCTTCCGCAACATAACCCTGCGCGGGTGCGGCGGCCAGCGGTGGGACCTGGCGCTGGAGCTGATGCGGTCCGGACAGGTGAAGACCGCAGACCTGATAACGCACCAGTTCCCCCTCGACGATGTTAAGCAGGCGTTCGAGACCCAGCTCAAAGCCGACGAGGCGATAAAGGTGCTGGTCAAGCCCTGACAACCCGCTGACATTCGTAGCGCGAGAGAGACGATGGGCGGAAAACCATTATTCCCCTCCAGGGTAGAGGACATCACCCCCGAACTGCTCACCGCGGTGCTCGCCGAGCGAAACCCCGGGGTCAAGGTGGAGGGATTCGAGATCGTCGAGGTCAAGCAGTTCGGCGAGGGGATCGTCTCCACCGCCGACCGGGTGACCCTGAAGCTGGAATATGCGCCCGGTTGTCAGTATGATTTACCCGACCGCGTCATCATCAAGACCATGCTGCTGTCCCCCCACGCGCCGGACGCGATGTACCTCAATGAGGTCAGGTTCTACCGCGAGATACGGCCCCTGCTGGATATCGAGACGCCGCAGTGCTACGGGAGCGCCTTCGACCGGGAGAGCGGCCAGTTCGGCGTGATCCTGGAGGATTTAAGAGAGCGCGGGGCGCGCTTCCCCGATGTCACCACGCCGGTCAGCCTCCCCGCGATAACGTACCTGGTGAAGACCCTGGCCTCGCTGCACGCCCGGTTCTGGATGAGCCCCCGCTTCGAGACCGACCTCGACTGGCTGTCCACACCCCGCAGCCGAGGAATGTCCGATATATTCCGGCTTACCGGGTTCGAATACCTGCAGAGGCGGATGGCCAAGGACGGATTCAAAGAAGGGCTGATCGCCCCGCTGGGAGCCGACCTGGAGACCCTGTGGGCCAAGCTGTGGAAGGTGCAGGAACTGCTGGAGCGGGAGCCGACGACCCTGCTGCACGGCGACCCGCACATCGGGAACACCTACCTCCTGCCTAATGATAAGGCCGGTCTCCTCGACTGGCAGCTGATGATCCGTGGCAGCTGGGCCCACGACCTGACCTACCTGCTGGTCACCGCGATGGATACCGAGACCCGCCGCAAGCAGGAGCGCGGGTTCATCGAGCTGTACCTGGCGGAGTTGAAAAACAACGGCGTGGCCTCACCGCCGGATTTCGAAGCAGCCTGGGGGATGTACCGCCGCGCCGTAATATGGGGGCTGGTGATCGGCTGGCTGTTCACGCCGCCCATCAACTACGGGGAGCGGATAACCGTGGAGAATATCGAACGGCTGGTGGCGGCGGCGCAGGACCTGGGTACACTGGAGGCCATTGGAAACTAATTCAAGGCGACCTTCGAGGTTCACTTGATACCGGCGAGGCGATAAAATATACTGGTGAAGTTCTGATAATCCGGGCGATATCTGGCGGAAGGAGCGTAACCATGGCTGACGAGACATTCGATGCGGTGATAGTGGGCGGCGGGAACAAGGCACTGTTCCTCGCCATGTACCTGGTCAAGTATGCCGGCATGAGCGTCGGCATCTTCGAGCGGCGGCATGAGATCGGGGGTTGTCTGGCCACCGAGGAGATCGCCGCCCCCGGCTTCCGCGGCAACACCCACGCGACGATCCAGTTACCGTTCTACTACGTCCCGCTGTGGCGCGACTTCCCCGAGTTCTGGGACTACGGCTGCCAGCTGGAGCAGCACCGGTGCAGCGCCGGCGGCGTCTTCCGCAACAACCAGAACTGCCTGGCGGTATACAGCGAGAAGTATGACATGGACCAGACGCGCACCGCTAAAGAGATAGCCCGCTTCTCGGAGAAGGACGCCGAGAAATGGCTCAGGTTGAGGAAGATGTGGTTCAGCCGCGAGTTCCAGCACGTCCAGATGGATTACTTCTTCGTGCCCCACGAGGACAAGGCCGACCCTAAGGTATTCGAAAGGCAGATAGCCACCTACCCGCTGCTGGTCGAGGTGGGGGCCGGCGTGGAGCCCGACGCTCTGGTGCTGGCCTCACGGCATACCCGCAATGTGAAGGAGATCTGGGAGAGCCCCGAGATGCAGTACTGCAATCTGCGGTTCCTGCTCTCCGGGGCGATAGACCCTAACGAGCCGGGTGCCGGCCAGTGGACCTTCGGCCTGGCGGCGATGATGCCTTCCATTGCCTTCTGCCCCGGCGGCACCCACCAGGTGGCCCACGCCGCCCACAAGATACTGATCCGCGACGGGGCCAAGGTGTTCCTCGGCGTGGAGGTGGAGAAGGCCATCATCGAGAACGGCGAGGCCAAGGGCATCCGGCTCGCCGACGGCTCCGTGATCAAGGCCAACAAGATGGTGGTCAGCACCCTCAGCCCCCGCCAGCTGTGCTTCGATCTGATAGGCAGGGAGCACCTCGACGGCAAGCTGGCGCGCCGCATCGAGCTGCTGGAGACCGCCTTCGGCTGCCTGATGTGGTACACCTTCGCTATCCACGAGGCACCCAAGTACGAGGCGGCGGCCTTCAACCCCGACATCGACGATACCTTCTGGCTGGGCCTGGCGGAGGACCCCGACATCGAGCACATCGCCAGGGAGGCGTACTACTCCCGGCTGGGGATATTCCCCCCCAGCGTGGACGACTACTGCCCCACGGTGTGGTGTCACAGCCTGGCCGACCCCACCTACGCGCCGCCGGGCAAGCATATCGCCAACAACGAGCAGATCGCGCCCCCCGCCAGCGCCTTCACCGAGCGGGAGTGGCTGGATATCAAGAAGAAGTACGCCGACGACCTGCTGACCGTGTGGCAACGGCACGCCCCCAACATGACCTGGGACAACATCATCGGCTGCGACTACAACACCCCCTACGACTGCCTGCGGATGAAGAACCTGGCCCCCGACGGGGTGATGGCCCTCCTCGACCGGGTCACCCACCAGATCGAGGACAAGCGCCCCACGCCCGAGCTGGCCAATCACCGCACCCCGATCAAGAACCTGTACGCCACCGGCGCCGCCTGGCATCTGGGTGCTAACTCCGGCGTCACCGAGTCCTACAACTGCTACAAGATCATCGCCAAGGACATGAACCTCCCCGGCCCGTGGCAGGAGCCGGGCAAGGAGGAGCCCGAATCGCTGTACCAGACGTGGCTGTCGGTGCTCAAGCGGCTGGAGGAATCGGGCAAGGCGAAGGCCACATAGACCGATGGCAGGCGAAGCGCTAGAGCGGCTAAAAAACAGCCTGCTCGACCTGGACATGCAGGGCGCACTCGGGGCCGCCCGAGCGATATGCGACGGTGGCGATAATGCCGTGGTCAAGGGCGCGGTCGAGGCCGTATCCGATGCACTCCAGGTTGTCGGCAAGCGGTTCCAGGAAGGCGAGTGGTTCCTCGCCGAGCTGGTGTACGCCGGCGAGATCGCCAGAGAGGTGATGAACCTGCTGTCTCCGCTGATGGACGCCGGTGCCTCGGTATCGATGGGGACGGTGGTGGTCGGCACCGTGGCCGGAGACCTCCACGACCTGGGCAAGAACATCTTCATCAACTACGCCAAGAGCGCCGGCTTCACTGTCATCGACCTCGGCATCGACGTGCCGTGCGATAAATTCATCGCCGCGGTGAAGGAGCACCGGCCGCTGGCACTGGGCATGTCCTGCCTGCTGACCTCCACCGACGCCGAGATCGGCAGGGTCATCCAGGCGCTGAAGGGGGAGAACCTGAGGCAGGAGGTGAAGGTCATCATCGGCGGGGCGGCGCTCACCGCGGGGTTCGCCCGGCAGGCGGGTGCCGACGCCTTCGCCCCCGACGCCGTCACCGGAACCGACATCATCAGGGGGTGGAGCGCCGGCTGATGGACTTCAGGGAGCGCATCCTGACCGCCATAAACCATCAGGAGCCGGACCGGGTGCCGGTAATGGGCCTGGTCATGGACCCGGCCACCGTCGACCGCATACTGGAGAGGCAGCCCGCCGACCTCGTCGGCCTGTTGCAGAACCCGGATCTCGCAGAGGACATCGTCTCCACCGTCAACACCAACGACGCATGGAACAGCTTCTACTACGGCAACACCGCCGGTGCGCTGGAGAGCGCCGTAAAGCTGGGCTTCGACGCCAACTGGACGATATACGCCCTGATGAAGCTGCACCGCGACCCGGAGTCGGCGCTGGGATACGCCTATTACGACGCATTCGGGCGGGTGTGGGAGCTAGGCCGGACGGAGGGCGGCGGTACGGCGGTCAACTACAGCCGGCCGCTGTGCCCCACCGAGGAGCAGTGGGAGGCATGGGTAGAGCGCAACGCCGTGCTGTTCGATACGATAGTCGAGAATACCGCCGCGTTCCACCGGAAGCTGGTGGAGGAGTACGGAGACAAGATTCTGCCCATCGGCTATGCCGCCCCGGGGATATTCGAGAACAGCTGGCAGCCCATCGGCTTCGTGAACTTCACCCGCTTGGTCTACGAGAAGCCCGATTTCGTCAAGCGGGTCATCGCGTTCCATACCGAATTATATCTGCGGAGCGTGGAGGCGGTGATGCAGTCCGGCGTGGAGCTGGTGCTCGGCGGCGACGACCTGGGGCACAAGACCGGCCCGATGATGCGCCCCGAGCTCATCGAGGGGCTGCTGGGAGAGAGCTACCGCCGCGTCTCCGAGCTGGTGCACAGCTTCGACAAGAAGCTCATCTGGCACTCCTGCGGCAACATCTACAAGCTACTGGAGATGTTCATCGACTGGGGCTTCGACGGCATCATAACCATGGAGCCGACCGCCGGCATGGAGTTGGGGAAGGTGCGGGAGATGGTGGGCCACCGCCTGGTGCTGGTGGGCAACCTGGACGTCTCTCACCTGCTGGTGAAAGGCACGCGACAGGAGATAGAGGACGCTGTGAAGCTGGCGATACGCGACGCGGGCAGGGGCGGGGGCTACATCCTCTCCGCCTGCCACTCGCACCCCTGCGTGGACGGGGAAAGGCTGGGGTGGATGGTGGAGGCGGCGCACAAATACGGCAAGTACCCCATCGATTCCTAGTCGCTTTGCTCATTTTCTCCCCCGGATGATTTACATGGCGGCCCCATTATGTTATAATTCACATCTTGTAATGGAGAAAGAGAAAAAACAGGCAGTCATCGAGGGTTATCGCACCCACGAAGGGGACACCGGCTCCCCGCAAGTACAGGTCGCCCTCCTTACGGAACGGATTAACACCCTCACCGAGCACATGAAGGTCCACCGTCACGACCACCACTCCCTCCGCGGGCTGATGATGATGGTGGGACAGAGGCAACGACTACTGAAATATCTGGTCAAGAACGACCCCGAAAGTTACCGAACTTTAATTAAGAAGCTCGGCATCCGGAAGTAAGGAGGAATCTATATAATGCCGCAGGTTTTTGAAACCCTGTTGGGCGACCGTACCCTTTTCATCGAAACGGGTAAACTAGCCAACCAGGCAGGCGGCGCAGTCACGCTGCGCTATGGAGACACCGTGGTGCTGGTCACCGCGTGCGTCTCCGACAATCCGCGTGAGGGCACCGACTTTCTGCCGCTCACCGTGGACTACGAGGAGAGGCACTACGCCGCCGGCAAGATACCGGGAAGTTTTATACGCCGGGAGAGCCGCCCCAGTATGGACGCCATACTCGCCGACCGGCTGTGCGACCGCTCGCTGAGGCCGCTGTTCCCCAAGAGTTTCCGCAGGGATATCCAGGTCGTCATCACCGTCCTCTCCACCGACCAGGAGAACGACCCCGACATACTGGCTATAACCGGCGCGTCGGCAGCGCTGATGATATCCCCGATACCGTTCGACGGGCCGGTGGCGGCGGTCCGCGTCGGCTGCATTGACGGGGAGCTGGTGCTCAACCCCACATTCAGCCAGCTGGCCGAGAGCACACTCGATATCGTGGTCACCAGCACCACCAACGCCCTGGCGATGATCGAGGCAGATGCCAAGGAGGTATCCAACGACCTGATCCTCGAGGCCATCAAGTTCGGCCAGCAGGCCAATCAGGAGATAATCAGGCTGCAGCAGCAGCTTGTAAAGGCCTGCGGCAAGCCCAAGATAGAGTTCAATCCTCCAGAGGCCGGCCCCGAGGTGGAGCAGGAGGTATCCGCTGCGCTGGGAGACCGGCTTAAAGAGGTGGCATTCAAGCAGAAGGAGGAGCGGGTAGAGGCCTTCGCCGCCATCAAGGAGGAGCTCAACCAGAAGCTGGAGGGGAAATTCGAACCACAGCAGGTGAGCTCCGCGCTCGATTCCCTGCTCAAGCAGGCGGTAAGGGCGCAGATACTGGATCACGGTACCAGGGTGGCCGGCCGCGGTCTCACCGAGGTTCGGCCCATAACCTGCGAGGTGGGGCTGCTGCCCCGCACCCACGGGTCGGGGCTGTTCACCCGCGGAGGCACCCAGATACTGACCATCACCACTCTGGGCCCGGGGCGGAAGGAGCAGCTCATCGATACCATCAGCCCGGAGGAGACCAAGCGCTTCCTGCACCACTACAACTTCCCGCCCTTTTCAGTGGGTGAAACCAGACGCATCGTCGGCCCGGGGCGAAGGGAGATCGGACACGGTGCCCTGGCGGAGCGGGCGCTCACCCCGGTGATGCCCAGCGAGGAGGACTTCCCCTACACCATCCGGCTGGTATCCGAGGCATTATCATCGAACGGATCGACCTCCATGGGCAGCATATGCGCCAGCAGCCTGTCCCTGATGGACGCCGGCGTGCCCATCAAGAAGCCGGTGGCCGGGGTGGCCATGGGGGTCATCGCCGAGAACGACAAATATGTTCTGCTCACCGATATCGAGGGGCTGGAGGACGCCTACGGCAACATGGACTTCAAGGTGGCCGGCACCGCCGACGGGATAACCGCCCTGCAGATGGACATCAAGCTCAAGGGGATACCTTACGAGGTCATCGAGCAGGCGCTGGAGCAGTCGCGGGAGGCCCGCCTGTTCATCCTGGACAAGATGAACCAGACCATAAGCGCCAGCCGCCCCGAGCTGAACAAATACGCCCCGCGGATGTACAAGATCAGCATCGACCCCGAAAAGATCGGCACCATCATCGGTCCCGGGGGCAAGACCATAAGGTCTATACAGGAGGAGACCAAGACTACCATAGACGTCGATAACGACGGCACCGTCATCATCGGCGCGGTCGACGAGGAGAGCGCCCGCAAGGCGGTCAAGAGGATCGAGGATTTGACCAAGGACGTGGAGGTGGGCACCATCTATACCGGAAAGGTGACCCGCATAATCAGCATCGGCGCCTTTGTGGAGATCCTCCCCGGCAAGGAGGGGATGGTCCACATCAGCGAGCTTGCCGACTACCGCGTTCCCAGCGTGGAGGATGAGGTCAAGGTGGGTGACGAGATCATGGTGAAAGTCACCGAGATCGACCGCATGGGACGGGTGAACCTCTCCCGCCGTGCCGTATTCCAGGACTCGAAAGGTGAGGGCGGCGGCTCGGCCCCTTCGGGCCCGGACAGGAGACCTCAAGGTTCGCGCCCGCCTCACGGCGGCGGCGACCGCCGGTCCGGCGGGGGGCCGCCCAGGCGCTACCCGGACAGGGGCAGGAAACCTATCAATCGATAGTCGTCCAGCCGACAACAGCGGGGGCTTAATCCGGCGATGATAAAAATTGTCGTTAGCGGTGCGGCGGGGAGAATGGGCCAAGAGGTGCTGCGGGCCTTGTGCCTCGACGAGGAGCTCGAGGCAGTGGGCGCCGTGGACATCAAGGCGGATAGAGACTTGTTGCCCCTTCCCGATGGCTCGTCGCAGATCCCCTATTCATCCGACCTGGAGGATATCATCTCCCGCACCGATCCCGATGTGATGGTGGACTTCACCGTCCACCAGGCGAGCATGCCCGCAATACGGACAGCGGCCGGGAACGGCGTAAACCTGGTCATCGGGACAACGGGGTTCTCCCCTGATGACATCAAGGAGATCGAGACACTGTGTAACGAGAAGAAGGTCGGCGCCGTAGTGGCCCCCAACTTCTCCCTGGGCGCGGTGCTGATGATACACATGGCCCAGCTGGCATCCAAATACTTCGATTATGCCGAGGTTATCGAGAAGCATCACGAGGGAAAGGCCGATGCCCCGTCGGGCACGGCGATAGCCACCGCCCAGTCCATGGTGACGCAGCGGGGGAAGCCGTTCAACTATCCTCCGCTCAAGAAGGAGACCCTGCCCGGCACCCGCGGCGGGCAGATCGATGGGGTAGGCATACACAGCTTGCGTCTTCCCGGATTCCTGGCGCATCAGGAGGTGGTACTGGGCGCGGCGGGGCAGACGCTGACCATAATCCATGATACCATCAGCCGGGAGTCTTTCATGCCGGGGGTTGTCATGGCCATCAAACATGTGGTAAATATAAAAGGTTTGATATATGGTTTACAGGGGCTGCTGGGGCTTTAGGAGATTTTGATGAAGGCATTTCATGTCGCAATAGTGGGAGCCACCGGGATGGTGGGGAAAGAGTTTATCAAGGTTCTGGGGCAGCGCCACTTCCCGGTGAACTCGCTCCAGCTCTTCGCCTCGGACCGCTCCGCCGGCCGCAATATCACGGTGAACGACGAAGAGATAGTGGTCAAGGAGACCACGCAACACTCCTTCGAGGGGGTGGATATCGCCCTTTTCTCCGCCGGCTCCGATATCAGCCATCATTTCTCACCGATCGCGGCCCGCGCTGGCGCGGTGGTAATCGACAACAGTGCCGCCTTCAGGATGGACCCCGATGTGCCGCTGGTGGTTCCCGAGATAAATCCCGGTGACATCAAGGAGCACAAGGGGATCATCGCCAACCCCAACTGCTCGACGATACAGATGGTGGTCGCATTGTACCCCCTGCACCAGGTCAACCCGATCAAACGGATAGTGGTCGACACTTACCAGTCGGTATCCGGCACCGGCTCAGCGGCCATGGAGGAGCTCAGCGAGCAGGCGAGGCAGGTGCTGGAGGGACACACGATCGTGCCCCATGTTTATCCGCACCAGATCGCCTTCAACATATTGCCGGAGATCGACCTGTTCCTGGATAACGGCTATACCAAGGAAGAGTGGAAGATGGTGGAGGAAAGCAGGAAGATCATGCACGCGCCGGATATCGCCATATCGGCCACCTGCGCCCGCGTTCCGGTATTCATCGGGCACAGCGAGGCGGTCCATGTCGAGTTCAGCGAGCCGATGTCCCCCGATACGGCGCGGCGCATCCTCGCCGAGGCGCCGGGGGTCAAGGTTCTGGATGACGTGAACATCAGCCTGTATCCCCAGCCCTGGTCCGCCGCCGGGTCGGACGATGTCTTCGTCGGGCGCATCCGCAAGGACAGCTCCCTCGACTGCGGCCTGGCGATGTGGGTGGTGTCCGACAACCTGAGGAAGGGAGCGGCGCTGAATGCCGTACAGATAGCGGAAGCCATGGTGGAAAGGGGATGGATCTAATGGCCGAACTGGGCCGGCTGATCACCGCGATGGTAACCCCCTTCGACGAGAACGGGGAGGTGGACTACGGGCAGGCGAAGCGACTGGCGCTGGCGCTGGTGGACTCGGGGAGCGACGGGCTGGTGATCACCGGCACCACCGGCGAGCGCCCCACGCTGACCGACGAGGAGCAGCTCAGCATGTTCGCCGCGGTCAAGGAGGCGGTGGGGGAGCGGGCGGCGGTCATCGCCAACACCGGAAGCAACAACACCAGCGAGGGCGTAAAGATGACCACCGAGGCGGAGAAGACCGGGGTTGACGGCATACTGCTGGTGGTGCCGTACTACAACAAGCCGACACAGGAGGGGCTGTTCCAGCACTTCAACACCATCGCCGGGAGCACCCGGCTGCCCTGCATCCTGTACAACGTGCCCGGGCGCACCGTGACCAACCTGTCGCCCGAGACCGCGATCAGGCTCAGCAAGGTCGGCAACATCGTCGGCGTCAAGGAGGCCAGCGGCAACCTGGACCAGATAGCCAGGATCATGGAGGGAGCCGACAAGAACTTCCTCATATGGAGCGGCAACGACAGCGATACCTTTCACATAATAGCGATGGGGGGCTACGGGGTGATCAGCGTGACGTCTCACCTGGTGGGCAGGCAGATGCGGGAGATGATCGATAAGCTGGTCAGCGGACAGGTGGCGGAGGCGGCGGCGATCCACCATCGCCTGCTGCCGCTGATGAACGCCATGTTCGTCACATCGAACCCGATACCGATAAAGTACGCCCTGAACCACATCGGTTTCAAGGTGGGCAAGCCGCGGCTGCCGCTCACCGAGGCCGACGATAAATCGGCGGCTGTAATCGAGGCAGCCCTTAAAAACTACAACATCGATTTGAAGGTATAACGGGAGAACCGAAAGAGGCACTACTTCTATGCAGAAGATCCTGGTCGAAGAGGTATACAAGCTAAGCGAGTCCGCCTCTCTATCACTGCCTGAAGACACCCCGCTGGAGGAACTGGTGGAGAGGTTTGCACACGATAGGGGTATCCGCGCAATCTTTCTTACTGATTCTCGGGGGAGATTCTCCGGAATGATACGGCGCATCGACCTCATCAAGTGGATCTACCTGCAGCTCTTCGGCAAGACGGGTGGCGAAAAGGCCTCTACCGGCGAGGTACTTCGTCTAACCTTCGCCAAGAAAGCCAAGGACCTGGCACGCGGCGATTCTTTCACTATGGGGGTCAAGCCTGCCGATACCCTGGAGACCGCGCTGAACAACATGATTCTACACGGCGAAGCCATCATTCCGGTGCTGGACAAAGAAGGTAAGATCCTCGGCGACCTGCGGGCAACCGACGTCCTGTTGCAGACCCTGGAGATGGGGAATGATTCCCCGAAGGACTAGAACAGCTCCCGCACCACTACCGTCTGCTCCCGCCTCTCACCCACCGATATGATGCCCGCCGGGCACCCCAACAGCTCCTCCAGCCTCTTCACGTAGCTGCGGGCCTTCTCCGGCAGGTCATCGAATCTCCTCGCGCCGGTGATATCGCTGTTCCACCCCGGCAGCTCCTCGTAGACCGGCTCGCACCTCTCCAGCGCCGACGCGCTGTAGGGGGGATCAACCACCGTTTCACCATCGAGCTTATAGGCGGTGCACACCTTGATCGAGGGCATAATGCTGAGTATATCGAGGCGGGTGAGGATGAAGGAAGAGAAGCCGTTGACCCGCGCGCTGTAACGGCCGACTACCCCGTCGAACCAGCCGCAGCGCCGCGGGCGGCCGGTGGTGGCGCCGCGCTCGTTGGCGTGCTCCCGGATCAGCTCCCCGGTCTCGTCCAGCAGTTCGGTGGGCATGGGGCCGCTGCCTACCCGGGTGCAGTACGCCTTGAACACCCCGGCAACCCTGTCGAACTTGAGCGGGCCCAATCCCAGCCCGCCGCATGCGCCCCCCGCCATGGTGGTGGTGGAGGTCACGAAGGGGTAGGTGCCGAAATCGATGTCCAGCAGGGTCCCCTGCGCCCCCTCCAGCAGCACCTTCTTGTTCTGCTCCAGCGCCTCGGCGACCATCAGCTCGGTGGCGGTTATGAACGGGGCCAGGAGCTCGCCGTAGCGGCAGTACTCATCGTAGATCTGGTCCAGCTTCACCGGCTCCGCCTTGTAAAGCCCGGTTATGATGCGGTTCTTCTGCTCCAACGCCTGGCTCAGCCTCTCGCGGAAGGTGTCCCTCTCCAGCAGGTCGCCGGCGCGGATGCCGATGCGCCCCACCTTGTCCATGTAGGCCGGGCCGATGCCCCTGCGCGTGGTGCCGATGGCCCCCTTGCCACGGGACTCCTCCTCCAGCCTGTCGAGCAGCAGGTGATAGGGCATGATCAGGTGGGCGCGGTCGCTGATGAAGAAGCGGTCGATCGCCACGCCACGACCCCTCAGCCCATCGATCTCACCAATCAGCACGGCGGGATCGATGACCACCCCGTTGCCGATAACGCAGGTGACGCCGGGGTGGAACACGCCGGAGGGCACCAGGTGCAGCTTGAACTCGCCCTGCGGGTTGACCACGGTATGCCCGGCGTTGCTGCCGCCGGAGAAACGCGCCACCATATCCACCTTCTCCGCGAGGAGGTCTATTATCTTACCCTTGCCCTCGTCCCCCCATTGCGCTCCTACCACTGCGACTGTCGGCATACCGTCCTCCTAACCTGCTGCGACGATTGATTGAACCGCTTTGAATTTTTTCCCGTCGCAGTATACCAGAGTGCGCACGATGAGGCAAGCCGTATTGACATCGATAAATAGAGATGGTAACTTTACTAAGCCGCCATTCTATCGTAGAATAATAGTCGAGCGCCCGGCGGAGAGCGCGAAACCGATGGTCGCATGGCGATTGTATCACGATTGCGCCACGACAAAGATAAAATCGATACGTCCGTTCACGTGAGCTAACAGTCACAACTGACTGAGCGGTAGGGGTTCTTAAATATACTGCGCACCGTGGATACGAAAAGAGCCCGAGTGGCGCAATGGTAGCGCAGCCGACTTGTAATCGGCAGGGTAGCGGTTCGAATCCGCTCTCGGGCTGTGACAAGCGAATAGCCGATAATGTGGCGGGGTGGGTGAGTGGTTAAAACCAGCAGACTGTAAATCTGCCGCCCGACGGGCTTCGCAGGTTCGAATCCTGCCCCCGCCACTTTTTCGTAGTTACCCCACCCATTCCCCCCCAAACGCTCCAGATATCGACGTATTGAGCGTGCACCACCCCCGACCATATACCACATCGTCTTGACATACAAAGCGTCCCGATGTACCATTGCGGCACACCGCATCGATTGCGGGCGTGGAGCAGACGATGTACTACTTTGCGTACGCCTCCAACCTGAGCCGCAAACAGATGGCGCAGCGCTGTCCCGGCAGCAAGCCCCTGTTCAAGGCCACGCTGCCCAACCACGACCTGATATTCACCGGCTGGTCTCGGCAGTGGCGTGGGGGCAAGGCCAGCATCAGGCCGATGCGGGACAAAAAGGTCATCGGCGGGGTATACCAGATAACCGAGCGCGACCTGCAGTCGCTGGACCGGCACGAGGGCTACCCCCGGGAGTATAATCGGCTGAACAAGATAGTGTTCACCGAGGACGGCGAGCCGGTGGAGGTGGTGACCTACGTCGGCACGGACCAGGCGAAGGAGACCAAGCCCTCGCCGGAGTACCTGGCGGTGCTGAAGCAGGGCTACCAGGACTGGGGTATAGTTTAGCGAGGCGGTACATGAGGGGCAGAGCGATGATAGTGACAAAGCTGACGCTGGCGGCGCTGCTGTGCGCCGCGCTGTTGGCAGACGCAGGGTGTGGGGGAGGGCAAAGCGCGGAGCCGACGCCGACAGTATCACCCAGTCCTGTCGCTGGTGGAGCATTTGAAATATATCTTATTTCACCTGCCGCGGAAGTGAATCTCACCGATACAAACTGTAGTAAAATAGGCGATATCAATCTTCCGAAAGAACCCATAATATCCTCAGAGGACGTCGTGAGTTATAACTGGAGCCGGCAATATTTTGAACTAACATATGAAGCATGCCAGAATCTGTCGGGAGAACTGGAAAAAACAGGCACTTGGCACAATCCCTTTGTGGTTGTAGCTAATGGTGAGCGTATCTATCGTGGCTGGTTCGTGAACGCATTTTCCTCAT
This sequence comes from uncultured Dehalococcoidales bacterium, assembly GCA_964448395.1. Lineage (GTDB taxonomy): Bacteria > Chloroflexota > Dehalococcoidia > E44-bin15 > E44-bin15 > CAYUWM01. The sequence goes on from CAYUWM010000010.1 coordinate 15,156, forward strand.
ATTGGCCTTCATGTCCATCCATATGGTACTTCCCTCCGGGTGGATGTAACTACTCGACTGGATTTACAATTTCTGCAGGGCTACATGAAAACTCAGACCTCCGCTATGATAGCCGGATCTATTCTGCACTACAGCAAGCAGGCATACTTATAGAACTAGGCAAATGAAAAACCAATGAGCTGGCTGAGACGTAACCGCATCATCATACTGGTGGTATCCATCCCGCTGGCCATCAGCATCATCGTCGGGGTGCTGTACGCCACCGGCGTCATCGGCGGGTTCGGTTTCTTCATCATTATCCCCTTTATATTCCCCTTCACCTTCTTCGGCAGGGGGGCCAGGGGGAAAAGCGAGCCGCCGCAAGAGCCGCGGTAGCTAAATCCCCGTCGATTGTTGACAAACACCGCCCGCGGATGTACCCTTGTGGCACAACGATGCGTACAGGGCAGGGACATGCGGAAACTGGCGGTCGGAACCATAGTGGTGATCCTGACACTGGGCTACCTCGCCGCGGTGCTTCCCGCCGTTGCCGACAGCCCGCCCCCAAGCGCAACCCCTGACCTGCTGTCGGCATACGAGACCGGCGATAAACAGTTCAAGCGCTACGATATCGGGGACAAGACGGTCTACTGGCATCAGCGGATGGTGGGTGACGCTATCGTGGAAGGGGACTACATCCGCTACCAGTTCGACCGCGACAGTGGGGCGCTGCTCAACAAGAAGGTCGAATGGCGCGACGGCCTGCCCGCACAGCTGCCGCCCATCATATCGCGGGAGCAGGCGGGGGCCGGCATCGGCAGGGAGGTACTGTACACCAAGCTTTATTTCATCTCGCCCGACTCTTTCGTACATCCCATCATGCCGGCGCCGCAGAACCCCTGCTGGGTGGTCACCAGCGCCGACGACCTCGATATCCACATTGACATAATCGATGCGGTCACAGGGGAGTATCTCGGCGCGGGGGTGCCGCCGCCATACGAGGCATTCGCCTTCTCAGGCCCGGTGCACATCATCGACCACTCCGACAACTGGGTGGAGTTCGACGACTTCAGGGTGAGGCACTACTGCTCGCCGCAGCCGTCGTGGGGCAACTGGGGCACCGAGGAGCAGGAAGGGGAGCCGGGGCCGTGGTACAACGCCAGCGTGGGCGGTGGCGGCGTGGATGGGGCGGGCTACCTGGCGCGGCTGCACTTCCACGTCATCGGCTCGGAGGGGCAGGGCAGCCCCATCGCCTTCAACGTATCGCGGTGCTGGCTCAAGGATTACGCCGGGGGTTACATTAACGCCACCTGGGCCAACGACTCGGTGACGGTGGCGCCGTGACGGCGATCGTACCATTGACAAACCGGCATTTTGGTGATACAATTTTCCATTCAAGCACATATAAGTGTGCGGGAGCAGAGTCATGGTGCGGATAATAGCAGCAATAGCCTCCCTGGGGTTACTGGCGTTCATCCTTGTCTTCACCTTTTCCGTCCTGTCCCCGGCTGCGGCTGAGCCAGAGCCCACCGCAATCCCAGCCGCAACATCCGTTATCTGGATCGGCAGCGACATCACCTCAGATTCGCACGCCACCTACTCGGTGGCGCTGGGGGACGTGGACGGCGACCTCGACCTGGACGTGGTGGTTGGGAACTACAATCAGGTCAACCGGCTGTACCTCAACGACGGCAACGGGAGCTTCACCGGCAGCGACATCACCTCCGACACGCACAAGACCACCTCGGTAGCGCTGGGAGACGTGGATGGCGACGGCGACCTGGACGTGGTCGCCGGGAACTACGATCAGGTCAACCGCCTGTACCTCAACGACGGCAACGGGAGCTTCACCGGCAGCGACATCACCTCCGACGTCCACTATACCGAGGCTATAGCGCTGGGGGACGTGGACGGCGACGATGACCTGGACGTGGTTGTTGGGAATAGCGGCGATTCACCGGGCCAGATGAACCGTGTGTACCTCAACAACGGCTCCGTGGACCCCTTCAGCGGGGTCAGCGGGTATGATGTCGGCGGGCCGGGTTACAGCTACGCTCAAGATCTGACCTACGCGCTGGCGCTGGGGGACGCGGACGGCGACGAAGACCTGGACCTGTTCGTCGGGAATTACGGCAACGTTTATCCGGGGAGCGGCATCATTTTATACGAGAACGACGGCAGCGCCGCCCCGTTCTCCAACACGCATGGGTGGGGCATCTGCGACGGTTTTTTCTGGATTTTATCGATAGCGCTGGGGGACATGGACGGCGACGACGACCTTGACTGGGTAGGGGGCAGCGGTTACGGGAGTGTTTGTCTCGGTTCCCCTTGTAAAGACATCGGTTCTTATTTGTCAAGTGACGTCAACGCGGTGGCGGTAGGCGACGTGGACGGCGACGGGGACCTGGACCTGGTCGTAGGGGTATGCAGTGTTTTCTCTGAGTTTGGCAGCCAGCTGTATTTCAATAACGGCACCTCCGACCCGTTCAACGGGGTCACCTGCAGCAGCATCACCTCCGACACGTACTGTACCCAGTCGGTGGCGCTGGGTGACATGGACGGGGACAACGACCTGGACCTGGTCGTCGGGAAAGGTGGACGCAACCGCCTGTACCTCAACAACGGCATCATCACGCCGACGCCTACGCCCACGCGCGAGTGCGATGGCTTGCGGGCATATGAAAGCGATGTGGACGTGTTCCCCTTCGGCGGCTTCTCGGACAACCGTAACGATTACCAAGAGGCAACCGAGTCCGATTACCAGGCTGTAGCTGTAGACAACACTGCAGAATGGGAAACAGATGATCCCAACAGCGGTGATGAAATAGTCACGTGGTGGCATATGTTTATTAAAACGCCGGTGGAAGACATCGACAGCATTCGCTTCAGATGGAACGGCAACACCGATGGGGGCACTACCTCGCATATCATGTGGCTGCTCAAGGATGCCGGCCGCGATGAGTGGTGGGAAGACAAGTACTGGACCCAACTGGGAGACCCGGTATCCATACCTGCGGATGTGGACACCGACATAATCCGCTGGGTAAACGCCTCCAACTACAGCATATCTGATTACGTTGATCCTTCCACCGGGCAGATCACTTTCCTTGTGGAGAACGCGGACAGGTCGAGCGAGGACATGCGTACCAACTACGTGGAAATCAGGGTGAACGGCAGTCAGTTATGCCCTACCCCTACGCCAACGCCTAGCCCGTCGCCCACGCCTACGGCCACAGCCACCGCTACGCCATCGCCATCGCCAACGCCATCGCCATCAGCGACGCCCACGCCATCGCCGTCGCCAACGCCATCGCCATCAGCGACGCCCACGCCATCGCCATCGCCCACGCCCACGCCATCGCCCAGCGCCACGCCCACGTGCCAGCCGGGGGACGCCGATTTCAACGGCTATATCAACGCTGGGGACATTACCAAGGCGGAGCGGATGATAATGGGCTGGGAAGCGAATTCATCCTGTGCCGATGCCAACCAGGACGGCTCGGTGAACATGAGCGATATCGGCGTCATCGAGTACATGATACTGGAGATATGGCCCTGGAATCACGTGCACATAGAGGCGCCGGCCAGCCTGTCCAGCGGCGCCGGTTTCACCGCCACGGTCTTCATCACCTATGTAGAGGGTTTCGGCTCCGCCGGCTTCGAGCTGAATTACAACAGCTCGGTCCTCGACCTTGAAGGTGTATCGAATGGTAAACTCATGCAGATAGACCCCGGCGTGTCGGCGGACTTCTACACCGTCGCCATAGACGATTGGAGCCTGCACGGCGGGCCTGGCGCGGTGCGCATCAACGCCAGCGTGGACGGCAACCCGGGGCCGGACGGCGCGGGGTACCTGGCGCGGCTAGAATTCAACGTCATCGGCTCGGCGGGACAGGGCAGCCCCATCGCCTTCAACGCATCGCAGTCGTGGCTGCGGGAATCGCTGGGCGGCGCCATCGATGCCACCTGGGCGGGTGATTCGGTTAACGTAGCGCCGTGATTGACCGCCCAACCCATTGACAAACCCGCACGCCCGTTGTAACCTTGCGGCAGAGGAGTCTAACCAGGAGGTAGCAGATGCAGTGTCCAAAGTGTAACGGTTCCGGACTCGTTTCAGCCTCATCCCAGAATGATGCCGGTGAAAAAGAGGCAGACTCCCAAGATAAAGGCAGCGCTTCAGATTCCCAGGTCAAGTGCCCCGCGTGCAAGGGCTACGGCAGGGTGCCGTGGTACAACTTCCCCCTGTGGTGAGGGAAACCCGACGTATCAAGTCACCCCTCGATTTAAAGACAGTTCCTCTTCTCGCAGCGTGTGATATAATCACACCGTACGCATTTCACGCGACATTGCAGCGGCCGCACAGCGCACGGGAGGTATAGTCATGACTGAAATGGGCAAGGCAGCGATATACAACGGGGTCGGCAAGCCCTTCGAGATTATCGAGTACCCCATCCCCGAGGTAGGGCCGGGGGCCATCCTGGTCCGGATAACGATGTCCACCATATGCGGGTCGGACCTGCATATCTGGCGCGGCGATGTCGATATCGCCGCCCTGGGCCTGCCCCTGCCGGCGATCATCGGCCACGAGATGACGGGCAGGGTGGCCGCGCTGGGCGAGGGCGTCTCCACCGATTCGGCGGGACAGCCGCTGGCGGTCGGCGACCGGGTGGTGTACCACTTCTTCAAGCCCTGCGGCCGCTGCCCGGTGTGCCTGCGCGGGGAGGAAGCCGCCTGCTCCATGAACCAGCTGTTCATCTTCCCCATCGACGCCTTCCCCCACTTCACCGGCGCGTATGCCGAGTACTACTACCTGCCCCCCGGCCAGACCGTCGTCAAGGTCCCCGACGACCTATCCGACGAGCTGGTGGCGCCGCTCAACTGCGCCCTGTCGGAGGTGATCTACGGCTTCGGCAAGATAGGCTCGGTGTCCGGCGAGACCGTCGTGATACAGGGCGCCGGCGGCCTGGGCCTATACGCCACCGCCGTCTCGCGCGAGATGGGCGCCGGCCGCATCATCGTCATCGACGGGGTAGCCGAGCGGCTGGAGCTGGCTAAGGCCTTCGGCGCCGACGAGCTTATCGACATGCGGGAGCACAAGACCCCCGAAGAGCGGGTGCAGCGGGTGATGGAGATAACCGGGTACCGCGGCGCGGACGCGGTCGCCGAGATGGTGGGTCTGCCGCAGGCGATACCCGAAGGGCTGGACATGCTGGGGAGCGGCGGCCGCTACCTGGAGATAGGCAACATCAGCCCCGGCATCACCACTACCATCGACCCGTCATCCATCGTCAGGGGCTCCAAGACCATCTACGGCGTGGTGTTCTACGGGCGCGACACCCTGAAGAAGTCGCTGGACTTCCTCAGCCGCACCAAGGACAGGTACCCCTTCGAGAGGCTGCTCTCCCGCTCCTACCCGCTGGAGGAGATAAACCGGGCGTTCGAGGAGCAGGACAACAAGCTGGTAGCCAGGGCCGCCATCATCCCGTAACCCGGAATCGACCGCATGTCCGACAGCCGTCGGTTGAGGCGCACCAGGCACCCCTGCGAAAAGGAGAATAAAGAATGCTCTACTTGGAAGACTTTGAGGTCGGGAAGTGGCGTGAATCCAGAGAGTCGTACCTGGTAACGGAAGACGAGATCATAGAGGTTGCACGGCGCTGGGACCCCCAGCCGTTTCACATAGACCGCGAGGTCGCATCAGGCTCGCTTTTCGGCGGCCTTGTCGCTTGCTCCTCCCACCTGTTCGCCATAGTTTGCTGGCTGGCCCATCATATGGAGGATTCCACGGCAGCCGTAGCCGGTCTAGGCTGGGATAAGATAAGGATGCACGCGCCGGTGATGGCCGGTGACGAAATCTCATGTAAGGTCCAGTGCATGGAGTCCAGACCGTCCAACAGCCAGCCCGGTTGCGGGGTGATAACGGTTTACAACGAACTGTACAATCAACGGGGCGAGCTGGTATATACCGCGCAATGCTCGTTCCTGGTACAGCGCCGCCCTCAGTCCTGACAGCCCGGCTGCTCCCGCGATGTACGCTTGCGGCACATAAGATGGAGATCAGGGTAGCAATATTAGCGATAAAACCACTGGTTACATATTCATTGCTCTAGGGGTACTCGTTATTATAACCGGGGTAGCAATATGCATTGCTAATTCAGAGGTACATCCCCAGCCTTGGCTATTGACCGCAGTGTTCGGGGGAGGATTGATAATAATAGGATGGCGGTTCCTTTATGGCAAAGTGAACAAGGATTAAACACTGACCACTTTCCATTGACAAACCCGCGCCCCGGATGCGCGCTTGCGGCGCGCGAGGCTGAACGTGGTGAATGACTCAAAACCGAGGGATGAAAGCGGAAAGCCCGATGCCGGGCATCTTCGCTATGCGTCCTTGCTCAGATAGTAGGCGGTCTCTTCAGCCAGCTGACCGATGAGCTGTTTGACCGGAACGATCTCGGTACACCTGTAGGCGTTCTCCCCGGCGAAAGCAAATGACTCATCCATGTTCCCCTCCGCGGCCCTCAACAGGACCTCGGCGATGCAGTACGGAGCCGTCGTCGGATTGCAGCTCCTCAGGCACTGATAGGCGCATTTAAAGGGAATCGTTTCGCCCCGTTTGATTTTCTCCACGAATGCGTTGTTGATGACCCTTCCCGGCATCCCCACAGGGCTATCGATAACGATTATGTCCTCTTTTCTCGCTTTCAGATAGGCCAGCTTGAAATTCTGGTGAACGTCGCATTCGTCGGTGCAGACGAAGCGCGTCGCCATTTGAACCCCGGAAGCGCCCAGCTTGAGAACCCGTGCGATATCCCGCCCGTCGAAGATGCCGCCGGCAGCGATCACCGGGAAAGGCGGATCGAATGAGTTGGCAAACTCTATCACCTCAACCAGAATCTCATCGAGAGCGGGGATTCTACCGCTCAGCAGCTCCTCATACCTGAACCCGAGGTGGCCGCCCGCCTTGGCCCCTTCCACGACCACGGCGTCCGGGGCCCTGTTGTCACGCTTCCACTTCCTGCAGATGATACTGAGCGCCCTCAAAGAGGATACGATGGGGATAAGCTTGGTGAGTTTATTTGGGACCAACATGGGAAGGTCGAGGGGCAGACCCGCACCGGAGATGATCAGGTCCACCCCTTCATCGGCGGCGGTGGTGGTCAGGCTCGCATAGTGGGAAAGCACCGCCATCACGTTCACGCCGATGATCCCGTCGGTCTGGCTTCTGGCTTTCCTGATTTCCGCCCGCAGGGCCTGCTCATTCAGCCTGACGAATTCCGATCCTGAAATGCCTTCGATTTGCCCCAGGCCGACCGTGGAGATGACGCCCACGCAGCCTTCTTTTGCCACAGCAGCAGCCAGGTTGGCCTTGGACACCCTGACACCCATGCCGCCCTGGATGATGGGCGGGTTGACTTCCAGGTCGCCGATTCTGAGTGAGGGTATTCTAGTGTTTTGCATAAGTTTAAGAGTTGCTAGTTGAGGTCTCTCGGTGAAGTTCGAAGCTGCGGACGGATCATATCAATATTATCTAACCACGTAATACGTTGAACGCTCACCTGATATTATAGTTTATCCTGGCCAAATTAGCTACTCAATGAGACTTTACACCCTCCATGGAACAGTGTCAAGGAGGCGCAGGTTGACAAATATAGCCCTCAGATGTACGCTTGCGGCACAAGACAGGTAATCTACAGGATACTATCTAAAGGAAAACAATTTGGATAATGTTCATATCCTAGCAGCAGTAATCGCAGCTGGTACCGGTATTGTAGGAGGTATCATAGGTACATATATAAAACATTTCCTTGACAAGCGATTCCTCCAGCATCGGCTTGACGCTGAGTAAGAACATGAGGAAAAAAACTCAGGGGATTGATAGGACAGTTCCACGGCCGCATACTACTAGCAGCTGAACACCTTAATCATCGCTTGTGGAATCTTCAAGAGAACCAATCTAAAGGTTGGCTATCTGTAAATGGAAGCTATGATAACCCAGTTAAGCATTACTACTTCACAACCACAACCTACCGATTTCTATTCCTTATAGGATGTATCCGCCTTTTCGAGTCAGAAGCACTTTTTATTGATTCGCGGATTGCCAAAGGCAATGAGTTGTCTTTTCTAAAATTCGTCAAATCGTTGGAATGGGCGTTAACAGATGTTGCTTTATTCAACGGCCTAAGCTACGACGATTTCAATGAGAAAGACCATTTATTTACAGATAATCTGCGTTTAATATGCGAAATCTGTACAAAAGAACAAAAGGTGATTTCTCAAGAGGAATTCCATATTTGTCTTTGTGAATCAGATTCTCAAAATAAAATCACCCCCCTCCTATCCCTCTTCGATGGTCTATGTGCTGACGAGGAACGTCTTAGATGGGACAGAATTGTAGCCTTTCACCTTCTTCTTATGGCGTTTGTTAACACCTTTGGATACGATATGCAGAGATCATCTCCAGACCAGTTTAAGCAGATTGCTAAATCTATACGTCATAATGAAGTGCTTCATAATCTTGATGAATGGCTTCAAAAACTGGGCCTGTCAAATGAAAAGGAAGTTGCACATATATCAGACGCGATAAAATCTATAGAAGGTTCAGCGATATCCCCATAGCCCCCTCCTATTGACAATAGCTGCGCTCAGATTGTACAATTCAATGGCATAGCATCTTGACAGATGCTGTGCTATACTTTATTTTTGGCAACATGCCCACATAGCTCAGTGGTAGAGCACCTTCTTGGTAAGAAGGGGGTCGCCAGTTCAACTCTGGCTGTGGGCTTAAGCGAGGAGGAGAAATGGCAAAGAAAGTTTACGAGCGAACCAAGCCCCATGTCAACGTGGGAACCATCGGGCACGTGGACCACGGCAAAACCACGCTGACATCGGCGATCACCAAGGTGCTGGCGGCTGCGGGCACGACTACACACTACCGCGCCTTCGAGTCCATCGACAACGCGCCGGAGGAGAAGGCCCGGGGATTGACCATCGCCATCGCCCATATCGAGTACGAGACCGCGAAGCGGCACTACGCGCACGTAGACTGCCCGGGCCACGCCGACTATATCAAGAACATGATCACCGGCGCCGCGCAGATGGACGGCGCCATACTGGTGATCGCCGCCGATGACGGGGTGATGCCGCAGACCAGGGAGCACCTGCTGCTGGCCCACCAGGTCGAGGTGCCCGCCCTCGTGTGCGCCCTGAACAAGGTGGACATGGTGGACGACGAGGAGCTGCTGGAGGTCACCGAGATGGAGCTGCGGGAGGAGGTGCTGCCCAAGTACGACTTCCCCGGCGCCGATCTCCCCATCATAAGGGTGAGCGCCCTCAAGGCTGGGGAGTGCGGCTGCGGCAAGCGCGAGTGCCAGTGGTGCGGCAAAATCCTGCAGCTTATGGACGCAGTAGACGACTATATACCGACGCCGGTGCGCGAGAAGGATAAGCCGTTCCTGATGCCGGTCGAGGATGTCTTCAGCATCAAGGGACGGGGAACGGTGGTCACCGGGCGCGTGGACCGCGGCGTGATCAAGACCGGCGACGAGGTTGAAATCATAGGCTTGAAACCAACGCAGCGCAAGGTGGTTACCGGAGTGGAGATGTTCCACAAGACCCTGGATTACGGCGAGCCGGGGGACGCCGTCGGCTGCCTCATCCGCGGGGTGGAAAGGGAAGAGGTGCTGCGCGGCATGGTGCTGGCCAAGCCGGGGAGCATCACGCCCCACACCGAGGCCGAGGCCCAGGTGTACGTCCTCACCAAGGAGGAGGGCGGCAGGCATACCCCCTTCTTCACCGGCTACAAGCCCCAGTTCTACATCCGCACCACCGACGTCACCGGCAGCATCCATCTGCCTGATGGGGTGGAGATGGTGATGCCCGGCGACAACATCAAGGCGAGGATAAAGCTCCTCGAGCCGGTGGCCATGGAGGCAGGCCTGAGGTTCGCTATCAGGGAGGGCGGCCGCACCGTCGGCGCTGGCACAATAATCAACACACTGGACTAGAGGATATCTATTGGCGAAGAAGGGTACTGGCAGAATAATAATCCACCTCGCCTGCACCGAGTGCAAGGAGCGGACATATACCTCCAGCAAGAACAAGAAGAACGACCCTGACCGGCTGGAGGTCAAGAAATACTGCCCCCGGTGCCGGACGCACAGGCTTCATCGCGAGGTGCGGTAGTGATGAAGAGGCCGGCCCAGGCAAGAGGGCCGATAATGCCCCGCATACGCACCTACTTCCGCGAGATCATCTCCGAGCTGAGGAAGGTGGTCTGGCCCACCAGGGAGGAGACCAGGCGGCTCACCGTGATGGTAATCGTCGTCGCCGGGGCGGTAGGCATATTACTGGGGGTCATGGACTACGCGTTCACCAAGCTCATGGAAGCGATAATGGGGGCCTAAGAACAAGGTAACGATGGCAAAAAGTAAACAGGGCAAGAATGCGGTGGCCGACGAGCGTAAGTGGTACGTGATACACACCTACTCCGGCTACGAGCAGCGGGTGCAGACCAATCTGCAGCACCGCATCACGTCCATGGACGCCGAGGATAAGATCTTCCAGGTGGTGATACCCACCGAGAACGAGATCGAGATCAAGGATGGCCAGAAGAGGACGGTGGCGCGGAAGGTATTCCCCGGCTACATACTGGTCGATATGATACTGGGCGATGAGAGCTGGAACGTGGTGCGTAACACTCCGGGGGTGACCGGCTTCGTCGGCGCCGGAGCCAAGCCCGTACCCCTGACCGAGGAAGAGGTCAGCGGCATCTTCAAGCAGATGAGCGCGGAAACGCCGAGGGTCAAACACGGCTTCCGCAAGGGGGAGAGCATCCGGGTGACGGACGGCCCGTTCATCGATTTCATCGGCGTGGTGGACGATATCAACGAAGAGAAGCAGAAGGTGAGGGTGCTGGTCTCCTTTTTCGGGAGGGAGACACCGGTGGAGCTCGATTTTCTCCAGGTGAAAAGGCTATAGCAGCGCAAAGAACATCTATTGATAAAGAGGGATAGCATTGGCCAAAAAGGTTAAAACAGTAATAAAGCTGCAGTTGCCGGCGGGAGGGGCCAGCCCGGCACCGCCGGTAGGCCCCATCCTGGGGCAGTACGGCTGTAACATCATGGGCTTCTGCAAGGAGTACAACGAGAAGACGGCCTCCCAGGCGGGTTCCATCATCCCCGCGGAGATAACCATATTCGAGGACCGCTCTTTCATCTTCGTACTCAAGACCCCACCGGTGGCCGACCTGCTGAGGAGGGCGCTGGACATCGAGAAGGGGAGCGGCGTGCCCAACACCGACAAGGTGGGCACGGTGCCCCGTGATAAGGTGAAGGAGATCGCGGAGGTCAAAATGAAGGACCTCAACGCCGCCGACATCGAGGGGGCGATGCGTATGGTAGAAGGGACAGCGAGAAGCATGGGGATCGAGGTGGAGTAATGGCCAGGCACGGTAAAAAGTACCTCAACGCAACCCAGTTGGTCGAGCCCGCCAGGGAATACGAACCCAAGGAGGCCATAGCGCTGGCGAAACAGGCGGCCTTCGCCAAGTTCGATGAGACGGTGGAGCTCCACCTGCATATGGGTCTTGACCCCCGCCACGCCGACCAGCAGGTGCGTGGAGTGGCCAGCCTGCCCCACGGCCTGGGCAAGCAGGTCAGGATAGCGGTGTTCGCCCAAGGGGAAGGGGTCAAGATAGCCAATGATGCAAAAGCGGACCACGTCGGCCTGGACGACCTGATAAAAAAGATAGAGGACGGCTGGCTGGAGTTCGACATCGCCATCGCCACGCCGGACGTCATGGGCAAGGTCTCCAAGCTGGGTAAGATACTGGGGCGGAAGGGGATGATGCCCAACCCCAAATCGGGGACCATAGTTCAGCCTCAGGATTTACCGCGGGCGATAAACGAGTCACGGAAGGGGCGGGTGGACTTCAGGATAGACAAGACAGCGGTGATCCACGTCCCCGTAGGCAAGATCAGCTTCGATAGCGACAAACTGTTCGATAATCTATCCAGCCTGATCGATAGCGTGGTAAAGGCCAAGCCCAGCGGGGCCAAGGGCCAGTACGTCAAGAGCGCCACGCTGAGCACCTCGATGGGGCCGGGTATCAAGCTGGACCTCAAGCCGACGCTGGAGCTGAAGGGGCTGTGATGAAGCAGAACGAGGGCACAACAGACCGCATATTGAGGCTCATCATCGGGGCGGTGTTCCTGCTGGTAGCATTCGTGGTCCTCGATGCAGCCGCCGTCTCGGCATGAGGCATAGTGCTGGCGGTAATCGGGGCCGTGCTTATGTTGACAGGAGCGGTCGGCTACTGTATGCTGTACACCGTATTCCATTTTTCGACAAAGAAATAACGTTCAATACCTGAGTGTCATAGACAGCGGGTGCCGTTGAGGCTTAATCTTCTGCCCGCCGAGGCGCAAGAGGGCAAAATCATGTCCCTGTGTCTGTGGCACGGGGACTTTTTTATCCCCGCTGAACGGCGGACAGGTGAAATGCCGTCACTAAACAGCGGGGGCCAAGCGAAAGGATAGTTCAAGTTACAGAAAACGAGGTGAGATATGCGACTGGAACAGAAGAAAGAGGTGGTCAGCGAGCTGGCGGAGAAGCTGGAGCGGGCGAATATCGCCATCACCACCAGCTACCGCGGCCTGACGGTGTCCCAGATGACCGAGCTGCGGCGCAAGCTGCGTCAGGAGGAGATCGAATACCGGGTGCTAAAGAATAACCTGGCCCGGTTCGCCGCCGAGCAGGCGGGGAGGGAGGGCCTCACCAGCGTCATCGAGGGGCCTACCGCCGTCGCCCTCGGCTACGGGGATGTGGTCAAACCGGCCAAGACCCTGCTGGATTACATCCGCTCCTCCAAGGTAGAGCTCGGCATCCTCGGCGGCCTGATGGGGAACAGGGTGCTGAGTGCGGCTGAGGTAACCGCGCTGGCAGCGCTACCCCCCAAGGAGGTGCTTATCGCCAAGCTGCTGAGCGGCATGCAGGGCAGCATCTACGGACTGGTCAACGTATTGAACGCCAATATCGCAGGTTTCCTTAACCTGCTCGCGGCACGCAAGAAACAACTGGAAGAAGGAGGATAATATGTCCGAGGAAGTGGAACAGAAGGAAGAGGAGAAGGCGGCAGGAGTTTCAGAGGCCAAGGCCGAGAAGGCGGAGCCAAAAGCCGGAAAGGCGGATGCCAAAGCGCCCAAGGCGGCTGCCAAGGCAGGCTCAACGATGAGCAAGGATGACCTCATAGCCGCCATCAAGAACATGACCGTGCTCGATCTCAGCGAGCTGGTGAAGGCGCTGGAAGAGGAGTTCGGCGTCAGTGCCGCCCCGGTGGCGGTAGCTGCAACCGCCGGCGCCGCGGGCGCTGTAGAGGCGGCCCCCGCCGAGGAGGAGGAGAAGACCGAGTTCAACGTGACGCTCAAGGAGATCGGCGCCAACAAGATCCAGGTGATCAAGACAGTACGAGAGGTGACCGGCCTCGGTCTGAAGGAGTCCAAGGAACTGGTTGAGGCAGCTCCCACCACCCTGAAGGAGGGCGTCAGCAAGGAAGAAGTGGCAACCATCAAGGAGAAGATGGAGGGTGCCGGGGCTACCATCGAGGTCACGTAGCCTTTTGAGGGGCATACGATGGCGATCAAGGTGGTTCACCAGCGTAAGATAAGGACGGAGAACAAGGAGGAGCTGGGGATGCTGCTGGCCAGGCTGAGGACGGCCGCGGTCAGCCAGCCGGGTTACCTCTCCGGTGAGACGCTGGTAGCCCTCGACGACCAGGACTCGCATCTGGTGATCAGCACCTGGCAGACCCTGCAGGAGTGGAGGGCGTGGGAGGACAACCGGGAGCGGCGGATCCTGATAGCGATGATCGACAAGCTGCTGGTGGAACCGGCCACGGTACGCGTTTTCATCGATGCCTCTGCCTCCCTCTCATGGCAATCGCTGGCAGAGGGCTGTTGATTAATAGCAAGCGTGGCTCCGACAGTTTTTTGAGGAGGTTGTAGCGATGGCGGTTAAGATAATCACCATGCGTACGGTCACTCCCGATAAGCAGGCCGAGTTACAGTTGCTGCTGAGGCAGTTGCGGATGCAGGCCATCAATCAGCCCGGCTACCTCATGGGTGAAACGCTGACCTCGGTGGACAACCCGAACACATGCATAGTGGTCAGCACCTGGCACAGCCTGGAGGACTGGAAGGCGTGGGAGGTTCACCCCGACCGCCGGGAGATACAGGGCAAGATCGAGTCGCTGCTCACCACCCACTCCCAGATGGCGGTCTACACCGAGCAGGCAACCACGCCCCCGGATTCAGACCAGGACCAGGGCCCTTGATTCAGTATCGAGGTGCCATGACATGGTTGAATACCACCTCAGGATCAGGGAGCTGCCCGCCGGCGAGCGGCCGCGGGAGCGGCTCAAGCAGAGCGGTCCCGCATCGCTGTCCAACAGCGAGCTGCTGGCGATAATCCTGCGCACCGGCAGCGCCGCCGAGAACGTGCTGGGGCTGGCAAGCAGGCTGCTCACCCGCTTCGGCGGGCTTGCCGGGATCGCCCGGGCGAGCTTCGGCGAGCTGTGTGCCGAGCGCGGCGTGGGCCAGGCCAAGGCCGCCCAGCTCAAGGCGGCGCTGGAGCTGGGGAGGCGGCTGAGCACCACCCAGGCCGGCGAGAAAACGGTTATACGCACCCCCCAGGACGTGGCCGACTTGCTGATGGCGGAGATGGCGCTCCTCGACAGCGAACACCTGCGGGTGGTGCTGCTCAACTCCAAGAACCACGTCATATCCATATCCGAGGTGTATAAAGGTAATGTCAACGCATCGCTCATACGCCCCGGCGAGCTGTTCCGCGAGGCGGTGCGGGAGAACTGCCCCGCGATCATCATCGTACACAACCACCCCTCAGGCGACCCCGAGCCCAGCCCTGACGACATCCATGTCACCGGACGGATAGCCGAAGCCGGAAAGATGCTGGACATCGATGTGCTGGACCACGTCATCATCGGCAACGGGAGCTTCGTCAGCCTCAAGGAGCGGGGGTGCTCCTTTTGACCCGATATATGCACGGATACACGCAGCGCGAGGCGGAGAGGCTGCACGACCAGTCCTCCATACTGGAGCAACTGCTGCATTCTGACATCGCCTACCCCCCCGGCAGCACGGTGCTGGAGGCGGGGTGCGGCGTAGGGGCGCAGACGGTGGCGCTGGCGAAGAGGAGCCCGCAGGCCGGGTTCACATCGATCGACATCTCGCCGGACTCGCTCGACCGGGCGCGGGCGCTCACCGAGAGCGAGGGCGTTACCAACGTCCGCTTCCAGCAGGCCGATATCATGGGCCTGCCCTTCGAGGACCAGAGCTTCGACCACGTGTTCGTGTGCTTCGTGCTGGAGCACCTCGGCGACCCGCCGGCGGCGCTGGCCGAGATGAAGCGCGTGCTCAAGCGGGGCGGCAGCATGACCGTGATCGAGGGGGACCACGGGTCGTGCTTCTGGAACCCTGAGACCGCAGCATCGCGCCGGGCGTGGCAGGCGATGATACGGGTGCAGCAGGAGATGGGGCACGACCCGCTCATCGGGCGGCGGCTGTACCCTCTGCTGTCCAGCGCCGGCTTCGATATCGACGAGGTCATACCGCTGTCGGCCTACGCCGACTGCAGCCGGCCGGAGCTTTTGGACGGCGGCATAAATAAGATACTGGCCCCGATGATGGAGACGGCGCGGGAGGAAGCACTGCAGATGGGTCTGATCGACAGGGCCACGTGGGAGCAGGGCATCGCCGACATGCACCGCGCCGCCATGCCCCCCGACGGCTCGGTGTTCTACACCTGGTTCCGCGGGGTCGGCATAAGAAGGCAATAGACAGGGTAAACAGCCCGGCCCATCAATGCGACAGGGGGGAAAAGGGATACGGGGGAGCGTTCGACGGCACCCGCCGGCGGTTTATCCGCGCAAAGAGGGACACAACAGCACTATCGATCCCCACCGCCTAACAGCGGGCGACTCTGCTTACATTAAAAGTGCGAACTCCAGATAGAGGCGGGCTGCCTGTAACACCTGGTTGAAAGACACCGCTTCATCGGACGTGTGGGCTGCCTCCAGAACCCCGGGGCCAAGCATTATCGGGTTCACTCCAGCAACCTTGAGCACGTTGCCGTCGGAATGGCTCCTGAAATTCTGCGCTTTCCACGGTAAGGATACATTCCTATACGCCTCTCTCAGCTTATCCACTACCGGGTCGCGACGAGGCAACCGATACCCTTCATACATGTCCTCAAACTTGAGTTGGGCGTCCAGCCCGGCTATGTCCTGTCCCGCCGATTCCACCGTTGCCTCCAGCCCTGACTTGACCGCATCCACCGTTGAACCCGGCGGGAAATGGAAGTCCATCCACGCTTCGCAGAAGTCCGGGACGACGAACCCGGAGGGGTGGCTCGTAAGTTGCCGGATATTGTATACCAGGCCAGCGGGCGCAGACGTCGCGTACTCAGCAATGATCTTTAATAATCCCAGCATGGACTCTATGGCGTTATGGCCCGTCTCGGGCATGGAGGAGTGGGCTCTCTTGCCCACTGTGCGCAGGTTGAGCTCCAGGTAGCCATAGTGGTCGAGGCACGGGGCCATCCCCGTCGGCTCACCGATGACCGCCCACGGGAAGCTGTACCCGCCGACCAGCGCCTTGGCGCCCTTGCTGTCCACTTCCTCATCCACCACCAGCGCCAGCCCGATGTCAGGCATTCTGCTTCCGCTCTTCAGAGCGATGAACGCCTCGATCATGGCTGCGCATCCGCCCTTCATATCCACCGTCCCCAGCCCGTACAGCTTATCGCCATCCTCCCGCAGTTCATAGCTGTCCAGATCGAAGGCGGCGACCGTGTCGAGGTGGCCGACGAAGCACAGCCCCGCCTTGTTTCCCTGCCCGGGGAAAACGACGAGATTGTAGCGGTCCTCATCCACCCCCTGCCTCACCACCGATATATCATGCCGCTTGAGGTACCGCTCCAGGTACTTGAGGATCTCCCCTTCCTTGCCCGACGGGCTGTATATGTCCACCATGTCTTTGAGCAGCGCCTTGAGCCTTTCCGGTTTTATATCCATCGCCTATAACCACCTTGGGTGCAGCTACCTGTCAGCCGCCTTCTTGGGCGCAGGGCGCAGGGTCTTCGCCAGCCACACATGCTGGCTCCTCACCGAGAAGCCCAACCCCTTGAGAAACGCTATCGCATCCCGGTTGTTCCCCTGGGTATCGGCGATGACCATCCTGACGCCGTCCCTCAGCAGCCGCTCCTCGAGCTTGCGGTACAGCCGCACCCCGAGGCCGGTCCGCTGGTGCTCCTCATCCACGCCTATCCAGCTCACGTAGCCGTATTTCCTCCATGCAGTGCCCTCCTTCTCCATGGTGGTCCCCAGTATGAAGCCGATGATCCGCTCACCCCCCTCCGCAACGAAGCAGTAATCAGGCTCGTAGGAGAAATGCTCGGTAACCTCGTTGGGGTACCAGGTGCGGTACAGTATCGGCAGCTCCTCGCTGGTGAACAACTGCTCCCCCAGGTGATACACGGCGCTTATATCATCTATATCCATCTGCCGGATGACGGTTCCGCTACTCTTCTTGCCGGATGAAGCGTTTTCCATCGTTATCTACACCCCCTCCACGTGCTGTATTCCATGCCGTTCCAACTCGTGCAGGCTGACATACATGGTATGACTACCCGATTTGGTTGTCAATCGCTGCCGGCGCCAGCCTTCAGCATTTTATGGTAAAATAGGAGCGGCATTAAAAATCTGGGGCTAAGGAGGAGAGATGAAGTTCAAAGCGATTGTAGTGGGGCTGCTGCTGTGCGCCCTGATGGTGAGCGGCGCCATGTGCCAGAGCTCGCCTAGCTTACAGAAGCCCAAGGTCAGCTACGTGCCGTTGGGCTGGTACCTCAGCGCCGACGATGCCTACAACCCGACCGATGGCTTCGGCCTGGTGGAGTACACCGACAGCTCGGACTTTGACTTCGTGCAGATATACTACCAGCCTGTGCCCGAGTCCCTGAAAGGGCGTGAGTCCGACAGCAACGCCCTCATCGCGCAGGCGGTCATGGAGGCCATATTCTCGCCGGACGACACCGGGCCGATGACCGTGGCAGGCAGGCTGGCGGGCTACGCGGAGACCTACGACGCCTACTACGGGACGTGGGAGACGGAGATCGTCTTCGTGTACGACAACACCTACGTGGACATCTACACCGCTTACAACGCGTCGGAGTGGAACATACAGGAAGCCACCAGTATCATAGAGAGCATCTACTTCTAGTCCGGCCGGTAATCATAATACGGAGGTAAATCATGAGGATAGCGGGACCTATAGTTCTACTGGTATGCGGCATACTGGCGCTGGTGGGCCTGTTCCTGGCGTGGTTCACGATCATGGGCTGGGACACGTCTGGGTGGAACGGAATCACGACGGAAATGGCCTGGCAGCCACTGCTGGTGCTCATCGGCAGCATCCTGCTGCTGATATGCAGCATCACCGCGCTGGTGCTGGGCATCGTCCGTAAGGCGCGGGGCGTGGTGATAGGCATGGGCATCACCTCGGTGCTGGCCGCCGTCATGGTCCTCGCCGGGCCGGTGTACATCCTGATTGATTATGCCACCCACGACGGCATCAGCATCATTGGCGTGGGGATATACCTCTGCATCGTGGCCGCCATAATCGCCTTCATCTTCGGCATCCTGACCGCCGCCATACGCTAGATTCCCCCGCGAGGCGGGGAGGCATAATATGAAGTGCGTTTACCACCCGGATAGAGACGCTGTAGGCTCCTGCGTGAGCTGCGGCGCGGGCGTGTGCGACACGTGCAAGGTGATGCTGGCGGGCAAGCTGTACTGCCAGGCGTGCGCCGACATGGCGTTCGCCGAGCAGCAGGCGGCCAAGTCCACGCCCCGGTCAACGCCGACGCCCGGGCCGTCGCTGGTGCAGCCCTCGCTGCTGCCGCGGGTGCAGGCGCCGGGCGCGGTCACCGCGCTGGTGCTGGCCATAATAGGCTTCATAATCTGGCCCATCGGCATCATCTGCGGCCCGCTGGCGATCAACTACGCCAACCAGGCGCGGGACGCCATCGCCGCCAGCCCCATGCTGGACGGCAGCGGGATGGCCACCGCCGGCTACGTGCTGGGCATCGTGGACACCATATTCGGCGTGCTGTTCGTGCTGTACATCATCCTGATGTTCACCTGCGCCTTCGCGTTCCCGTGGTAGCCCCGCGCGTGCTTGCATTTCCACAATCCCATGTGATAATATCCGCTCGAGGGCTGGAGAGATGAGAGCTTCCAGAATCGCAGCACTGTTGCTCGCGGGGGCGCTGCTGTTCACCGCATGCGCCTGCAACACCAAACCGACAGATGTACCGCAAACCGCCGTCGGGCTGGTTCCGTCCGACGCCAACGTGGTAGTGGGCTTAAGCCCCCACGATATCCTGACCGACGCCGATATCGTGGAGCTCATCGACGAGGCCATAGGCGACACGGGCAATTACAGCACATTCGGCGCACCAAGGTCGCTGGACGACGCGATGCTCATAGTGGAGCGCATGATCGGCGTGGACCCCAGGGACATTACAGAGGTCATCGTCTTCCTTGACATAGAAGCAGACGACTACGACTACGTGGGAGGCATCCTCAAAGGCACCTTTGACCAGGAGCTTATCATAGACCTTGTGGAGCTATACAGCAGCGGGCCGTCGCAGAAATCGGCCTACAGGGGCTTCATCATCAGGACCTTCGAGGGGGTGGCCGTGTGCTTCCTCGACAGCGGCACCGTGGCGGTGGGGCCGCCGGCGGTGGTCACGGACGTTATCGATGTCGCGGCGGGCGCCAAGGATGCCCTCGGCGGAGACATGCTGGATGCCTACGCGCCCCTCGGCGATATGTGGCTGCAGGTGGCCGTGGACGTCGGCGCGATCATGTCACTGACCGGCCTGCTTGAAGAGGAAATCCCGGGGGCCCCCGAGATACCCAACGTCGACACTTTAGAGGAAATGGAGACGATGGGTATGGGGATAGATAAATCGGGGGACACATTCGTTTTGCAAGCTAAGATGTTCTTTTCCGACGCATCGTCTGCGGAAGAAGCCAATAGCGACATGGAAGCCCAGCGTGCCCTCCTGGACACCGAAGACATCGGTGACCTGCCGCCCGAGTTCATCGAACTGGTGGAGAGCGTAACCACCACCGTCGACGGGCGCTGTATCACCGCCACGATGCACATAACCCTGAGCGAGCTGGATGACCTCATCGCCGCCGCAATGTCCGGCGGTTCCACCGGCGGCGGGCAATCAGCCGCCAACGACAGGCAGCAGATAATGTCGGCGGTTATGGAGTTCATGACCCGTCCCAGCGACCCCTCCTACCACCACACCATCGGCGACGTGCCGCTGGTGAACCACTTGCCTCCGGGGGTAACCAGCAGTAGCATGGTCCCGGGCCAGGACTACTACGTGATAGCCATGTGCCCGCTGCTCACCAGCTCCAACCCCATGGGCATCCTGAGTAGCGTGCCCGCATCGGTGCACCCGCGCAACTGCGCGCACGAGGGCGCCAACGCCGAGCCGGGGGTGGCCGACTGCAGTGCCGACTGCACCGGCAGCTACCTGTGGCTCACCACCTCTTACGGCGACGTTGTGGGCGTATGCATGGGTGACGATTGCGACGACTAGGCCTGAGGAATACTGCGCGAGCGGTTGTGCCGCGCACATAAGGAGGTGGCAGCCATGAAAGCCACAAGAATAGCGACGCTGTTGCTCGCGGGGGCGCTGCTGTTCACCGCGTCCGCCTGCACCATGGGCACGCAACAGTCGCCCTCCGCCGCGATAGACAGGGGCTTTCAAACCGCCTACACCGCCGACAGGACGCAGATCGAAGCGGCGGTGGCCGAGTTCATGATCCGCCCCTCCGACCCCTCCTACCACCACGCCGTCGGCGACGTGCCGCTGGTGAACGACGATGCCGTCGAGGTCAGCGGCGGCCAGGTGAAAGCGGGCCAGGACTACTACGTGATAGCCATATGCCCGCTGATAACGTCTTCCTCCCCCCGGGGGATGCTTCACAGCGTGCCCGACTCGGTGCACCCCGACAACTGCGTGCAGCAGGGCGCCAACGCCGAGCCGGGGATGGCCGCCTGCCAGGCCCAATGCACCGGCAGCTACATCTGGCTGATCACCGAGAACGGGGACATCGCGTCCGTATGCGTCGGCGATGATTGCAACGCCGAGAACCGGGACGGGTTTCAGGGAGCGTACCCGTAAGCCGTCGCGCAGCTTATAGAAGGAGGTAGCGCCATGTTCAACTTCGAGGAGCTGGACGACACCACGCGGCAGTGGATGCTGGAGGAGTTCCACAAGGAGCGAGACTCCGGCAGCCCGTACCTCAGCCCGTGGCTCTCCGAGATGGGTCACGAGGTGTTCCTGGAGGCCATGGAGAATGCCATCCGTGACGGCCTCGACGAGACGCTGGCGTTCGACATAAACCACCCGTCCTACTGGCTGAGCCACGACCCCGCGGGCAAGGTCATCAGCCCGTTCGAGCACCCCAAGAAGCTGGCGGCATCCGAGTTCAACACGTGGTACGTGCGCGGGCTGGCGCGGAAGCTGATGGAGGAGGGTGAAACCGAGTGCCAGGTGTACCGCGCCGACACCTCCAAGGGCGAGCCGTGCCAGAAGTGCCGCCAGATGGAGGGCAGGCTGTACCCGCTGGCGGAGGTGTACGAGGGGCACCGCGCGTACTACTGGCCGAACCCCGACCCGTACGCCTTATGCATACCGGCGCACGAGGGCTGCCGCTGCTCCATCCGCCGCGTCCCGCAGGGCGGCGTTTGAGCAGAGCAGGGGGGATAGAGGCAGAGCTATGAAAGTCACCAGAACCGTATTATTGTTTCTAATGGGGGCGCTAATGGTGGCTGCCTGCGGAGGACCCACACTTGGCCCTACTATACTAGCCCCGGCACAAGACACAATTCTACTTGGGGCAGATCCTATACTGCAATGGAGCTCTATCGGCTGGGCGGATAGTTACCATATACAGATAGCTGAAAGCGATGCGTTCTTGCCTGAGGACATGGTAATAGACGAAGAGGGATATTCCGGCC
>CAYUWM010000011.1:0-36141 GCA_964448395.1 uncultured Dehalococcoidales bacterium
TACTGAAACACTTCCTCTAAAGACACCCCAAAAACTTCAGCAATTCTAAATGCAAGGTCAATAGATGGTACATATTTGCCCTGTTCGAGAGCGATAATGGTCTGCCGAGTGCAGCCGGCGTGGTTGGCCAGCTCTTCTTGCGTCATCTCGTCATTATCGAAACGCAACCTTCTGATGCGGTTCCTTATCCTTCTAGCGTTAGTCACGGCTTACACCTCTCCAATAGCCGATCAGGATACCGAGGGACTGAGCTATCGTACTTATAATAAGAGTGGACATAAAGATAAGGTACATGAATATCGGCGGAATCCCCTGGTCCCAGTAGATTTCCGTAAGCGCGATAGCCCAGATAACCAGCGAAAATATGACCGCCCATAACTGCACCACTGGTGCCCGACCTAGTATCAATCTGTCCCGTTCATCGACCTGACTTTGTTTGCGAAGAGTAAGCATCAATATACTGTAGAATATGAGACCTCCAATCCACAGTCCGTCTATAATTAACCTGAACCCCTGGTCTTCACTGAAAGTACTGGCTCCTCCTTCAACAATGAACACCACAATTAAGGCAACCGCCCATACAACTCCAAACGCCAGACCATACAATGCTCTCTTCTGTAGTGGCGCCACAGTTTCGTTCCCCCCTTCTTTTCTGTATTTCGCCCGAGTACGGCAGTACTCTGCACACTACATAGTGTAATGTATATATTACATGTTGTCAAGTATATAATACTTCATTTTAAGAAACGTAGATTGGGGAAAGTGATTTGTAGTATAGCAGTTACCCGATTTCCCTCCTTTTTCCATAAAATAAAAATCGCCTGATTCTCATTCAGATATCAGGCGATCGATTTCTGGTGGAGACGGGGGAGAGTCGAACTCCCCGTCCAGAAAAGGCGTACCCAAGATATGCTACAGGCTTAGTCGGCTTCTCAATCTCACCCAACAGTCCACTGCCGACACGGTTACTGACGGGCCAGTCGATGAAAACTTGGGCCAACCCTATCGACATCGGGCTCGCCGCACCCCGACTGTTCGTCGCCCGTTCCAGCCCGTCGGGGAGAGCCGGAGGGGCGTGTCATCGCTTAGCTAGCGTAGACGTATTCGCCAGTTATTTGTCGCCACCTGTTTAACGAGGGTAGTGGAACCTCGGCCTGCAATCCTGTAGCTTTCCTCCTCTGTCGAAACCACTCGTCCCCACAATCATCCTGGCGAAGGGATATCAATATTTCTGCTTGGCCAGCTTGAGGGCACGCTCCATTCGCTGCTCTGCATCGCGCCGGGCTATGGACTCGCGCTTGTCATAAAGTTTCTTGCCCCGGGCCAGCCCAAGCTCCACCTTAGCTATTCCGTTTTTAAGGTACATCCTCAGGGGCACCAGCGTGTAGCCCCTCTGCATCACCTGAGCGCTGAGCTCGTTTATCTGCCGACGATGCAGCAACAGCTTCCTTGTACGCCTCGGTTCGTGGTTGGCGCGGCTGCCGGGGTCGTACTTGGCAATGTGTATATTGTACAGCCACAGCTCACCCTTTTCAGACCGGGCGTAGCCGTCGCCCATATTAACCCTTCCGGCACGCACCGACTTGATCTCGGTGCCGGTTAGCGCAATACCCGCCTCGAACTTTTCCTCTATGGAATAGTTGTAATATGCTTTACGGTTATGGCTTATAACCTTCATAATCTATTTTACCACTTTTAAGCAGTATATGAGAAATATGCCACAAATGGGAAGGGACTGCGGTGTATCGTTTGACGGTTCTTAGAAATGCGATTGGAGGTATTCGATGGCGTACTCTAACTGAGTGTCTATCCCTGCATCGATGTCCTCCTCGCTCATCACCACCTCTATATCGGGAACGAGCCCGATTCCCTCTATCAGGTGATGGTCCGGGGTCAACCAGCGGGCTATGGTGATGTACAGCCCCGAACCGTCGCTGAGGCGGCGCAGGATATTCACGCTACCCTTGCCGTAGGTCGTCGTTCCGATAACCGTGGCGCGCCCGTTGTCCCGCAGCGCACCGGCCAGCACCTCGCTGCCGCTGGCGCTGCTGTTATCGACCAGAACAACCATCGGTATTTCGGTGGCCATGCCGCCGGCGGTTGCCGGATAATCATCTATCACGTTCCCGGAGTCGTCGGCCTCATAGAGCACGATACCGCCGTCGAGGAATTCATCGGCTATGTCCACCACAACATGGAGATAGCCGCCGGGGTTGCCCCTGAGGTCGAGGATGATGCTCGAAACACCGGCGTCGATAGCGTCACCCAGGCAGGAGGTGAACTCTCCGCTTGTGTCCGCCTCGAAATGGGTGATCTGCAGGTGGGCGATGTTTTCGGGCAGAACGTCAAGGTAGACACTCTCGAGCTGGATCTCCTCTCTTACTATTTGAATAGCTATCGGTTCGGTATCGCCTTGGTGAAGTATGGTAAGGGTAACAGTGGAGCCCTTAGGCCCCCTGATCTTCATGATGGCCTCCATGAGGCTCATACCGGTGGTGGGCTCGCCGTCGACCTCCAGTATAAGGTCATTGGCTCTGACCCCTTCGCGTTCCGCCGGGCCGCCAGCGATAGGGGAGATTACCGTAAGCTGGCCGTCCTCAATGGAGACGTAAGCCCCCACCCCCTCGAAGGAGCCCTCCAGATCGCTCAACCCCATCTCGTGGCTTTCGATGTAGGCGGTATAGGGGTCCCCCAGCGCCTCAAGCATACCCTCGACAGCCCCCTTGCTCAGTTCAGCGGGGTCGAGGTCACTCATGTTTACATAATCCTCGGTTAGCGATTGCCAAACCTCCGATAGCAGATCGAATTCTTGGGGAAGGTCCGTAGGCGTGCTAGGCAGAAGCTGTGAGTAAACAAATCCGGCTGCGAAGGCGAAAAGAATGATTATCGCCAGCAGGACGGCGGGCAGGTAACGCTTCAATGATTTCATTTACTCATACCTTGCGCTAACTTCAGTGTGGTATAATTATAAATCTCCATTACCAAAGGAGCAAGTGCGGGGACGAGGCCGCAAAGATAGCGATACTCAACCAGTGATTAGGTAATAGAATATAGAAGTAAAGGAGGGGCATGACATTGCATCAGAAATACATGTATTGCCCGATGCTGGCGACAAAACTGAAAGAGAAAGAGGAGGCGTGGCACGGACTGTGCAGCGAAGACCACTGCGCCTGGTGGACTGGTAAGGAATGCGCCATATTGACCATCGCCAAGGAGGTGTCGGGGAAAAAGGAACAGAAAAAGGAATGATTTGCGGCGTCTAATTTATGTAAAGGGAACCCCTTATCTGGTATATTAATCGACATAACCTATATTGTGCGAACCACTTCCGAATAGTATTTCGACGATTGTATCCAGGAGTCCACGGAGCCCCCATTTCTTAACCGCCGATATCATTACGGTGTCTTTGGCTTTCAGTATACCGGCATAATCTTTCATGTTTTCTTCGCTGGCGGCCATCAAGTCCAGCTTATTGAGCACCGCGATCCTTGGTTTATCATTCAACCCCAGATCGGTGAGGATGTTGTCCACCGTTTCCCCCTGTTCTGCGGCATTCTTGTGGGTGAAATCGATAACGTGCAGCAGCATATCTGCCTCTTCCAGCTCCTCCAGGGTCGCTCTGAAGGCGGCGATAAGCGTGGTGGGAAGCTTCTGGATGAATCCCACCGTATCGGTCAGCAGAAATTCCCTGCCGTCTGGCAAAGGGATATTCCTTGTCGTCGGATCAAGGGTAGCGAAAAGCTTGCCCTCCACAAACACATCAGCATCGCTGAGTGCGTTCAATAAGGTGCTTTTACCCGAATTGGTGTAGCCGATAAGCGCAACCACCGGAGTGCCACTAACAGCGCGATGACGGCGGTACAGGGCGCGGTGTTTCCGCACCCCCTCGATATCCTTCTTTAGTCTGTGGATTTTATTGCGGATGAGACGTCGGTCGGTCTCTATCTGTGATTCGCCGGGACCTCTGGTGCCTATCCCCCCGCCGAGGCGCTCCAAGTGGCTCCACTGACCGGCGAGACGAGGCAGCAGGTACTCATGCTGCGCCAGCTCCACCTGTAATCGGCCCTCATGTGTTCGGGCGCGGCTGGCGAATATGTCCAGGATCAGCGCGGTACGATCGATGATCTTAACCCCCAGCGCCTCTTCGAGGTTCTTCTGCTGTGTCGGGGAAAGCTCGTCGTCGAAGATTACAACGTCATACTTGATTTCATCTTTCAGTCCCTTTAGCTCCTCCACCTTCCCACTACCGAGGTAATATGTGGACGTGGGCCGCTGCATCCGCTGGACCAGCGATCCTACAACCTCTGCCCCCGCAGTATATGCCAGCAATGACAGCTCTGCGATCGAATCCTCTGCCGTCCACGTGTTTCGCTGACTCTTTACCTCCACCCCTACCAGCATCGCCCGCTCGTGCGCGGGGCGGGTGGGATAAGTAATACGTTTCGGTAGAGTATTCCTGGTGATGATGACTCCTTATGTCAATTTACTAGCATGCCACTCTTCAAGCCTCTCCAAGGCCTTATCCAGTCGGTCGTCGGGGACGGTCAGGGATATACGGATATATCCCTCACCGTGCTTCCCGTAACCGGTCCCCGGCGTGACCACGATATTCGCCTCGTCGAGGAGAGAGGCGGCGAACTGTATCGAGTTATACCCATCGGGGACCCTGGCCCAGATATAGAGGCTGGCCTGCGGTGGCTTGGCCTCAATACCTATGCTGCGGAGTGTGCTGAGCAAGCGGTCGCGGCGGCGCTGATACAACGCTTTATTTCTATCGACGCAATCCTGCGGCCCTGTCAGCGCCTCGATAGCGGCGCGCTGTATCGCCTGTGGGATCCCCGAATCGAGATTGGACTTCACGCGCTTGAGGGCATCTATTATCACGGCGTTACCCACTGCCATTCCTACCCGCCACCCGGTCATGTTGTAGCTCTTCGACAGTGAATGGAACTCTATACCGATGTCCCTGGCCCCGCTGGCCTGCATGAAGCTGGCCGGGCGGTAGCCGTCGAAGGCTACCTCGGTATAGGGGCCGTCATGACAGACCGCTACATCGTATTTCTTGGCGAAGGCGACTACCCGCTGGAAAAACTCCGGCTCCGCAACCGCCGACGTCGGGTTGTTGGGGTAATTGATCCACAGTACCTTGGCTTTCTGAGCCACTTCTGGGGGTATATGTTCTAAATCCGGAAGGTAATCGTTTTCTGCGGTGAGCGGCAGGTCGTAGGAGGAGCCTCCGGCGAACATGGTGCTGATGGCGTATACCGGGTAGGCCGGGTCGGGCACCAAAGCGATGTCACCGGGGTCGATGAAGCATAAGGCTATGTGCCCGATGCCGTCCTTGGCGCCGATCAGCGGCAGAACCTCCCTGTCGGGGTCGAGGACAACGCCGAATCGCTGTTGGTACCACTGTGCGATCGCGCTGCGGAGCTCAGGTAGCCCTTCCGAATCCGGATAGCGATGGTTGGCCGGATCGCGGGCGGCCTGGCACAGTCTCTCAATGATGTGCGGGGGCGTGGGGATATCCGGGTCGCCGATGGCGAGGCTGATCACATCCACTCCCTTAGCCCGCTTCTCGGCAATCTTCCGCGAGATCTCAACGAAAAGATACGGCGGCAGGTTATCAATACGCTTGGCAAGATCCATATGCTGCTCTCCGTTCAGGCGTGCTCGGATTGTACCGGATATCTCTTGGGAGTGAAGGTGATTTCGTCGTCGGATACCCCTATTTACCCCGTGTCTATCCGAGCCACTCGCCCCTGAACACCAGTTGCGCCGGACCGCGAAGTTTCACCTCGCTGGTCCCGGTCCAGGAAACCGTCAGCAGTCCTCCCTGGAGTATTACGTCAACCTCGTCGGCCACCAGTTGGTGCATATGGGCCGCCACCATTACGGCACAGGCCCCGGTGCCGCAGGAGAGGGTCTCCCCTACCCCTCGTTCCCATACCCTGGCTATTATCCTCTGCGGGCCCATCACATTGGCCACCTCGAAGTTCACCCTGTTGGGGAACATAGGGTGCGTCTCCACCGCCGGGCCAACCTCGGATAGCGGGAAGCGGGCCACCGGCTCGTCCCAGAAACAGACGGCGTGCGGGTTGCCCATAGATAGACAGGTTAACTGCAACTTAATGTTTCCCACGGCAACGGGATAGTCAACGATCGTATCCGCTTTCGGCTCGATGCTGACCGGTATCTCGTCGAGACTGAATCGGGGTGTTCCCATGTCTACCTGCAGCAGGTCTCCCTGGACGAACACCTTTTTTATCCCGTCCTGCGTCTCCACCGATATCTCCCCGAGTTCTGTCAGCTGGCTCTCAACCGCATACCTGACTATGCACCTCAACCCGTTCCCGCAGGTCTCCGCCTCCGAGCCGTCTGGGTTGAACAGCCGCATCCGCAGATCCCCGACCATCGACGGCAGCAGAACGATGAGGCCGTCGCCGCCGATCCCCATGTGCCGGTTGCACATCAATCTTGCCAGCGCCGGCCAGTCGCGCTCTTCATCGGCCTCGATGAGCACGAAATCGTTGCCCGTTGCCTGCAGTTTGGCGAATCTCACTTCTTCATCCCGCTTAGGTGCTTTTTCGGTTGAATTCCGGTACAGCTGGCAATGAGTTGTTGAATATTATCATAATTACTGGCCTCATCTTTCACATCGAACCAGTTTATCGACTCGTCCCCGGGCCGGAACCAGGCGTACTGGTGGCGGGCGAAACGGTGGGTGTCGTACTTTATCCGCTGCACCGCCTCTTCGAGCCCCATCTCACTGTTGATGTATTGACCGATCTGCTTGTAGCCCATCCCCGACATCGCAGGCAAGTCAAGCGAGTAACCCCGCTCCAGCAGCCCTGCTACTTCACCGACGAGGCCGCGCTCAATCATGCTATCAACCCTGGAATCTATCTTACCATAGAGATCATCCCTAGCGGTAGTAAGGCCGACCATCAGGCTGTCGAAGGATGGTGTGCTCTGGCGCTGACTGGAGAACTGGTTCCCGGTGACATGATATACCTCCATCGCCCGGATCACGCGCCGCACGTTCCTCGGGTCGATACCGGCCGCCGCCATGGGATCGATTGCCTTCAGTTCGTTGTGCAGGGAAGTGTGCCCCTCGCGTACCGCTTTTTGCTCCAGGCTTCGTCGTAGCTCTGCATCGGGGGCAACCAGTGGAATGCTGAGCCCTTCGACTATCGATTTTACATAGAGTCCGCTGCCCCCGACGAGGAGCGCCAACCGCCCCCGTCGCTGGATATCCTCGATCGCGCTGGAGGCCATCCCCTGATACAGGGCGAGGGTAAAATCCTGGTCCGGATCGACGACATCGATAAGATGGTGAGGAACCAGTACCCGCTCATCCGGGGATGGTTTGGCGGTACCGATGTCCATATAGCGGTATACCTGGCGGCTGTCGGCGCTCACTATCTCACCGTCGAAGGCCTGCGCCAGATGTATCGCCAGGGCACTCTTCCCCACCGCGGTGGGCCCCACAATGGCTACAAGCTGGTTCATTTTTGCACCGCAGCCGTCTGCTGCACCATGCTTACGAACTCCGCTGCCTTCAGGCTGGCTCCGCCGATAAGGCCACCGTCGATCTCGGGTTTCTGCACCAGTTCGGCGACATTGGCGGCGTTCATGCTGCCCCCGTAAAGGATCCTCATCCCATCCGCAGCGCTGGCGTCGTAAATTTCGGCTACCACTTCCCTGATGATGCCGATGGTGGCGCTTGCTTCCTCGCTGGTGGCGGCCTTCCCGGTGCCGATGGCCCACACCGGCTCGTAGGCGATGACGATCCCTTGCGGCGAATCGATATCGGCAAGCCCGCCCTTCACTTGCCTCGTGACCACCTCCACTGTCTTCCCTGCCTCGTTCTCCTCGAGGCGCTCCCCCACGCACATTATGGGGATAAGCCCGGCGCCCATCGCTGCCTTCATCTTGCTGTTCACTATATCGTCGCTCTCCCCGAAGTACTGCCGGCGCTCGGAGTGTCCCAAGATTACATAGTCGCATACCCCCGCCAGCATCAGTGGTGAGACCTCGCCGGTAAAGGCGCCCTTTATCTCGAAGTGCATGTTCTGCGCACCAACCTTGATGGACGTGCCCTGTACCAGCTGTTTAACCGCTGAGAGTGAGACGAAAGGAGGGCAAATCACCTTTTCCACCTTGTCCACCCTTTCGAGGCCGTCCTTCATGCCCTTAACCAGCGCTATAGCCTCGGGGATGGTGGTATTCATCTTCCAGTTGCCGGCAATCATCGGTGTTCGCATTTCACGCTCCGTATTTCTTTAGTTTCAACGCGTTTGCCAGCATCAGCGGCATGAGCTCGGCTGCATTGAACCGGCCCAGCGCCCCGCCGATGCAGGCGCTCTCTGAGAAAGCGGTCACCCCGTCGGGGCGGCACCATTTGGAATGCAGCAGGCAGGGGACGGCGTGCCAGCTGTGACCCTTAAAAATCGCTGGCGTGGAGTGGTCGGCGGTAACGACGATTACCTCTGGTTTTAGATTGAGCAGTCGGGGCAGGGCCCGGTCCACCTCTTCGATGACTTTAACCTTTCGCTGAAAATCGCCGTCCTCGCCAGCGCTGTCGGTGTGCTTCACATGGATGAAGAAGAAATCATAGCTCTTGTAGTGTTCGGCAAGGGTGAAGAACTCGTCCTCGATGGTGTTGCCCGCAGGTAGATTGTCCATGCCCACTGCCCTGGCCAGCCCGCGGTACATGGGATAGGCGGCGATGGCGGCGGGCTTGAGGCCGAAGGCTTCCCTCATGCTGGGGATGTTTGGGGGGTATTTGGCGAAACCGCGCAGTAGCACCATGTTTGCCGGCTCGCGGCCGCTGAGGGCTTGCTTCGCTTGGGCGATGAACTTGTTGGCCACGCGTGCCGATTTGGCTATACCTGAAACCAGCGGTTCGATGTCCTTCGGCGGCAGACCGTTACGCTGGGGGTCTGAATCCGCGAGGTCGCTGGAGAAGCCCTTCCCGCGGAAGACGGCCACGAAACGATGCTCCTTCTCTGGTGATACGGAGATCTTTACCCCTTCGATATTCATGCCATCCAGCAGCTTGCACAACTCGGCGCACTGCTCGGTGGGGATGCGCCCCGCCCGGCGGTCGGTGATGATGCCGTCACCATTCATGGTGCAGAAATTGCCTCGTGCGGCCACATCGCCCTCTTCCAGCGCAAGTTCGATACCCATAGCCGCAAGTATACCGCGCCCGATGGTGTATTTCAGAGGATCGTACCCGAATAGCCCTAGGTGCCCCGGGGCGCTGCCCGGGGTTATGCCCAGACCCACCGGCTCCAGCATCCCGCAGATGCTGTCCTTCGCCAAGCGGTCGAGATTGGGGGTCTTGGCGCTCTCCAATTCGGTCAGGCCGGTCTTCTGATGTGCTAATCCCCCCAGGCCGTCGAGGACCAGGAGCACTATCTTGGATGGGGTGGGGTTCACTATTTCCTTTATCTGTTCGAGCCTGATCATTGGGCCTCCTTATCCTGGAGCACTTCCACTCCGGGGAGGGATTTTCCCTCCAGGAATCTCAGCGCCGCCCCTCCCCCGGTGGAAACGTGGGACATCTTTTGGCTCAACCCCAGTGCCTCGACTGCCTCGGCGGTGGACCCTCCGCCGATAACGGTGGTGGCATCCAGACCGGCGAGCAGTTCGGCGATGGCGGTAGTGCCCTTGCTGAACGCCGGGTACTCGAAAACGCCGGCGGGGCCGTTCCACACTACCGTCTTACATTTGCGAAGCTCGGCTTCAAATGCAGCGATGGAATCGGGCCCGATATCCATGATGAACCAGCCAGAGGGGATATGGGTTACGGCTACGGTATCGTGTTGCGCGTCAGGGGCGAACCGTTCGGCCACCACCGCATCCCGGGGCAGCAGGAGGTTAACCCCCCTGCCCGAGGCATCCTGTATCAGCCTTTTGGCCAGGTCAAGCATGTCCTCCTCTATAAGCGAAGCCCCGACACCGTAGCCCTGGGCTTTGAAAAAGGTAGCAGCCATGCCGCCGATTATGATCAACGAATCCACCTTGTCCAGGATGTGTTCTATTACGCCTATTTTGTCGCTTATCTTAGCTCCCCCGATAATCGCCGCCAGCGGACGGGTAGGCGTATCGATTACCCTGCTCAGCATGTCGATTTCCTGCTCCAATAGCAGGCCGGCGACCGCGGGCAGGTAGTGAGCGATGCCCTCGGTGGAGGCGTGCTTGCGGTGAGCAGTGCCGAAGGCGTCATTAACGTAGATATCGGCCAGCCGCGCTAGGGCCTGGGCAAACTGGGGGTCGTTCTTCTCCTCTTCGGCGTGGAAGCGCAGGTTCTCCAGCATCAGTACATCGCCGACCTGAAGCTTGGCTGCCGCTTGCTCCACCTCTGCACCCACGCAGTCGTTAGCCATCGCCACCGGCTTTTCCAGCAGCTTAGAAAGGCTATCTGAAACCTGCGCCAGACTCAGCTTGGGGACCACCTTGCCCTTGGGACGCCCCATGTGGGAGCACAAGATCACCTTGGCCTTTTTATCGATGAGATACTTGATAGTGGGCAGCACCGCCCTGATGCGGGTGAAGTCGCTGATAGTTCCGGTCTCCTCATCCAGCGGAACATTGAGGTCGACCCTGACCAGCACCCGCTTCCCGCTGACATCCACATCCCTGACGCTTTTCTTATTCATCTTCGGTCTTCTATATTGATCGTTCGGCCTCTTTTTGCTCAAGCTTCTGCTTGATAGTCTTGACTTCCTCCACCACGTCCGGGGCGGCATCGTAGACGCTCATCCCTTTCAAATCGGCCTCTCGAACCTTTGCATTGTAACTCATAAATCCTAGGACTTCAAAACGGGGCAGGCTGTCGATAATGAACTGGCGGTCGGCATCGCTGGTGACCTTGGAGCCCACCACGTAGCAACTGACTTTCAATTCCTGCGCCAGCTTGTCGATTGCCTCTGCGGTCTGGACGCTCCTTTTGCCCGGCTCCACCACGATGATGAAGGCATCTACACCCTGTGCCGTCCCCCGCCCGATGTGCTCCATGCCGGCATCCATGTCCATGATCACTACGTCGGACTCCCTGAACAGGAGGTGGGCCATCAGGCTCCTCAGCAGGGCGCTTTCGGGGCACATACAGCCGCTGCCGGCGGACTTCACTGTACCCATAAGAAGCAGTCTTATACCGTCTATCTTTGCCGAGAAACGCTCCGGGATGTCGTCAACCTGGGGGTTCAGCTTGAAGTAGGGTGCCGAGCTGCCCGGCTTGGCTCCGGTGCGCTCCTCGATCAAATCGTTCATCTCGGATATGGGGATGATCTTACGCACCTCTTCGGGGGGGATACCCAGGGCCATGCTGAGGTTAGCGTCGGGGTTGGCGTCTATCGCCAGTACCGCTTTCCCTTCAGCGGCATATACCCGTGCCAGCAGGCTGGCCAGTGTTGTCTTACCTACTCCACCTTTTCCTGTGATCGCAACTTTCATCATACTTCCTCCGGAAGTAAAATACAGCGCACTATTGTCTATTAGCTCTCCCGTACCATAAGGAAAGCGGTGAATTCTCTCAGCTCGTCCTGGGCCGGCTGGGCCATGGCAACGCCCTCGATTTCCTCCAGCGCCTGGTTATAATACCCTGTTGCCACTCCCCGTGTATAGCCCTCTGCTCCCAGTTGGTCTAAGATATGAATCACCGAATCGATGTCGTCTCTGTCCAGCACATCTTTGGCATATAATTCCAGCAACGCAGCCCTTTGTTCGCCCCCGGCTCGCTCCAGGGCATAAATCACAGGGAGCGTTTTCTTCTTTTTCTGGATATCGCTGGCGGATTTCCCCCCCCATATCCCCAGCACGTCATCTACCATCTGGTATGCCAGTCCCAGTTTCCGCCCGAAGCGACCGAACCGGGCTACTATATCCTGGTCGTCGGTACCGATTAGAGCGCCCAGCGTTATGGAGCAACTGATCAGGGCTGCGGTCTTGCGGTCTATCATCTGCAGGTAGTCGTCTACATTTATGTCAAATCGACTCTCATAGCGGATATCCAGGTATTGCCCCTCACAGAGCTCGAGGCAGGTCTCGTCCAGTAGCTGGGCGGCGTGCCGCACTTTGTGCACGGAGATCCCTTGATCCTCAAGCCCCCACAGTGCAAGGCGGGCCAGCGAGTGCATGGCATCCCCTACGTTTATCGCCTGGGGCTCGCCCCACAGACGCCAAACAGTGGCGCGCTGCCGGCGCTTCTCGTCCCCGTCCTCGATGTCGTCGTGGATCAGGGAGAAATCGTGCACCAGCTCCACCGCTGCAGCCGCCGGCAGCGCACTTCGCCAGTCGCCGCCAACAGCTTCGCAGGAAAGCAATACCAGCGTAGGTCGCACCAGCTTGCCCCCCTCCTTTTCGCGGAGGCTCGCCTCTTTGGGGCAGCCCTTGTCATCTTGCCAGCCCAGGTGGTAACGCATCATGTCATAAAGGCCCAGGCTGCTGCTGTCGATGACAGAGGAGAGCTCTTTTGTTATTTCTCCCCGGTAGCGGTAAAACATTTCTGGCAATTCTATGACACCCCGACAATAAAAACGTCAGGTACCCATCGGTACCTGAGCTTGTGCGTCACCATCCGCGGTCCTCACCTGCAAAGCCATTCCTGTGTTAAAACCGGGCTATTTCTTCGTTTCCGTTAATGGTATAAGGTCGGTGAAGAACGACGCGATACCTTTTTCTATTCCTGCCGCGTCCAAGCCGTACTGGGCACGGAGCGTGTTTGGGGGACCGTGTTCTACAAATAGATCCGGCACTCCGATGCATTTCAACCGGACATCGGGTATCTGAGCGCTTTCCAGTAACTCGGCGACTGCGCTGCCGAAGCCGCCCTTAGCAGCGTTCTCCTCGACGGTCACCAGTCGCCTGGTGCGGCGGGCCACATCCTCGATCAGGGAGGAGTCCAATGGTTTGATGAAGCGGGCGTTGATCACGGTGCCCTCGATGCTCTTTTCCGCTAACCTAACGGCTGCCTCCAACGCGGGTATTACACTTACCCCGACAGCTATAATGCCGATGTCTGCTCCCTCCCGGATTATTTCCGCTTCACCTACAGGTATCTCGTGCCAGTTGGTATCCATAGGCACTCCCGTTCCGGTCCCTCTGGGATAGCGGATAGCGAAGGGGCATTTCGCCTTCACTGCGGTATAGAGCAGGTGTTGAAGCTCGTTTTCGTCTTTGGGGGCGGCGAGCACCAGATTCGGTATGAATCTGAGGTAGGACAGGTCGAAGGCCCCCTGATGGGTCTTGCCGTCCTCGCCCACGATACCCGCGCGGTCTATGGCGAATATCACCGGCAGGTTCTGGAGGCAGACATCGTGGATGACCTGATCGAGTGCCCGCTGGAGGAAGGTTGAATATATAGCTACCACCGGGGTGAATCCCTGTGTAGCCAGCCCCGCGGCGAAGGTTACCGCATGTTGTTCGCAAATGCCGACGTCGAAGAACCGGTCCGGAATTTCATGGGCGAAGAGGTTCAATCCTGTGCCCTCGGGCATGGCCGCAGTGATGGCAACTATCTTCGGATCCTCTTTAGCCAGGCGGAGGAGGGTCTTTCCGAACACTTGGCTATAGCTCGGAGCTCTTTGTGTCTTACCGGGGGTGGGCGATACACCGTGGAAACCTTCCGCATCATCTTCCGCTGAGCTGTATCCCTTGCCCTTGGTGGTTACCACATGGACCAGGACTGGCTTTCTTGCATAGTCTCTGGCCTGCGCCAGTGCAGACTCAAGCTCTGCGATATCGTGGCCGTCGATGGGGCCCATGTAGGTGAATCCCAGCTCATCCCAGAACAGCGATGGAATGATCAAGCCCTTCAATCCTTTCATCACCATCCCCCACAGACGCCAGAGCTTGGCCCCCAGGGGCATCCGGGCTACCATCTGTGATGCTTCCTGCTCTGCCCGGTAGTAGCGGCGGTTAATCCGCAGCCGAGAAAAAAGCCTTGACAGCGCACCAACGCAGGGGGCGATCGCCATGCCGTTATCGTTCAGTAAAACGATCAGCCTGGTGCGCAGGTGCCCCGCCTGGTTCAGCGCCTCGAAGGACATGCCGCCGGTCAGGGCACCATCGCCGGTGACTGCGATCACATTGTAGCGCTCTCCGGCAAGGTCACGGGCGGTGGCGATTCCCAGCGCCGCGGAGATGGAGGTGGAGGCGTGGCCGGTGCCGAAGGGATCGTGCGGGCTCTCCTCACGTGCAGGGAACCCGCTGAGGCCGCCCTGCAGTCGCAGGGTATGGAAGCGCTCCCGGCGGCCGGTGAGCAGCTTATGGGCGTACGCCTGATGGCCTACATCCCAGACGATCTTGTCCTGCGGGCTTTCGAACACGCGATGTATGGCAATGGTCAGTTCTACAGCACCCAGGCTGGAGGCCAGATGCCCGCCGTTGGCACTTACCACCTCAATGATAGTGTTCCGAATCTCGGCGGCGAGCTGTTCCAGCTGCTGGAGGGTGAGCTTTTTAAGGTCGGCCGGCTGGTTGATGCTGTCCAGAATCAAGCTGTCTTCCCCTGCTCTCATATTAGGATTGGGGGCTGTTTTTGTCAAGGAAGCTGCCCCTCCTCCAGCGCTCGTATTTTATCCAGGCGTCGAGCGTGCCTGCCCCCATCAAAATCGGTGGAAAGGTAAGCCGTAACGATGTCTTTCGCCAGTCCCTCCCCCACGACCTCTTCGCCGAGGCACAGGACATTGGCGTCATTGTGTGCCCGGCTGCGCTGCGCGCTGAACGTGTCCTGGCAGCGGGCGGCGCGTACCCCCCGCACCTTATTGGCGGCGATGCTCATGCCGATACCGGTGCCGCATATCAATATGGCATGTTCGACATGACCTTGAGCCAGCGCTTGAGCCGCCCGGCGGGCGATATCCGGATAGTCAACCGATGCAGTATCATAGCACCCGAAGTCTTCGCAATCATGGCCCATTTCCGAAATGAGCTCCCCGATCGCTCTCTTCAGGTTCAATCCCCGGTGGTCACAGCCGATAGCGATCCGCATTATACCTCCTTTACCCCAACTTCACACATCGACGCAATATCATCGTAGCCTACCGCCCCCTGCCTCAATATCACGGGCGGATCAATTGTAAGGTCGATAACGGTGGAAGCGATTTCACCCCGGCACCTGCCGCTGTCTATTATCAGGTCGATACTATCACCCATCTGCTCTCGAACATCCGCGGCAGTCAGCGGATTGGATCTGCCGGTGAGGTTGGCGCTGGTGCCGGTCATTGGCCTGCCTAACCCCCTGATTATTTCGATAGGA
The DNA here is from genome assembly GCA_964448395.1 of uncultured Dehalococcoidales bacterium. Lineage (GTDB taxonomy): Bacteria > Chloroflexota > Dehalococcoidia > E44-bin15 > E44-bin15 > CAYUWM01. The sequence continues at coordinate 15,269 of CAYUWM010000011.1, forward strand.
ACAGGGTGATCCGGCACCCTGATCGCTATTTTATCGCTTCCGCCGGTAATAACCGGGGAGACGGAAGGCAGCCTGTACAGGACCAGGGTTAAGCCTCCGGGCAGGAAGCGCTCTGCAAGCCGCCAGGCGAGCTGGGGTATGTCGCGGGCTACGTCGGCGATTTCCGAGGCATCGGAGAGCAGGAGCGGGATGGCGTTCTGGAGCGGCCTTTTCTTGGCTTGGTATACTTTAAGTAATGCGTTCTCGTTGGTGGCATCAGCCCCCAGTCCATAGACGGTGTCGGTGGGAAAAGCGACAACACCACCACCGCGCAAGATATCGACCGCCTCCAGAAGCTGCCCCTCCATCTTGACGCCAGTATACCATAATGATAAGCTTTGGTCGAGGAAACCAGCGGGCGATGGAGCGAAAAGATGACAGCTTCCGCGTAACCACCAGCGATGATTTGGAGGTCTCTGCATATCTGGAGATCGCCAAGCAGAAGGCTGGCGAACGGCCCGTTGCGGAGGAAGCCCTGGAGGCGGAACGGGAGGCGGTAGTGGTGCTCGATTTCGGTTCCCAGTATAACCTGCTGATCGCCAGAAGGGTCAGGGAGTGCCAGGTTTACAGCGAGGTTTTACCCTATGACGCCCCGTGGGAGAGAATAGCCCAGCTAAATCCCAGGGGTATCATATTTTCGGGAGGCCCCGCCGGTATTTACGAACCGGGAGCCCCACTAGCGCCGCCATATATTTATGAGAGCCATCTGCCCATACTCGGCATCTGCTATGGTATGCAGGTGCTGATCCACCAGTTCGGTGGCAAGGTAACCCCCGGTAAAAAGAGGGAGTACGGTCATGCCGTCTTGCACCAGTCGGCCGCGGGATCGCCGATCTTCGATGGCCTGCCGCCTACTATGACGGTATGGATGAGCCACGGCGACGAGGTGCTGGAGGTACCGCCCGGCTTCACCCCGCTGGGTTATACCGAGAACTCCCCGTTCGCCGCGATGGGCAGTGAAGAAGGCATTATAGGGCTGCAGTTTCATCCCGAAGTGGCGCATACACCTAACGGCAAAGAGATCCTGCGCAACTTTCTATACAAGGTTTGCGGTTGCAGCGGCAACTGGACCCCGGGAAGCTTCATTGAGGAGAGTGTCGACAGGATTAAGAAGCAGGTGGGCGATGGTCGCGTCATTTGCGCCTTATCCGGCGGGGTTGACTCTGCTGTGGTGGCGGCGCTGGTGCACCGCGCCATCGGCGATCAGCTGACGTGTATTTTCGTCAACAACGGTTTGCTGCGCCGGGAAGAGGCGCAGCGCACCATCGATACCTTCCAGAAACACCTGAAAATGAACATCGTTCATATCGATGCCACCGACAGGTTCCTCGATCGTTTAAAGGGTGTAACCGACCCCGAGAGGAAGCGGATACTGGTGGGTGAGGAGTTCATCCGGGTGTTCGAGGAGGAGGCGGCTAAGCTGGGCAAGGTGGATTTCCTGGCGCAGGGCACCCTGTACCCTGATGTGATCGAGAGCATATCGCCCCACAGCACCGCTGCGGCTAAGATCAAGACGCACCACAATGTGGGTGGCCTGCCGGCAAAGATGACCCTCTCCCTCATCGAGCCTCTGCGCTATCTGTTCAAGGATGAGGTCAGGAATGTGGGAAACGCTCTGGGTATGCCGGAGGAAATGGTGTGGCGCCAGCCGTTCCCCGGCCCCGGTCTGTCCATCAGGATCATCGGTGAGGTGACGCGGGAGAAGCTGGAGATCCTCAGGTCTGCCGACTGGGTAGTGATGAGCGAGATAAAGAAGGCTAACCTGTACGGTGAGCTGTGGCAGAGCTTCGCTGTGCTGACCGACACCCGCAGCGTGGGCGTCATGGGCGATTACCGCACCTACGGTTACCTTATCGCTATCCGCGCGGTGACATCGGACGATGCCATGACCGCCGACTGGGCCCGCCTGCCCTATGATCTGCTGGCGCATATATCCAACCGCATCGTCAATGAGGTCCCGGAGGTAAACCGGGTAGTCTACGATATATCCTCGAAGCCCCCGTCAACCATAGAATGGGAATAAATTAAGGAGGCGACAGATGTCCTACGAGTCCGATTACGAAGATGAGGGTTCCCCCGAGCTTGACCTCGAGTTGCTGCGCGAAGACCTCGTCGGGGAACTTCAAGCGATCAACCAGTACCAGGATCATATCGACACCATAGATGATGAAGAGGCGCGGAAGGTCTTGGAGCATATCCGCGACGACGAGAAAGAGCACGTCGCCGAGCTGACCAAGATAATCCAGAAGATCGATCCTCTCCAGGCCGAGATGTTCAAAAAAGAGGGCTTGTAAGGGGAGATACGTGCTCAAGGTTCTGGTCGTCGGCGGCGGCGCCAGGGAGCATACCCTGGTGTGGAAGCTCAGCCAGAGCCCGTCCGCCGCAGAGATATTTGCAGCCCCCGGCAATGCGGGTACCGGCCTTATTGCCAGGAACATCGATATCAAGCCTACCGATGTAGACACCTTAGCCCATTTCGCTGAGGAGCGGAAGATTGACCTCACCGTTGTCGGCCCGGAGGCTCCCCTTGCCAATGGGATCGTTGACCTGTTCCAGAGTCGCGGAATCCCTGTCTTCGGTCCAATGAAGGGCGCGGCGCAGATAGAGTCGAGCAAGGTATTCTCCAAGGAGCTGATGCAGAAATACGGCATCCCCACCGCTCGCAGCCAGACGTTCACCTCCTTTGAGAAAGCCAAAGATTATGTCAAGGCGCAGCCCTCCCCTATCGTTATCAAGGCTGACGGCCTGGCGGCGGGCAAGGGGGCAATCGTCGCCGGCTCGACTGATGAGGCCATTGAAGCCTTATCGGAAGTGATGGAGCAACGGGTGTTCGGCGGCGCCGGGGATCGGGTGCTGGTCGAGGAGTGCCTCACCGGCAGGGAGGTCAGCCTGCTGGCGCTGACCGACGGCAAGGAAGTCGTCCCCATGATGCCCGCCTGTGACTACAAGCGGGTCGGGGATGGAGATGAGGGACCCAACACCGGCGGCATGGGCAGCTACTGCCCGCCGGGTTTCTTCGGCGAGGACATGATCGAGAAGGTCAAGAGCAGCATCCTCGAGCCGACGGTGCGGGCGCTGGCGGAGGAAGGAAGGCCGTACAAGGGCGTCCTGTATGCCGGGCTGATGATCACGGACGATGGCCCCAAGGTAATTGAGTTCAACGCCCGCTTTGGCGACCCCGAGACGCAGGTTATAATCCCGCTGCTCAAGAGTGATTTATTGGAGCTCATGATGGCGGTAGCCGAGGAACGGCTGGACAAGGTCGACGTCGTTTGGAGCGATGGAGCCTGCGTGGGAGTGGTTCTGGCGTCTGGCGGCTATCCGGGGAAATACGAGACGGGTCTGCCCATCGCCGGACTGGACGCGGTCGACGGGGATATCGTCGTTTTCCACGCTGGAACTAAGGCTAGCGGCGGTGACATCCTTACCGACGGCGGGCGGGTGCTCACCGTGGTCGGCACCGGCAAAACTATCGCCGATGCCAGGGACCGGGTGTATGACAACATCCCCCGCATAAACTTCGAGGGCTGTCACTACCGGAAGGACATCGGGCTGAGAGAGGTCGCCCGGTGAACTCCTGCGATGTGATAGTCGTAGGAGCAGGCCCTGCCGGCGCCACGCTCGGTCGTGAACTGGCTCGCAGGGGGCTGTCAGTGCTCATACTGGAGAAGGAGAAGCTGCCCCGGGACAAGACCTGTGCCGGTGGGATCACCCGCCGGACTGCTGGCCTGCTCGATTTCGATATAGGTACGGTCGCTGAGCGGACGACCTACGGAGCCAGGATGACCTACAGGCTGAGCGGCGAGTGCATTAAGCGACACCGGGGACCATTCGTCTACATGGTGACACGCAGCGAATTCGACCATATGCTCGTCCAGAAGGCGCAAGATGCGGGTGCGACGGTGATCGAAGGGGTGGAGGTCGAAGAGGTAGAGGCGGACGGTCGGTCGGCAAAGGTCGCTACGACTGGGGGCGACTTCAAGGCCAGGATCGTCGTCGGGGCCGATGGCGCCAACGGCGTGGTGGCCAAAAACGCAGGCCTGATGCGGGGCGCCAGGCTCGACCTCGCCCTCCAGGTCGAGGTCAGCGCCGGCGCGGACGAAATGGCCAAATGGGACTCGCTGATCGGGATCGACCAGGGGCAGTTGCCCGGCGGATATGGATGGATTTTTCCCAAGAAAGACCACCTCTCGGTCGGCGTCGGGGGGGACGCCCGTCTCTCCAAGAAGCTCAAGCCCTACCTTGAAAAGCTGCTGCACCATGTGGGCATCGATGAAGCCGGGGATATTCAGGGCGGGCTGCTGCCCATTCGCGGTAAGGGGATGCCGATCCAGAGGGGCAACGTCCTGCTTCTCGGCGACGCCGCGGGGCTGGTCAATCCTATCACCCGGGAGGGTATATACTATGCCATAAGGAGCGCCCGCCTTGCGGCGACCGTTATCGCCGATGCGCTACAGTCCGAGAGCATCGATCTGACGGGGTACCAGCGGGCGGTAGACGCCCAGTTGATGCCGAGCCTGCAGATGGGCGGCGCGCTGAGGCAGATGTTCACCCAGTCGCCCCGTTTCTGCTTCACGGCGGTGAGGAGGAGCGACCTGATATGGAGAAATGTTTGCTGGGCTATGATGGGGACCAAGCCGGTGGTTGAATCTTAGTACAGGAGAATCGATATGGCTTTAATCGGAATAGTGATGGGGAGCAAGTCGGACGAGAAGCTGATGCGGCCGGCGCTGGATACGCTGGAGCAGATGGGCATCGAGTACGAGGTGTCGGTCATCTCGGCGCACCGCAACCCGGAGGAGACGAGGGAATTCGGCTTGAATGCCGAGAAGCGGGGGGTCGAGGTGATTATCGCCGGCGCGGGGAAGGCGGCGCACCTGCCCGGAGTGCTGGCGAGCTGGACCGCATTGCCGGTCATCGGGGTGCCGCTGAGCTCGGGCGCGCTGATGGGGGTGGAGTCGCTGTACTCCATGGCCGAGATGCCGCCGGGGGTGCCGGTGGCCTGCGTCGCCATCGACGGGGCGAAGAACGCCGCCCTGCTGGCCGCGTCGATACTGGCGCTCAAGGACAGGAAGGTCAAGAAGGCGTACCAGGAATTCCGCCGCAAGCAGTCGGAGGGTGTGTAACAACCGACAGATAGGAAGTGCGGGAAGACACGAAAGTGAACGCAGACGGGATAGCGGGCGCAAGTGCGGCGCTCGACGGGAGAAAACATCTAATAAATAACACCTAATCCTTTAGAGAAGCATAGAATTAAGAAACACGCATGTGGGGGTGAAAAGATGATTAAGAGGTATACGAGGGCACGTATGGGGAGGGTGTGGACCGACAGGTCCAAGTTCGAGAAGTGGCTGCAGATAGAGATCGCGGTCTGCGAGGCGTGGGCCGAACTTGGAGTCGTTCCTAAGGAGGATATACCCAAGCTGAAGAAGGCGCGGTTCAACATGAAGCGTTTCGACGAGATACTGAAACGGACGCACCACGACGTCACCGCCTTCCTGGGATCGGTGGCGGAGAGCTTGGGTGAGGAGAGCAGGTTCATCCACCTCGGTCTGACCTCCTCCGACATCATGGACACCGCCCTCAGCCTGCAGATGGTGGAGGCCAGCGACATTTTATTGAGGGACGTCCGCGATAGCATCAAGATCTTGAAACGTCAGGCGGTGACCCACAAGCGCACCATCATGATGGGCAGGACCCACGGCGTGCACGCCGAGCCTACCACCTTCGGGCTGAAGATGGCGATATGGGTGGAGGAGATGAAGCGCCACCAGCACCGCCTGGAGGAGGCGCGGGAGGCGATAGCGGTGGGCAAGATATCGGGCGCGGTGGGCACGTATGCCACCGTTACGCCCCAAATCGAGCAGATCGCCTGCAAAAACCTGGGTTTGAAGCCGGCGCCGATATCCAGCCAGGTGGTGCAGCGCGACCGCCACGCCCAGTTCGTGACCACGCTGGCGCTTATCGCCAGCTCGCTGGAGAAGTTCGCCACCGAGATACGCGGCCTGCAGAAGACCGAGTGCCTCGAAGTGGAAGAGCCGTTCGAGGAGGGGCAGACTGGCTCGTCGGCGATGCCGCACAAGCGCAACCCGGAGCTGTGCGAGCGCATCTGCGGCTTGTCTCGCCTGATACGCGGGCACGCCGTCACCGCGATGGAGAACGTGGCGCTGTGGCACGAGCGCGACATCAGCCACTCCTCCAACGAGCGCATCACCCTGCCTGACGCCTGCATCGTGCTGAACTACATGTTCCACCTGTTCAAGTACGTCATGGGCGACCTGCGGGTGTACCCCGAGAACATGGAGAAGAACCTGGACGTGACCAAGGGGCTGGTGTTCTCACAGAAGGTGATGATAGCGCTCATCGACAAGGGGCTGACCCGGCAGGAGGCGTACGGCATAGTGCAGCGCAACGCGATGAAGTCGTGGAAGGAGCGGGTGAGCTTTCTCGATTTGCTGAACAAGGACCCGGAATTGACCAAGCACCTGTCTAAGAAGGAGCTGGAGGAGATATTCGACTACAACTTCTTCCTGCGCCACGTGGACGAGATATTCAAACGCCTGAAGCTGGGGTGAGAGGAATGAAAGCCGCAAGGCTCGTTCTGCTGTTGGCCGTTGGTATATTACTGTCGATTGCTCTAGCCTGCGGCGGTGCCGGGCCGGCAGCGGAGCCGACGCCCACGCCCGCCATTACGGCGATTCACCAGGGCAATGTCACTTTCACTAAAGCTCTCTGCACCCGCGTGATAGACGGCGATACCATCGAGGTGTTTATCAACGGCACGGAGCACACGGTGCGGTACATCGGCATCGACACGCCGGAGCTGGATGACGAGCGCCCCGAGTACCGCGCGCTGGCGGATGAGGCTAAGCAGGCCAATATAAAGCTCGTCGAGGGCAAGAACATCAGCCTGCAGAGGGATGTGTCGGAGACGGACCAGTACGGCAGGCTGCTGCGCTACGTGTTCGACGGAACTACGTTCGTTAACCTGGTGCTGGTCGCCGACGGGTACGCGTGGGCTGTGAGCTACCCTCCGGACACGATGTACGATTCGCTCTTTCAGGAGTTGCAAACAGCGGCGCAAGGGGATAAACTGGGCGTATGGAAGCTCCCGTAACGGGAGGGAGCGAGGTACGAAATGGCCCGCAAGCTTAAAGAAGCGTTCGGCGAGGAGCAGTGGTTCTCGGAAGTGACCTCTGACATCGACCACAAATACATGTCCATCGAGCAGCGCCTGGTTCAGACGTTCCGCTACGTGCAGTTGCATACCGACAACTGCGATACCTTTTCCTATGAATTCAATCACATCCTGCGGGACAGCGGTAACGCACTTACCTCCGCGCTGGACAAGATGATCAGGAGGTCGAGGCACCCCAACAAGGTGGACCTGGACTTCGACGATTTCCGCAATTTCCTCAGCTCGAACATCCCCTACCTTTACCGCCGCTCGGTTACGCCGCTGCCGGCGTCCAATCTGCTGATGCTCCCCTTCCGCGCCCTGTCCAAATCGGGGGCGGTTCCCGGCTGGTGGAACAGCTACGACCGCATCAGGCACAGCGAGACGCATAACCATAAAGAGGGGAACCTGAGGAATGCGGTGAACGCCGTCGCGGCACTGGCCATCATCCGCGACGATATGGGCGTCCTCGCCTCCGGTTTCCTGTTCGACAACGTTGGGGTGGAGCACCCGCGGGACGCGATAGAGCTGGACAGGTTGCTGTTCCCCGAGTTCTAGTCGGCGGTTGGCCATCGTCGGCGGGATTACATTTATTCGTCTAGACTGGAGGATTTAATGGAGCTTCTGCTTGAAACCAACATGCCGGACCTGTTACACAAGGGGAAGGTGCGCGATACCTATGACCTGGGCGACAGCCTGCTGATGATCGCCACCGACCGCATCTCCGCCTTCGACTCGGTGCTGCCCTGCGGCATCCCGGATAAGGGGGCGGTGCTGAACCAGCTCTCCGCTTTCTGGTTCGAGAAGACGGCGCATATCGTTTCTAACCACATGATAAGGATGGTGGATGATGTGGAATGGCTGAACCAGACCTACGGCAGGTCGTTCCCCGAATCGGTCGCCGGGCGATCCATGGTGGTGAGGAAGGCGGAGCGCATCGACATCGAGTGCGTGGTGCGCGGGTACATCTCGGGCTCGGCATGGGCCGAGTACCAAGAGAAGGGCACCGCCTGCGGGGCCAACCTCCCCGAGGGTCTGGTGGAGAGCGAGGAGCTGCCGCAGCCGATATTCACCCCGACGACCAAGGCGGAATCGGGTCACGATGAGCCGATAACCATGAAGGAGATGAAGAACCTCATCGGCGAGCCGCGGGCGGCGGAGCTGATGGAGAAGAGCATGGCGCTGTACCGCTACGCCCGCGATTACGCGCTGGAGCGCGGCATCATCATCGCCGATACCAAGATGGAGTTCGGGGTGGTCGACGGGCGGGTGATATTGATCGATGAGTTGCTGACCCCCGACTCCAGCCGCTTCTGGGACGCTGCACTGTACCATGCGGGGGAATCCCAGTCCAGCTTCGATAAGCAGCCGGTGCGGGACTGGCTGGTGCAGGCCGGGTGGAACAAGGAGCCGCCGGCGCCGATGCTGCCCGAGGAGGTCATCGCGAAGACCACCGCCCGCTACCGCGAGGCGTTCCGCAGGCTTACCGGCAGGGAACTCGTGGGATGAAGGTGGTAAATCGCAACGATGTCAGTCCTTTCATCACCAAGGACTCGTCGGAGATACGGGAGATACTGGCCCCGGCCAACTCCGGTATCAAGAACCAGAGCCTGGCGGAGGCGAGGGTATCGCCGGGCAGGAGCACCGCAGAGCATTTCCACCCGCTGACCGAGGAGATATACTACATACTCGAAGGACAGGGGAGGATCAGGATCGGGGACGAGGAGCGGGAGGTCGAGGCCGGCGACGGCATCGTCATCCTCCCCGGGCACCGGCACAAGATGTGGAACACCGGTGATTCGCCCCTCGTCTTCCTCTGCTGCTGCTCCCCGGCCTACAGCCACGACGACACGGTAATCACCGAGTAACGGTGCTCGCTATCCAGGAGCTACTTTCAATTGCCCTCTAGCGCTTCTTATTCCCCTTGGGCGACCGCTTGCCCGGCGCGCACAGCAAAAGCATGCTGGGCAGGGCGAACAGCGCCATCAGCAGGGAGAGCACGATCATGATGGCGGTGAGCAGGCCGAAGGTGGCGAATATGGGCATCGGGGCGAAGGCGATGACGGCGAAGCCGACCACAGTGGTGAGGGCGGTATAGAACAGGGCGAAGCCGGTGGTGCGGGCGGTGCGGGCGATGGCAATGCGTTTGTACGGCCTTCTCGCCATCTCCTGGCGGTAGCGCTCGGTGAAGTGGACCGAGAAGTCGACGCCCACACCGATGGCGATAGCGGCGATGGTGGCGGTCAGCGCGTTGAGGTAGTAGCCGGCAACGTACATGAAACCGTACAGCCAGCAGGCGACCATCAGCACCGGGATGATGGTCATGATGGCGAAGCGTAGCGAACGGAAGATCACCACCAGCAGCAGCAACACGATAGCGGCGGATATTATCAGGGACTTGGTCAACGAGTTGGCGATGGCATCGAACTGCACCAGCCGCACGTAGCCGGTGCCGGTGAGGCCGTAGGAATCGATGCTCGTCACGCCTTCCATAGTCGCATCAAGGTCTTCGTTGAGTTCGTTGGATGAGAGCCTGACTATCTCCTGCTCGCGCGTGCCGGGGACGCCGATGGTTATCATGGTAGCGTACGTGTCTCCCCCGTTATCGAGCCGGACGAACGCCTCCTCTATGTGTTTCGGGCTGTATATCAGCGTGTCCTTGTTCTGGGGGACGCCGTTGTCGATCACATAGTCGTAGACCGCTTCGAGCTGCGCCGGGGTATCGGGGATCAGGTCATTGTCGGCATCGGTTAGCTCGATGCCGGATGCCTGCTCTATCTGCGCTGTCGCATAATCTACTTGGAGTATCACCTTCAGCATGTCGAGCAGGAAGGCGGAGGGGTCGGGGGAATTGTCGATGGGGCTTCGCGCGACGTGCTGGTTGTCATCCAGCTCCTCGATGAACGCCTTCATGGCGTCCAGCGCCTCCAGCCGGGTGAGGTCCCCCTCTATGTAGATTATCGCCGGTTCGCCACCGGTTTCGGCCATGTGCTCATCGACCTTATCCAGCCCGATGACGAAGTCTGAGCCGGGGTCCAGGGCATCCTCGGCATCCATCCTGGTCTCCACGTTGATCCAGCCCCACGCGGCGAACCCGGTCACGATCAGGATGAGGGGTATGGAGATAAACCACAGGTTGCTGGTGCCGGAGATGAGCCGTCCCATCCACGCTCCGCGGGGACGTGACCTATCGCTCGCGGCACTCTTTTTTACCTGTTGCCCTTTGCGAGACTGGTATTGCATTACCACTGCTGGCACGAAGAATCCGAGGATGATAAGCGAGGCGAATATGGCGAATGAGGCGGCGACGGCGAAGCCGACTACGGACTCTATGCCGGATGATGCGTTGGAGGCGAACGCTGCCACGGTGGTCAGCATCGCCAGCACCAGCGCCCGGCTCACCATGTAGTTAGAGTTGCCGAGAGCCAACGGGGGAGGCTTGCCTCTCTCGGTCTCCTCGCGGTATCTGAACAGGGCCTGGATGGCATAATCCACGCCCAGCACTACAATGGCGATGGGCACAATTATGTCAAGGGTCAGCGAGCCCTTCAGCCCTACCATGTTGGAAAAGCCCTTGAGCCAGATTATGAGCATGCCAAGACCGGCGGTGGTGACCAGGGTGATGAACCAAGAGCGGAAGATGAACAGTATCAATATGCTGATGAGAACCATGGCCACGGCGGTCAGGATGGCGGCGATACCGCTCTCGTCCTCTATCTCCAGGTTAAGATCGATGCCTATGCCCCACAGTTCGTATCGCGCCTCATCGCCGCGCAGTATGTCCCGCACCGCCCGGCCGAAGTGTTCCAGCACGATGTCCCCGGAGTAGTCCTGCCCTACAGTACGGGGGTATTCCTCCAGTACCTTCGCTTCGTCCGCCATGACGAAGAAGATCAGCGCCGGGGAGGTCCATCCGTCTTCTCCGTATTCGGCCTTGACCGAGAGGTCGTCGAGGAACCCCTCGGTGGCGGGTTCGCTGAGCAGGGAGGCTATCGCTTGCTTCACCTGGGCGTCCGTGGCACTAGACAGGTCTACGGTGCCCCCGCTCTGCAGTAGGATAGCCGAATCGACCGCATCGGCTATGCTGTACGCACCTTTGACCGTTACCCCCGCCGTTTCCAGGTATCGGTTATAGAGGAAGGGGGCGAGCTCGCTTTCCTGGAGCGCCTGTTCCCGCTGGTACAGCTCGTAGAGGCTGTCTTGGGTCAGGATATCGCCGTCCTTGGCCTCCGCGACGAAGGGTATCCAGTAGACCTCCGAGGGGAAGGTGTCATCGATCTTCTCGTACAGCTGGACCACGGGGTTGCCGGTAGGGTTATCGCTGGCGGTCTCCGCGGGGGCCATATGGAGCAGAGGGATGAGAAACCACAGGGTTATCAGGATGGTGCCCATTATCACCAGCGAGGGGTACCGCTCCAGGGTGTTGCTGATCCAGCCGTAGAACCCGGCTCTCTTGCCGCTGTTGATGCTCATAGTGGTATTGATTCTGTATTAATAATTTACTAGGTGGTAATGGCAGGACGTCGGACGGGGCCTAAAGGTCGAAACGACATATGGCGACGAGGCGCATCAGCCTTCGATCGTGCCTTTGGTGCTGGGCACCTTGCCGGCGATCCTGGGGTCGATCCGGGTGGCATCGCCCAGTGACCTGCCCAGCGCCTTGAATACCGCCTCCGCCTTATGGTGGTCGTCGGTGCCGTAGAACACCCTTGCATGGAGGTTCATCTTGGCTTCCAGGGCGAATGTCTCCAGGAAATGCCTCACCACGTCGCTCTCGAGGTCGCCGATCTTCTTCCGCTTGAACGGCACATCCAGCACCGCGTATCCCCTGCCCGAGATATCGATCACCACCATCGCCATCACTTCGTCCATCGGCACGATGGCGTGGCCCATCCGCGTTATGCCCTTTTTATCGCCGAGCGACTTGTTCAGCGCCTGGCCCAGCGCTATGGCGACATCCTCCACCAGGTGGTGCTGGTCCCACCCCGAGGCCTTAATCTTTATGTCAAACAAGCCGTGCTGTGCGATGTGGGTCAGCATGTGGTCGAACATCTTGCTGCCGGTCTGGATGTCGAACTTGCCGCTGCCATCGAGGGTGAAGGTAACACTTATCTGCGTCTCCCCGGTGTTGCGGGTGATGGTGGCGGTTCTCTTCTGTGCCATAGCTATCCCCTTTCGCTGGTTGAATCAGCATATCTGCTTCAAAGCCGCTATCAGCGCGTCGGTGTGTTCCGGCCGGCCCACGCTGATGCGTAGCGAGTTCTCCAGCCGCGGGCTGTCGAAGTAGCGGATGAAGATGCCCTTCTTCCGCAGACCGTCATGAATCGTCTTGGCGACTCCTTTAGTGACCTCGCAGAGGATGAAATTCGACTGTGTGGGGAACGGCTTGAGCGAGTCGAGTGCGCTCAGCTTCTCGAAGAGCCGCTCTCTTTCTAAGAGTATCTTCTCCACGGTGCCCTGCAGGTAGCCGGTATCGGCAAGCGACGCCAGCAGCGCCACCTGGGCAGCGATGTTGATGTTATACGGCTGCTTGATAGTCAGTATCTTTTGCGCTACCGTGGCGGGGAAAACCCCGTAGCCAATGCGGAGGCCGGCCAGCCCGGCCCATTTACTGAGGCTGCGCAGGACGATAAGGTTACCGTGCTCGGTCACGTGTGGGGCCAGGGTTGCCCCGCTGAATTCGTAATACGCCTCGTCTACCACCACTACCCTGCCGGTTTCAACCAGCTCCATGATATCGTTCGGTGGAGTAAGGTTGCCGCTGGGGTTGTTGGGTGAGGCGATGAAGATCACCTTCGTCCTCCGATTGAGAGACCTTTTTATCCCTGCGATGTCGACCGCATAGGAACTGTCCCGGGGCACATCGGCAGTGCTGCCGCCGCAGATATCGGTGCAGAAGGGATACATCCCGAAAGTCGGGGAGCAGTTGATCACCTCGTCTCCGGGCTCGATAAAGAGGCGCAAAATGAGATCGATGAGCTCATCGCTGCCGGCGCCGGCCACGATGTGCCCGGGGTCGATGCCGACGTATGCGGACAGCGCTTTGCGCACCTCCCGCTGCTCCGGGTCGGGGTAGATGTGGTAGCGTGGGTACTCGGCGAGGGCACGACTTACAGTGGGTGAGCAGCCGTAGGGGTTCTCGTTGCCGTCGAGCTTGATCACCTCGCTGACCCCCGCCCGCTCGCCGATGACCTCGGGCGGCTCGATGGGCTGGTACGCCTTGAGGCCCTGCAGGTCCCTCCTGATCAGCCGGTCGATGCCCCCGTTATCGGAGCTCATTGTTCATCGCCTTTCTTCAGTCTGAGCTCCGCGGCGCGGGTATGGGCGGTAAGCCCCTCTATCCTGGCGATGGCGGCGGCCGCCGGCCCCAGCGTCCGAGAGTCATCGTCACTCAGGGCCACGACACTGGTCGTCTTAATAAAATCGTTCACCCCCAGTGGCGAGTTGAAGCGGGCGCTGCCGCCGGTGGGCATCACGTGGCTGGGCCCGGCGACGTAATCGCCGAGCACCTCCGGGGAGCTCTCTCCGATGAAGATGCCGCCGGCGTTGCGGATACCTTCGATGTGCGATGAGGCATCGCGCACCACCAGCGCCAGGTGCTCCGGAGCGTAGATGTTTACCAGCTCTATCGCCTGCACCATATCCTCGACCACTATTATACAGCCGTGTGTGTCCAGCGAGCGGCGGGCGATCTCGGCACGCTCCAGCGAGGCAAGCCGGGATTCCACCTCCTGGTTCACCTGTTCTGCCAGTTGGGTAGAGGTGGTTATCATTATCGCGGCTGATAGCGCGTCGTGTTCCGCCTGAGCCAGCAGATCGGCGGCGCAGCATTTGGGGGAGGCGGAATCGTCGGCGACGATCACCGTCTCGGTGGGGCCGTAGATGCCGTCGATAGCAACTTCGCCGAAGACCGTCTTTTTCGCCAGGCTCACGAAGATATTGCCCGGCCCGCAGATCTTGTCCACCCTGGGGATGGACCGGGTGCCGAAGGCCAAGGCGGCAATAGCCTGGGCGCCGCCCATTTTAAACGAGAGGTCCACTCCGGCGATGTCGGCCGCCACCAGCGTGGACGGCGGCACCTCGCCGCCCTTTCCCGGAGGAGTAGCCATTATGATTTCGGCAACCCCCGCCACCCGTGCCGGTATGGCCGACATCATCACGGTGGAAGGATAGCTGGCAGTTCCACCGGGAACGTATAAACCAACACGTTCCAGCGGGCGAACCAGCTGCCCCACGCCCTCAGCCATGAAACCCTTCACACTGTGCAGCAGCTGAAGCTGATGGAACACACGTATCTGTTCGGCGGCGATGTTGAGCGCATCGATAATACCGGGATCGACCATGTCATACGCCTTGCGGAATTCCGATTCGGTTATACTGAGCGACTTGAGGTTGACTTTATCGATCTTTCTGGTGAAGTCCAGGACCGCGGCATCGCCCCTATTACGAACCTCAGCCACTATGCGATTCACCACTTCGGCGGGGGGCAGATCCTGGCCGAAGGTTTCTTTTATCCTTTGCTTCACGTCGGGTGAGAGCTGGTCAAATGCGATGCTGCCCCGTTGCAGTGCCGACTTGCCGGCTTCGAAGCCGTTAACTATCTTCATTCAGGTACTCCCCGACCACCGCCACGGACCGGTCTATAGCTTTCTCCCTGAAGGCCTGGAGCCGTTGCGGGGTGACGTATTCAATGACCCAGTCGAGCTTGGTGGGTATGGCTTCCAAGAACGGCTCGAGCTTCTCCCCGCCGACCTTCTCTCTTGAAATGAGGAAATGCTGGGCGAACAGGCGAAAATCGCCCAGGGTCACCTCGCGTGCCGTGGTGGCGCAGACAAAGTTCAGCCAATCCCTCAAAGCGCCATTCTCGATAAAATCGATACCTACATCTGGTTTCCAGCTGCAGAGTTCGGCGCGGATCAGCGCCAGCTTCTCCTTGTCCTGGCGCTCCCAGCGGTCGGTCTCATATTGCAGCAGCCGGTCGAGCGTGTTGGCCTCTATGTCTCCACCTAGAGGGGACGTGTCCCCGAAGAACGGGCGGTATATATCCAGGGTCCATATCTCGTCGGTAATGAGGTGGGAGAGATAGCCGGCGACGAAGGATTTAGTTGCCGCGTCGATATCGCTCCCCCTGGCAAGACCAGGGTTGGTTTTAAAGATGGAGCTGGCCCCACTCTCGCATTCGCTTGCCTGCAGGTCAAAGAAATGGGTATCGCTGCGGGAGGCGCTGCTGACGAAATGGGCGTCAGGCGAGATGACACCCCCCAGATAGGATCCCAGCTGCGATCCGATGACGGGATGGTCCAGCATATCTGCCGCATCCTTGGCGATACTAAGGTGAAGGTAAAGTAACGGCATCTTGTAGCCTATTTTATATACCTCTTTTAATAGCGTTGATCGTCCGCTCGATGGCGGTCTTCTTATCCGGATGGGATAACATATCGCGGTGGCCGACGAGACATGCGGTGGATTCCAGGATAGTATCGATTATTCTGAGACTGTGTCGGGCCAAGGTCTCGCCGGTCTCGGTATTCTCGATGAGCAGGTCGGCGTCATCCGGCACGAAGGCCTCGCTGGCACCCCAGGTGGGGATTATCGTGCAGCGCTCCAGATGATTGTCGATGGCATATTTATCGGCTATGTTTACATACTCCGACGCTATCCTGATGCGGGGCAGCAGACCACGCCGCACCATGTCCTGCAGGTCACCGGTGTGGCTGACATTCGAGTCCTCGCTGACCACCGCAACCACCCTTACCGCCCCGAAGCCGAGCTTCGCGATCTCCATCGCCGGGCTTGAGGGGAAGCGGCAGAGGTGATCTTTGAGCCAGTCCTCGCCGGTGACCGCCAGGTCGAAGTTGCCGTTTGCCACCTGGAGCGGCATGTCCTGGGGCCTGACCACCTTGACTGTCACGTCGGGCAAGCTGGTCTCCGGCCTGCGGGTTGACCCTCTGCCGGTGTATCGCCGCATCTCTATCTGCGCTCTCTCGAAGAATTCTGCGGCCGCTTTTGACAGGTGGCCGTCGGGCAGGGCGAGACGAATAGTATCCCTTCCTTCGGCTATCTCGTTGGCCGTTACACTGCTGGTGGCAAGCGGAGGAGCATCAGGCTCTGTCTCCGGCTCAAACGGCTGCAGGCATGCCAGCAACTCGCTGAGGTCGGCCATTGCCAGGCCGTTCCTGTTGGCGATCAGGCACGCCCTTGAGGTGAGAATCTTGTCCACGGGGACCAGGCCGTTGTCGGCAAAGCTGCCCGCAGCTGTCTCGCTAATTATTGCCATATCGGCACTCTCCGGAGGGTAAACCTCGCCCCCGCCTACTATGGGAAGAACGATGAACCGTTTCAGCCTCTGCTTCAGGGCGAACGATTCCGCCATGTTGGGATACTCGCTGACGATGCGCACACGACCGAACCCCTCGCCGATCTCGTTCACCGATGAGACTTCGGTCTGGCCACTGACGACAGCGTACAGGTCGCATCGCCCGTAGCCCAGGCTCCTCACCGTCATCAGGTCGCCGCTGGGATATTTCGACAGCAGTTCCTTGACCCAGTCCAGGCCGCAGATCCCCAGGTCGTAATTGCCTATCGCTACCTGAATTGGGATATCCCTCTCCTGGAACACCCTCGAATGGAGCTGGGGGAATCTGGCGCACTCGAGGTGATAGGAGCGTGACCTGCTGTGGTACCCGTCGATGCATACCCCTGCCCTCTCCAGCATGGCTGCGGTGCCGTTTAACAGCCGGCCTTTGGGCAACGCCAGCTTCACCCTGCTGCCCCCAATGTTTTCAGCAACTCGTCGGCGGATTTCAATTCGCGCTCTCTCCCCGCTGGCTGGTCCACCAGCCGAAAACGGTCGCCACGCAGTACGGTGACGACCCACTGGTAACTGCCCCGGTCCGTCCCTCCGTGGTCGAGCGACACTGAATAGCCCGCCTCCCTCAGGGAACGCGCTATCGCTGAACAGGATTTCAGGCATTCGACGCTGCTGTCCTCAGTTTGAAGCAGCATTCTCGGTGTGGTGGATTCACCTGCCTTGAGGAGATCGATTAGCTGACCCGCGAAAAGGGCGAAGCCGGATGCGGGAACGGTGGGGCCGCCCACCAGCGAGATCAGGTCATTGTATCTCCCGCCTCCGCCTATCCGCTTGCCGGCGATGTGGAACTGGAACATGGCGCCAGTATAGTATTCGAAACCCCTGCCGGAGGCGACATCGATCTGGTACGGGCACTGCGCCGCGTCGAGGTATTCAGCTATCTGTGTCAGGTCGTTCAGAGCGTGCTCGAGTCGGGTGAGGTTGTTCCCAAGGAGGGCCTTGATATTCTGGATAAAGCCGGGCGAGTTGCCCTTTACCTCCAGCAGGAATGAGATGGCTTTTTTGAGCTCGGCGTTTCCGCTGTCGACCTCTCCCAGGGCCTTGATATTTCCCTCCAAAACCTGGTCGAAAATATGGGTTTGCTCCGTAGCATCCAGTCCGAGTTCAGCGATCAGCGCCTTTATCAATCCGGCATGCGACAGCCTGATGTCCATTTGTCCCAGCCCCAGCTCGTTGAGCACCTCCGCTGCCAGCATAATGAGCTCGGCATCGGCGGAGGGCTGGTCGGGCCCGATGAGTTCCACGCCGCACTGCCACCGCTCCCTGCGCTCCTTCCCCGTTTCCTCGAAGGCGAATATGTTACTTACATATGAAAGCCGGCAGGTTTTGAGCCCGGTGAGGTTCTCGGAGTATAGCCTGGCGACAGGGATGGTGCCCTCCGGACGCAGCACCACTCGCTCACCGCTCCAGCCGTCCCAGTCGAGGAATGAATACACCCGCCCCAGCATCCCCGGCGTGAGCGTGCCGACGGCGGTGAACAGGTGGAGGTATTCAAGGGTAGGCGTCCTTATCTCCTGGTACCCCCACCGCGATGAGCAGCGGCGAAACACCTCCTCCACCCGGCGGAATTTAGCCATATCTTCAGGGAGGAGGTCGCGCATCCCTTTACATCGGTCAGTCTTCATTTTCACAGCCTCTGCGAAGCTTAGGCTATTCTACACCAATCGCCCTGCTCCATCAACAATTCGGTTCGATTGCAAAAAGACATCGACGTTAATATAATGGCGCTATGCCCCTAAAGAGGATATCCGTAGCGTCGTTTACCAGATTTTCCTGGCTGCTCCTCATAGCGCTGGGGCTGCTCAATTCGTTCACAGCTGGCGTGGCATACGCGGATACCCCTAAGGTGGCGGTGCTGGATGTCGAGGGTACCATCAACCCGGTGGTCGCCGGCTATGTCGAGCGGGGGATCGAGCTGGCCGAGGAGATGGACGCAGTTGCCTGCATTATTCAGATGGACACGCCCGGCGGCCTCGACAGCTCGATGCGCGATATCGTGCAGAGCATCATGGAGGCCGATGTGCCGGTGGCGGTCTATATCCCAACCGGGGCCAGGGCGGCATCGGCGGGGGCTTTCATTACCCTGTCGGCCCACATAGCAGCGATGGCGCCGGGGACCGCTATCGGCGCGGCGCACCCGGTAGCCCTCGGCGAGGATGGCATGGACGAGACCATGGAGCAGAAGGTGGTGAACGACGCCGTGGCCTATATCAGGGATATCGCTGAGGCCAACGGCCGCAATGCCTCCTGGGCGGAGGAGGCGGTACGGGAGAGCAGGTCGAGTTCCTCTGCGGAGGCGCTGGAGCTGGGGGTTATCGACATCGTGGCCAATGACCTGGATGACCTGATCGCTCGGCTCGATGGCAGGGATGTTACACTGTCGAGCGGGGAGACGGTTACCATTCAAACCGAAGGTGCCGAGATCGAACGCTTGGATATGGGGGCGCTGGAGCGCTTCCTGCTGGCCATCACCGACCCCAATATCGCCTACATCCTGCTGAGCATAGGTATGCTGGGCCTTACGCTGGAGCTGTTCAATCCAGGTATGATACTGCCTGGGGTGGTCGGCGGCATCTGCCTGCTGCTGGCGTTCTACTCGCTGGGGGTTCTGCCGGTGAATTACGCCGGCCTGCTGCTGGTGTTACTGGGGTTCGGGCTCTTCGTGGCTGAGGTGTTCACCACCACCAACGGGTTGCTCTCCGCGGGGGGCATCGCCTCCTTCGTGGTGGGTTCGGTGATTTTGATGAGCAACCCGATGTTCAGTATCAACCGGGGCCTTATCATCGGGGTGGCCCTGGCGTTCGCCGCATTTTTTGTCTTCGTCATCGCCTCTGTCGTCCGCACCAACCGCAGGAAACAGCAGACGGGAAGGGAGGCGATGATCGGCATGGTAGCGGTAGCCAGGAGCCCTCTCAACCCTACGGGGACCGTGTTCGTGCACGGGGAACGCTGGGAGGCGACGCTGGATGAGGGTAAGGCCGAGGAGGGAGAGGAGGTGATTATCACCAGTATTGAAGGTCTGCATTTAGCGGTAACCAGGAAAAAAGACGGAGGAGAATAGATTATGGGGAGCGTTATTGTAGTTGCCGTGGTGGTGGTGTTGTTGCTTTCGCTGCTGCCGGCGGCGGTAAAGGTAGTGTATCAGTATGAGGCCGGTGTGGTATTTCGCTTGGGCCGGCTGGATAAGACCAGGGCGCCCGGGCTGCGCTTTATCATCCCCTTCATCGACCGCATGCGCAAGGTGGATACCCGAATCCTCACCATGGACGTTCCGTCGCAGGAGGCGATAACCAGGGACAACGTGACGGTGAAGGTGAATGCGGTGGTCTACTTCCGGGTGATGCATCCGGAGGCGGCGGTGATAGAGGTCTACGACTACAAGCTGGCGACATACCAGATCGCTCAGACGACCCTGAGGAGCGTGCTGGGGCAATCCGAGCTCGACGAGCTGCTGGCCCACCGCGAGAAGCTGAACCAGCAGCTACAGCAGATCATCGATGAGGAGACGGAGCCCTGGGGGATCAAGGTGAGCGTTGTTGAGATCAAGGATGTGGAGCTTCCCGCTACCATGCAGCGGGCGATGGCGGCACAGGCGGAGGCGGAGCGGGAGAGACGCGCCAAGGTAATCCATGCCGAGGGCGAGTTTCAGGCTTCTCAGAAGCTGGCTGAGGCGGGCAAGATAATCGGTGCCGAACCGACAACGCTGCAACTGCGCTATCTGCAGACCCTCACCGAGATAGCAACTGAGCGCACAAGCATCGTAGCGTTTCCGTTGCCGCTGGAGATGTTCCGCGCTTTTACATCGGGCAGTAAAGAAGATTAAGTAGAGACTATATTCTATGACTAAGAGAGGAGGTGGCTAATTGCCGACCTATATCACTTTAACCAAGTTCACGCCTGAGGGTATCAAGAATCTGAAGGACTGGAAAAGCAATTACAATGAAATGAAGCGTATAGCCGAGACGATAGGGGTCAATATCACCGGCGCTTACAGCCTCCTCGGCCCCTACGACATGCTGTTCATTATCGAGGCTGAAGACGAGAAGGACCTGATGAGGCAAGCCTTATTCTTCAGCACCAAGGGGGCGACGGTGGAGACGTGGACCGCGGTTCCGGCTGATGAATTCGCCGAGGTTACGGACTCGATACGCGCGTTCCTGTAGCCTCATCGATAAAGCTGTCGCACTATGTGTCATAGTGCATCGCGCTCAGTTTCTGAGCGTGACATCGCCGGCGGTAACTGTGATGCGGGTGCCGTCGGGGCGCCTGACGATCAGGTTGCCCGCT
>CAYUWM010000012.1:0-2978 GCA_964448395.1 uncultured Dehalococcoidales bacterium
CTGGAGATGAAGGGCGAGAACCAGTTCAAGGTCCGCGCCTACCGCCAGGCGTCACGCACCTTCAAAGACCTGCCGCGGGAGGTGGAGGACATGCTGCGGGACGGGGAGAACCTGGAGGAGATACCGGGGATAGGCGAAGCCATCGCCAAGAAGATTACTGAGATTGTGGACACGGGGCACCTCAAGCTGCACGATGATCTGCGCGCAGGGTTCCCCGAAGGCATCCTCGATATACTGTCCATACCCGGTATCGGCCCCAAGATGGCCATGCGCCTGCACACCGAGGCGGGAGTGGGCAGCGTGAGCGAGCTGGAGGCCGCCATCCGCGACGGGCGGGTGGCAAGCATGCCGCGCATGGGGGGCAAGGCGGCACAGCGGATGCTGAGCCAGATTAATTCGGCAAAGGCTAAGGGACATGCCTGCTAGCGAGGCCGATATGGGCAGTGAAATTCAGCCATTGGGCGAGATCGGCGTCTCAAGCGAGAAACAAGCGATCCGTCGCCTGCGCGACGCCATAATGCATGGCAAGCACTGGTACATCGCCCTGCTCGAGGCTATCGGTCAGTGGGACCTGATAGAAGAAACCTATAAGGGCAGGGACTACCGCTACCTCATCGCCAGCGAGGCCTTTGACTGGCTGCTGCTCGCCGAGCGCATACTGGACGAGGTGGGTCATCTGGTACCGCAGGAGGAGGCAGTCGACCTGCTGTTTCACGGCAAAGCGCCTGTTGAGATTACTGAGGAAGAATTCTGCAACCTCATCGGCGAGGACAAGTACCGCGCACACCTCAATTTCTTCTACGGGGTCACAGTGGAGGAATCACTGATAATGACGGCGGAGGAGGAGGCGCACAAGGAACAGCGGGCCAGCCCCTTCAGCGACAACGGTACTCCCCGAGAGGAATCGTACCAGCGAATATACGGAAGCTCCTTCAACGACCTGCTCAAGCGGTTCAGGAAGGAGAAGGGCTACTCCAGGCGTCAATCCATGGCCCTGAGCGAAACCAAGGAGTTCACCTACTGGCTGTTCAAATACCGGCTTAACAATTGCGATAAGGCGCGCATCGCCAGCGACACCAAAAAGGCATTAAAAGAATTGAACCGCCAGCGGGGGACGGGGGGAGGCAGTCATTGCCTGACATGACCGGGCGATCCAGTCGTTTCACAATTGCTCTGGATCATCCGATCCAGTCGGATGATGACGTACGGGAAAGGCAGAGGTCTGCAGGGGTTGCCCCCCATATTTTTTAAATTCCCCTCAGTCAGAGTTAAGGAGAATCATGCGCGATTTGTACTTTGAAGATATCCACGTGGGGCAGAAGATTATCGTGGGACAGCATGTGGTCGATAAAGAAGGGATGATCGAGTTCGCGCGCCAGTGGGACCCGCAGGTGTTCCACCTGGATGAGGCGGCGGCGGGAACGCAGCACAACGGCCTCATCGCCTCCTCCAATTACACCATGTGCGTCGTCACCAGGGTAATCGGCCTGGGCTGGAACATCAGAACCTTCGGCGTCATGGAGTACAAGGAGATACAGGTGCATGCGCCGGTGCGCCCGGGCGACGTCCTCACCGTGAGCATGGAGTGGGTGGACAAGCGCGAGTCGCGCAGCAAGCCCGACCGCGGCGTGGTGCTGTCACGCATCGAGGTCCGCAACCAGAGCGACGAGCTGGCGCTGAGCTACGTATCCACGATAATGATGATGAAGCGCGGGGACGCGTAATAGAGGAGGAGAGTCAAACGTCATCACACGGCTTGACCGGGTGATCCAGCAAGTGGGCAAACGACCTGGATTGCCTTATCGCGTCGGGCCATAACAGAGGGGGATGCTGGATGTCATCATACGGGCTTGACCGGGTGATCCAGCGAATGGGTAAACGACCTGGATTGCCCTATCGCGTCGGGCCATAACAGAGGGGGACGCTGGATGTCATCACACGGCTTGACCGGGTGATCCAGCGAATGGGTAAACGACTTGGATTGCCCGATCAAGTCGGACAATGACAAGGAGTGGACGGTATCAGCGAAGGGCTTATTTGGGCTTGTGCGCCTTCACCGTGATGCTGGCGATAGGGGCACCCACAGCGCGGGCGGCCTCCTCTTTGTTAGGAGCCAGCGCCACGTCCTGTTTCTCCAGTTCAATGAAGCCAGCAGAGCGAATCCGCTCCAGGTAATCCTCTTCCTTCAAAGCGCCGGCCACGCATCCGGCCCACTGTGTCAGGTCATCCCGAACCGCCTCTGGGAGCTCGCCACGGGTAACGATATCGGAGACACACAGCCTGCCCCCGGGCTTAAGCACCCGGTAGGCCTCCACGAACACCGCGTCCTTGTCCGGCGAGAGGTTCACCACACAGTTGGAGATCACCACATCCACCGATCCGTCCTCGACGGGCATATGCTCCATCTCACCCAGCCGGAATTCAACGTTACCCAGCGACAATTGCTCAGCGTTGGCCCTGGCCAGTCGAACCATCTCCGGCGTCATATCCAGGCCAATGACCCTGCCCTGCGGGCCAACCCGCCTTGCCGCCAGGAAGCAGTCGAGCCCTCCGCCGCTTCCCAGGTCGAGAACCATCTCTCCCTCCTGCAGCTCGGACAGGGCGATGGGATTGCCGCAGCCCAGCGACGGTATATCCGCCGCTATGGATTCAATCTCGTCCTTCGAGTAGAGCACCTGGGCACGACTCTCAATACCGGAACACCCGCAGCTGCAGCTCGACGACTCGGATTGCGACGCACCACAGCAGGATGAGGCCTGCTGCTTAGCCAGCGCCGTGTACAGCTCGCGTACCGCCTCTTTAATATCCTTCGAACGCTCTGTCCCCATCACATACCTCCTATCGATTCCTTTTAGCCAAGCTCGGACAGCCTCTCCCGAAGCCTGGAGGCCTTGTCCTGCTGGGTCGCCAGCCGCTCCCGTTCCTTTTCCACTACCGACGGCGGCGCCTTGGACAGGAATTTTTTATCGGAGAGCCTG
>CAYUWM010000012.1:3078-35749 GCA_964448395.1 uncultured Dehalococcoidales bacterium
TTCGACGGCTCCACCTTGAACTCGGCACGCGTGTTCCTGATAGCCCGCACCACCTCGATGACCACCTCCATGTCCCTCTCCGCCATGTCATCCATGACAGCCTCGTCGGCGACGGGGTAGGGCGCAACCATGATCGATTCCCCTATATCCCGGTCGACGTGCCCCTTCAGGTTGTGCCATATCTCCTCGGTGATGAACGGCATGAAGGGATGCAGCAGGCGCAGCGATGTCTCTAGGACATGCGCCAGCACCGGCAGCGGGGGGTTCTCATCCTTCAATCGCAGCTTGGCTATCTCGATGTACCAGTCACAGAACTCCCCCCAGATGAAGTCGTGCACCTGGCGCTGGGCCTCGCCGAAATGGAAATCCTCCATCAGATGATCCACACTGGCGATCATGCGGTTCATCCGGCTCAGTATCCAGCGATCCTCCAGCGCCAGCCTGTCACGCAAAGGCTCATACGAGACTTTACCATCAATATTGCCCAGTATGAACCGCGACGCGTTCCACAGCTTGTTGGCGAAGTTGCGGGCGGCCTCAATCTTATCCATGCTCAGACGGATGTCGTTCCCCGCAGAGGTGCCGGTCGAGAGGGCGTGTCGCAGGGCATCAGTGCCGTACTTGTCGATCAGCTCCAGCGGGTTCAACACGTTGCCCTTCACCTTGCTCATCTTTTCGCCGCTTTCGTCTCGTATCAGCCCGTGCAGATAGACGGTGTGGAACGGTATATCACCCGTGTTCTCCAGGCCCATCATAATCATCCGCGCCACCCAGAAGAAGAGGATATCGTAGCCCGTCTCCATGACCGACGTGGGGTAGAAATAGCCCAGTTCGTCGGCCTCATCCGGCCACCCCAACGTCGAGTGGGGCCACAGCGCCGAGCTGAACCAGGTATCGAGGACGTCCGGGTCCTGCTCCAGTTTCGACGAGCCGCACTTGGTGCAGGCGGTCGGATCGTCGACGCTGACGATTATCTCATCACAATCCTTGCAGTACCACACCGGGATGCGGTGCCCCCACCACAGCTGGCGGCTGATGCACCAGTCCCTGATATTCTCCAGCCAGTTGAGGTACACCTTGGTGAAGCGCTCGGGGATTATCTTGATGCGGCCATCGGTCACCGCGTCGATAGCCGGTATCGCCAGCGGGGCTATCTTGACGAACCACTGCTTGCTGACCCACGGCTCGACGGCGGTGCCGCAGCGGCAGCAGTGGCCTACGGAGTGCTGGTGCGGTTCGATCTTCACCAGCAGCCCTTCGCTCTCCAAGCGGGCGACAAGCTGCTCACGGCAGACATAGCGGTCGGCTTGATTATAGGGGCCGGCGTTCTGGTTCATCGTCCCGTCGGGGTTGAGGATATTGACCGTCGGCAGGCCGTGCGCCTGACCAACCTCGAAGTCCACCGGGTCGTGCGCCGGCGTTATCTTAACCGCACCGGTGCCGAAGGAAGGGTCGACGGCATCGTCGGCGATTATCGGTATCTCCCTGCCGATGACGGGCAGTATCGCCGTCTTGCCCACCAATGCAGCATGTCGCTTATCCTGCGGGTTAACCGCCACCGCCGTATCACCTAGTATGGTCTCGGGACGCGTGGTGGCTACGGTGATGAAGTCGTCGCTGTCCTTTAGATGGTATCGGACGTACCAGAAGTGGCCGGGGGTATCCTCGTATTCCACCTCCAGATCGGAAATGGCGGTTATGCAGCGCGGGCACCAGTTGATGATGCGCTCCCCGCGATAGATCAGACCCTTTTGGTATAAACGTTCGAAGGTGGTGCGTACCGCCTTGGACGGCCCTTCGTCCATGGTGAAGCGCTCCCGGCTCCAGTCGCATGACGTGCCCAGGCGCTTGTGCTGCTCTGCGATGTTGTGGCCGTATTTACGCTTCCACTCCCATACCCGCTCCAGGAACCTTTCGCGACCCAGAGCCTGCCTGGTAGTGCCCTCCCTAGCAAGCGCCTGCTCCACCACAAACTGGGTAGCGATGCCGGCGTGATCGATGCCGGGCAGCCACAGGGTGGGCTCACCCTTCATGCGGTGCCATCGCGCCATGATGTCCTCCAGCGTGGCGGTGAGGGCGTGTCCCAGGTGGAGTACACCGGTGATGTTGGGCGGAGGCATAATGATGACGAAGGGCTGCTTCTCACGGTCGATGATGGGGGTGAAGTAGCCCCTGTCCATCCAGAACTGATACCACTTGGCCTCTACTGTATGAGGGTCATACGCCTTGGGTATCTGTGACAGTTTGTGGCTCATTTACGCGCTTTTTAATTTTTACCGGGTTTAGATCTTGTGGCCTTGGTTTCTGGTAGCAGCGCCACCACCCGGTCCAGTATCCTGTCTGCCACCTCCGATTTAGGCAGCAGGGGCAGCTTTTTCACCTTATCGTCCCGGTCGATGAGCACTACTTTGTTGGTCTCCGCATCGAAGCCGCTATCGGACGCAGTGATGTCATTGGCAACTATAAGATCCAGGTTCTTGCTGTGCAGCTTAGCCTTGGCGTTCTTCACCAGGTTCTCACTCTCCGCGGCGAACCCCACCCTGATGCACTTGCTTTTCACCTCTCTGAGTATGTCCGGGTTCTCTGCCAGCTCCAGGCTGAAGGCCTCTGCCCCTTTCTTGATCTTCGCCCGCGCCGTCTCTTTGGGACGATAGTCTGCGGGGGCGGCAGCCATGATGATGGCATCGGCACCGACGGCAGCCTCAACGAAGGCATCCCGCATCTGGATAGCGGTCTGAACATTCATCAGCTTAACACCCACCGGCGGTACCAGCGCCGTGGGGGCGCTGACCAGCACCACCTCCGCACCACGGTCGCGAGCCGCCTCGGCTATGGCGTAGCCCATCCTCCCCGATGAGCGATTGGTGATATGCCGCACCGGGTCCAGTGGCTCCTGCGTCCCGCCGGCACTGACCACCAGCTTCCTGCCCGCCAGATCCCCACCCCGCCCCAGAACCTGGTGCACCATGCCCCGAACCTCATCGACATCGGCGAAGCGACCCGGTCCCCAACCGCCGGAGGCCAAGCGCCCCACAGACGGGCCGACGAAATCGATTCCGCGTCCCTTGAGCTTGGCGATATTCTCCTGAGTAATACTATTTTCATACATATTGGCGTGCATCGCCGGGGCAACCAGCACCGGCGCCCTGGTCGCCAGCGCGGTACAGCTCAAGATATCATCAGCGATGCCTGCCGCCAGCTTGGCGATTATATTCGCCGTTGCCGGGGCTATAATTAGAAGATCGGCCTGCTCAGCCAGCGATATGTGCCAGTCACGCGGCTCGACCTGCGGCCCGAACATGCCGATGACAACCGGCTGGTCGGTCACCCTCTGGAAGCTCAGCGGCCTGACGAACTCCTGCGCCGACTGGGTCATCACCACAATTACACGGGCCCCGTCCTGGGTGAGCTTGCTGGCCAGGTCCACCGCCTTGTACACGGCAATGCTGCCGGTCACCCCCAGCACTATCGTCTTATCTCTGACCATCTCACTTCTCCTCCTGATTCAGCTCATGAATCAATCGCAACCCGATAAGCGTAAGGTGCATATTAACGGTATCTATGACCTTGGTCTCCGGTGCGATCACCTGGGCCAGCCCGCCGGTGGCCACCACATGCGCTTCACCCCCCAGTTCCTTCTTCATGCGGGTCACCAGGCTCTCGATAAGCCCTACATAGCCAAAGATAATCCCCGACTGCATGGCGGTAACGCTGTTCTTGCCGATAGCGTGTTCCGGTGCAACCAGCTCCACCCGCGGCAGCTTGGATGCGCGTTCGAAGAGCGCCTCCGCCGAGATGAGGATGCCGGGGGCGATCGAGCCTCCCAGATAATCCCCTTCCCTGGAGACAGCATCGAAGGTTGTCGCCGTGCCGAAGTCGATAACGATAACCGGCTTACCGTAGAGGTGGTGCGCCGCCGCGGAGTTCACCACCCGGTCGGCACCCACCTCGCGAGGGTTGTCGGTGCAGATACGGACCCCGGTCTTCACCCCCGGCCCTACCACTAGCGGGGGAACCTTAATGTAGCGCTGGCACAGCTTCTCGATGATGGTCAGCAACGGGGGCACCACACAGGCCACGCTGACGTGATCGATATCGGAGAGCTCTAAGCCCTCTTTGGGCAACAGGTTACTGAGAAGAACATCGTATTCATCCGCCGTCTTATTGATATCGGTGGCTATATTCCAGCGGGCACGCAGCGTTTCCCCCTCGAAGATGCCGAGGGCTATATTGGTATTCCCTACATCTACCGCCAGTAACATGTCAGCCTTCCTTGATACTTTTAATCGCCCGGGGCAGGGCCGGCAGCAGGTCGCTGGCTACCATGCCGGCATCGCCAATCTCCTCACGTACCATCTGCCCGGCAGCCCCGTGCAGATACACCCCGCAGGCGGCAGCAGCCGTATAGGGGAGCCCCTGCGCCAGGAGCCCTGCGATAGCGCCAGCGAGCACATCCCCGGTACCCGCCGACGCCAGTCCGGGATTGGCAGCCGAGCTCACCTTCGCATCGCCGCCAGGGGAAGCTACAATCGTATGCGCCCCCTTCAGCACCACCGTTTTGCTCCACTCCTTGGCCGCGTTCCTGGCCGCTTTCAGCCTGTCCTGACAGTTTTCACCGACAGAGTGTTTACTGAGCCTTTTCATCTCCCCCGGATGGGGAGTAAGTATAGCATCCCGCTCTAACATCCGCCACCAGTGAGGGGTCTGGGATAAGGCATTGAGTCCATCTGCGTCCAGCACCAGCGCCGGGGAGAGCGAGGCAGGCATCTCCATCAGCGAGGCCATAATAAAAGCCTGCACCTCGGGGTGCTGGCTCAGCCCGCACCCCATCAGCAGCACATCGTAATCTGCCAGCCGCTCGTGAAGCGCCTTCGACGCCCCGCTGCCGATGAACCCCGGCGTGGACTCGGGAAGCGGCGCATATGTAACCTCGGTCAGTTTCGCCGCCAGGATTGGATGGAGGCTGCGGGCGCACGCCAGTGTGACTAATCCGGCACCCACCCGCATCGCCCCTTCGCAGGCAAGGTAAGCCGCACCGATGTAATTGAGCGAGCCGGCGCAGACCAGCACCTTCCCGAATGTTCCTTTATGCGCCCCTCCGGACCTGGCGGGGAGCATCGTTCGCACATAGTTCTCGGTGATCAGCTCGGTGTCGATACCGGCACCCAGGTCTGCCGGTATGCCGATGTCGGCAACCACCAGATCGCCGGCAAGGTCACGCCCTGGGAAAGAGAAGAACCCGACCTTGGGGTATCCCAGCGTGATTGTCAGATCGGCGGCGAGGCACAACGGGTCAGCGGCTCCGCTATCTGCATCCAGCCCTGAGGGCAGGTCCACCGCCACCACACCCGGACCGTGATGATGGCCTTTGACCGCCCACACCCGAGTGATTATATCCTTGATTACCCCTTCCAGGGGTCGCAGCTTACCCGTGCCGAATATCGCATCTATAACCACATCGCAGGAGGCAAGGATACCATCGAGCTCCTTAAAACCCTTGTCCTCCTCCGCGATGGTGACCGGTATACCACGATCCGATACTATGCGATAATTTGAATCGTCGTCTTTGCGCGGGCGGCAGAGGTAGATATTGAGCCTCGCTCCCCAGTCGTGGAGGTGCCGTGCGGCGACCAGGCCGTCACCGCCGTTATTGCCCGGACCCACCAGCACCAGGATGTCCCTTCCTGCGGCACCGCCGAGCCACTCGTTCACCCGCTGGGCGATAGCTAGGCCCGCGTTCTCCATGAGCGCCGATGGCGGCACGCCCCGCTTATCGCAGCGGCGCTCAAGCTCCACCATCTCCTTCACGGTTACTATCTTCAACCAGTCCCCCCGATGGCCGAAGCTAGCGCATAATCCCTGGAATGGGACAGGCTGATAGCTATCTCTCCCAGCCCCAGCTCTTCGGCTCTGCGCCGCGCCCCGCCGTAAAGGTAGACCAGCGGCTTGCCGTCAGGATCGGGCAGAACCTCGATCTCCCTCCAGCCGACACCCTTTATACCGGTGCCCAGAGCCTTCATCACCGCCTCCTTGGCGGCGAAGCGGGCGGCGAGTTCCGGGGCGCGGTCGCGACAATGATCGCGCTCCGCTTCGGTATAGACCCGCTTGAAGAAGCGCTCCCCCCAACGGGCGACCGCTGCCTCAATACGGTCGATCTCTACCAAATCAATACCAATGTTATACATCAGCGATTCAGCCATTAGTATACCACATTCTATCGTCACTCTAAATCCTTCTCGGGGAGCTAAGTTAGAGAAAAAAATCACAATGTTATTGATTTTCACCGGACGTCGTGATATAATCACCATTTGGGCGAAAGTCCCGAGTGCATATGATATACGTGTCCCTGATCAGTTACACCCCTGATCCCGAGCGCACGAACGCCGCCGCTGCCCGCATTTCTAACTCAACTGTCGACACCGCCGAACCCTTGAAGAAGCCCACGACGGATACCGCCGATCACCTGTTCAATCACATGCTTGGTAGAGTTGGTCGGTAAAAAAGGGCGATAGGAATAAGAAAGGAGTTTACATAAAATGCCAGCACAGATAATTAAAGGGGCCGAGATAGCCAAGGAGATCCGTGCCGAGCTGAAGACAAAGGTAGATGAACTGAAGAAGAAGGGGGTAACCCCCGGCCTGTTCATCATCCGAGTCGGAGAGGACCCGGCATCGGTGTCCTACGTCACCGCCAAGACCAAGGCCAGCGAGGAGCTGGGCATCATGTCTGAGACCCTGGTCTACCCCGCGGATACCAAGGAAGAGATCATCCTCGCCAAGATCGAGGAACTGAACAAGGATCCCAAGTGGAACGGCATGCTGGTTCAGCTGCCCCTGCCCAAGCACATCGATGAGGATAAGGTGCTCAATCTCATCGACCCCAAGAAGGATGTCGACGGCTTCCACCCGGTCAACGTGGGCAAGCTTCTGATCGGGGATCCATTTTTCATGCCCTGCACCCCCCACGGCGTACAGGAGCTACTGGTGCGCAGCGGCAACAGCCCGGAAGGCAAGCATGTGGTTATCTGCGGGCGCAGCAATATAGTGGGCAAGCCGGTAATGGCCATCCTCATTCAGAAGAAGGCAGGAGCCAATGCCACAGTTACTATGGTGCATACCGGCACGAAGAACATGGCTTCGATAACCAAGCAGGCGGATATCATCATCGCGGCCATGGGTAAAGCCAAGGCAATAACGGCCGATATGGTTAAGGACGGTGTAGTCGTCATCGATGTTGGGGTCAACCAAGTAGGCACGGCCGCCGACGGCAAGCGGATACTGGTGGGCGATACCGACTTTGAGACGATCAAGGAGAAGGCCAAGGCTATAACCCCCGTGCCCGGCGGTGTGGGACCGATGACGGTTACCATGCTGATGATGAACACCGTACGGGCGGCGGAGATGCAGGCGGGGTTAAAATAGACTATAAAATAAAAACTAAATTCAAGGAGGAGAAATGGCAGAGAACCTAGCAGAGATCAAAGCAGTAGACATGATGAACTACCCCACCGAGGCGGGATTCGAGGAGTACCTGTTCGATTGGGAAGAGTTCAAGATCATGGCGCGATCCACGTTTAAGACCCAGTTCGGCGGCGTGCCGCCCACCAGGGAGCAGTTCAAGAAGATCAAGGAGCAGGGGTTCATGCCCGGCCATAACAGCCCCGAGGAGCTGTTGAAGACCATGGACGAGGTAGGCTTCGAGTACGTGGTGATCACCGATGTCAAGATGTGGTCATACCACTTCCACCATCAGATCATTATGGAATACCCCCACGAGGACATCTACAAGATGGTGAAGAAGGGTAAGGGCAGGATAATCGGCGGCGCCAGCTACAATCCGTTCCGCATCGACAAGAGCATCGAGGAGATAAACAAGGCGGTCAAGGAGTACGGCTTCAAGTACGTTTACATGCACCCCATCACCTTCGGGCTCGCCCCGTCGGATGCCAAGTTATATCCGCTGTACGCCAAGTGCAGCGAGCTGGGCATCCCCGTCGGCATGCAGGTAGGCCATTCGGCAGAGCCGCTGCCCAGCTGGGTGGGTCACCCCATGGAGGTGGACAAGGTCGCCATCGACTTCCCCGACCTCAAGATCAACATGTCGCACACCGGTTACCCATGGGTCGACGAGTGGTGCTCCATGATCTTCCGCCATCCCAACGTCTACGGCGATATCTCCGCCTATAACCCGCGCAATCTTACCGCCGAGACAGTCAAGTTCATGAACAGCAGCCGCGGGCGGGAGAAGGTCATGTTCGGCTCCAACAGCTACGGCCTGAAGCTGACCAAGGAGCAGTTCCTCGACCTGCAGATAAAGGATGAGACTAAGCAGCGTGTGCTGCGGGACAACGCAATAGAGTTCCTCGGTCTCAATAAGAAGTAAGATTCCGCTCCAAGTGAGCGTAAATAAAACAAGGAGATATATATGGCATATGATGCAGTAAAGATGAAGGACTGGCAGATTTCGGAAGCTGCCGAAGCCAACATGCCGACCCCCGACGAGTGGCGGGAGAAGATGGGCCTGGAGAAGGACGAGATTATCCCCTACGGGAGGACCCCCAAGCTCGACTTCATCAAGATAATGGACCGCCTCAAGGACAAGCCCGACGGCAAGTATATCGAGGTGACCGCCATCACCCCGACACCGCTGGGTGAGGGCAAGAGCACCACATCGTGCGGCCTGATGGAGGGCATGGGTAAGCGCGGCCTCAACGTAGGCGGCGCCCTGCGCCAGCCGTCCGGTGGTCCTACGATGAACGTTAAAGGCACCGCCGCTGGCGGCGGCAACGCGCTGCTGATCCCCATGACCGAGTTCTCCATGGGTCTCACCGGCGACATCAACGATATCATGAACGCCCACAACCTGGCGATGGTTGCCGTCACCGCCAGGATGCAGCATGAGCGCAACTACAATGACGAGCAGTTGAAGCGGCTCACCGGCATGCGCCGGCTGGATATCGACCCCACCCGGGTGGAGATGGGCTGGATCATTGACTTCTGCGCTCAGAGCCTGCGCAACATGGTCATCGGCCTCGGCGGACGCATGGACGGCTTCACCATGCAGTCCAAGTTCGGCATCGCGGTCAGCTCAGAGCTGATGGCGATGCTGTCCATCGTCAGGGACCTCGCCGACATGCGGGAGCGGATGGACAACATCACCGTGGCCTTCGACAAGAGCGGCAAGGCAGTCACCACCGGCGACCTGGAGGTGGGCGGCGCCATGACCGCCTGGATGCGCAACACCATCAACCCCACGCTGATGTGCACGGTTGAGTACCAGCCCTGCATGGTCCACGCCGGACCCTTCGCCAATATCGCAGTGGGGCAGTCGTCCATCATCTCAGACCGTATCGGCCTGAAGATGTTCGACTATCACGTAACCGAGAGCGGTTTCGCTGCCGATATCGGCTTTGAGAAGTTCTGGAACGTCAAGTGCCGCCTCAGCGGCCTCAAACCGCACGTCTCGGTGCTTACCAGCACCATCCGCGCCCTCAAGATGCACGGTGGCGGCCCCAAGGTGGTGGCCGGAAAGGCGCTGCCTGAGGAGTACACCAAGGAAAACCTGGAGCTCCTGGAGAAGGGCCTGTCCAACATGGTGCACCACATAAATACCATCCGGGCCTCCGGCATCAACCCGGTGGTGTGCGTCAACTGCTTCCACACCGACACCAAGGATGAGATCGCCATGGTGAGGAAGGCGGCCGAGGATGCGGGGGCGCGCTGCGCCGTGTCCACGCACTGGGCCGACGGCGGCGAAGGCGCGCTGGAACTGGCCGACGTGGTCAAGGAGGCCTGCGACGAGGCGAACGAGTTCAAGTTCCTCTATCCCCTCGAAACGAAGCTGCGGGAGAGGGTGGATAAGATCGCCAAGGTGGTATACGGGGCCGACGGCGTCTCATGGACACCGGAGGCAGCGGAGAAGGCTAAGATGCTGGAGGGCGACCCCAAGTACGACGATTACACCACCATGATGGTTAAAACACACCTCAGCCTGAGCCACGACCCGGTACTGAAGGGCGTCCCCAAGGGATGGACCCTTCCCGTCCGCGACGTGCTCATCTATTCCGGCGCCAAGTTCCTCTGTCCCTGCGCCGGTACCATCACCCTGATGCCCGGAACCAGCTCCAATCCGGCCTTCAGGAAGGTGGACGTGGACACCAAGACGGGCAAGGTCAGCGGCCTGTTCTAAACTACCAATAGATATAAAGCTAAAAGGGCGGCGCTTAAAGCGCCGCCCTTTTTTATCACATCGACAGCGGCTCGCAACCGCTTTATAATTGCACCCGTGAAGACCAGCGATTTCGACTATCACCTGCCACCGGAGCTCATCGCCCAGACGCCGGTGGAGCCCCGCGACAGCTCACGGCTCATGGTGCTGTCGCGAGCCGATAATTCAAGCGCGCACCGCAGTTTCGCCGAGTTAAGTGAACTGCTCCGATCCGGCGACGTGCTGGTATTCAACGACAGCCGCGTTCTTCCCGCACGGCTCATGGGGCGCAAGGCCGACACCGGGGGGAAGGTTAAACTCCTGCTCCTCCGCCGCCTGGAGCCAGGGCTGTGGGAAGCGCTTGCCAAACCGTCTCGAAGCATCCGGGAGGGCACCAGAATAGAGCTCGATGGTCTTCAGGCGGAGGTGATACAGCGAAACAAAGGTGCCCTTAGAGTGGTGCGATTCTCGGATGAAGCCGCCCTAGAGCGAGCGGGGCAGGTGCCCCTGCCCCCCTATATCCACCGGCCTCTGGATGACCCGGAGCGCTATCAGACGGTCTACTCTCGGGTACAGGGCAGCGCCGCCGCCCCCACCGCCGGGCTGCATTTCACCGCCGAGCTGCTCGATTGCCTGGGAGAGAAAGGTGTAGAATTCGCTTTTGTGACCCTCCACGTGGGGCTGGACACCTTTGCGCCGGTACGGGAGGATGACCCCCGCGAGCACACGATACACAGTGAGTATGGCGAAATCGTACCCGAGGTAGCGAATGCGCTGAGCGAGGCCAGATCGGAGGGGCGCCGAATCATCGGCGTCGGCACCACCACCGCCAGGCTGCTGGAACAGGCCGCATCAAAGGGTGCCGGACTCGAGCCCTTCGCCGGCTGGACCGACCTGCTCATACTGCCCGGCCACCGGTTCCGGGCGCTGGACGGGATGATCACCAACTTCCACCTGCCGCGCACCACGCTGATCATGCTGGTGGCCGCATTCGCTGGCACGAAGCTCATCCTACAGGCTTATCATGAGGCGATAGACCACAGCTACCGCTTCTACAGCTTCGGTGATGCTATGTTAATCATCTAATAATGCAACTTGAAATGTAACGTACATTAGGGTTATCATCATTTAATATATCTGTGGTAAGGGTTATCAGGTTAAATGCGATATAAAGGTTACCAGCGATTCTCCGAAACATACATCTTAGTAATTATTGCCGTATGCTTTATACTTTTTATCGCCAGCGAGGTCAGAGACAGCCTTAGCGGCACCCTCGGTTTGACACCGGCCACCTGGACATCGGAACCATGGACTATCCTAACCAGCATCTTCATGCATAGCGGCATTCTACACATTTTATTTAACATGCTGGCACTATACTTCCTCGGCAGATACCTGTGCATGTTCATCGGAGACAGATGGTTCCTCATCGTCTATTTCATCGGCGGCATAGTGGGCAGTTTCTTCTTCATACTCCTCGGCCCACAAAACGCGACTGTTGTAGGGGCATCGGGGGCTATCTTTGCCGTGGGAGGAGCACTCGCCATCA
This sequence comes from uncultured Dehalococcoidales bacterium, assembly GCA_964448395.1. GTDB lineage: Bacteria > Chloroflexota > Dehalococcoidia > E44-bin15 > E44-bin15 > CAYUWM01. The sequence continues at coordinate 14,834 of CAYUWM010000012.1, forward strand.
CTGTACCTCAGATGAAGGTTATCATGTTCCCCATACCGATACCAATGCCATTATGGGTAGCCATTATCGGGGGGTTCATAATAATCTCGTTCCTGCCCGGCGTGGCATGGGAGGCACACCTCGGCGGCCTGTTGACCGGACTGGCTATTGGCTATTACCTTCGAAGGAAGGGACCTCGACGTATAATTATCTAATCGCAGATGCTAACTCATTAAAACAGTTAAGTCGTTAAATACGGCTTGAATACGTAGCAATCCCCATCAATCATGTTGACAACACGTTCCGCGATATGATACCCTTGTGAAAGAATTAACAAAGTATAAACAAGGTAATGAATCGTTGCCTTTAATGATCACTTCGGCAACAGGGGAGAACAGCAAGGCCGCCACTTCAGGCATTTTGCTTGGGTGACGGTTTTTTACGATTAACTAGACCCTTTCTATTAACCTTCCCTGTTAAGGAAATAGGAATTAGTTTATAATGGAATTCGGAGTTAAAAGGAAGGAGGCATGATGGCTAAACCCAAGGTAGCTTTTTACTGGTGCGCCTCGTGCGGCGGGTGTGAGGAGGCAGTGGTCGACCTCAACGAAGACATTTTAAAAGTGGCTGACGCCGTGGACATAGTTCTATGGCCGGTGGCCCTGGATTTCAAGCGCAAGGATGTCGAAGCTTTAAATGACGGCGACATCGCGGTCAGCTTCATCAACGGGGCAGTGAGACTGGAGGAGCAGGAGGAGATGGTGAAGCTCCTCAGGCAGAAGTCGGGCCTCGTCGTCGCCTTCGGCGCCTGCGCCCATATGGGCGGCATACCCGGTCTGGGTAACTTCTGGAACAGAGAGACCATCTTCCAGCGGCAGTATAAGGAAGTGCCGACGATGGAGAACCCCGAGGGAATCACCCCCAAGGTGAAGACCAAGATCGATGGCATGGAGCTTACGCTTCCCGAGTTCTACGATACGGTCAAGACCCTGGATCAGACCATCGACGTAGATTACTATCTTCCCGGGTGTCCACCGCCACCGGACCTGATACTGGCCGCGGTTAACGCCATTCTGGAAGGCAAACTACCCGAGAAGGGCACGGTGCTGGCCCCGGATAAGGCCTTGTGCGACACCTGCCCGCGGAAGGACTCAAGACCGGAAAAGCTGGCAATCAAAGAGATGAAGCGGCCGTGGCAGATCAAGATGGACCCCGAGCGGTGTTTCCTGGATCAGGGTATATTCTGCATGGGGCCGGCCACCCGCTCCGGCTGCGGGGAGACGTGCATCAGAGCCAATCAACCCTGTCGTGGATGCTTCGGGCCAATGAGCGGCGTTCAGGATCAGGGAGCGAAAGCCCTTTCCATGATCGCCTCCATTCTGGGGATAGATGCCGAAGGGCAGATGTCCGAGGCACAGAAAACCGAGCTGATAGGCAGCATCGCCGACCCGGCGGGGACTGTTTATAGATATAGCCTGCCCGCCTCACTGCTTGGCAGAAAGAGAATGTAAAGGTGGAGGAGCAAGCATGAAGAAGATCACCATCGATCCGATAACCCGGCTGGAAGGACACGGCAAGATAGAGATATTCCTCAACGACAAGGGCGGGGTGCATCAGGCGTACCTGCAGATACCTGAACTGAGGGGTTTCGAGAAGTTCTGCGAGGGCAGGGCAGCGGAGGAGGTGCCCCGGATAACGACGGCCATCTGCGGGGTATGTCCCACCGCCCACCACATGGCGGGAACCAAAGCCCTCGACGACCTGTTCAAGGTTGAGCCGACACCCGCCGCGAGGAAGATCCGCGAGTTGATGTACAACGCGTTCACCTGCGAGGACCATATCCTCCACTTCGTCTTCCTCGGCGGGCCGGACTTCGTCGTCGGCCCCCAGGCGCCCGCCGCCGAGCGAAACGTGCTCGGGGTGATCGCCAAGGTCGGCCTCGAGACCGGGGGCAAGGTCATCGAGTGCCGGAAGAGGCTCAGGAATGTAATGCGCATGATCGGCGGGAAGCCGGTGTCCCCCACCTGCGGCCTGCCCGGCGGCGTATCCAAGGGGCTCAATGAGGACGAGCGGAAGGTGGCCATCGAGGCCGGCGAGTACGCCGTGGAGTTCTGCAAGGTCCTCCTCGGGCTGTTCGATGACGTCGTGCTCAAGAATAAGGAATACGTCGACCTAATAACGGGCGATGCCTTCAACCATAGAACATACTACATGGGGATGGTGGATGAGAACAACAAGGTGAACTTCTACGACGGCTCCATCCGGGTAGTAGACCCCAACGGCAAGGAGTTCGCCAAATTCAACCATCACGACTACCTGAATGTTATCAGGGAGCGCGCCGAGCCGTGGACCTACATGCGTTTCTGTTACCTCAAGGATATCGGCTGGAAAGGATTTGTGGACGGGGAAGACAGCGGCGTATATCGGGTTGCACCGCTGGCTCGCCTGAACGTTTCCGACGGTATGGCTACACCGCTTGCCCAGGAAGCCCACGATAAGATGTACGAAGTGCTGGGAGGCAAGCCGGTACATGCCACACTGGCGTTCCACTGGGCACGCCTGGTCGAGGCGCTGTACGCAGCGGAGCGGGTACTGGAGCTCGCCAACGACCCGGAGATCACATCACCCGACATAGTGAACCTGCCCACCGAGAAGCCCGAAGAGGGGATAGGAATAGTGGAGGCGCCGCGGGGAACCCTGTTCCACCACTACCAGACCGACGAAAAGGGCATCATCACTAAGGTCAACCTGATCGTTGCCACGCAGAACAACGCAGCCGCCATCAACATGTCGGTGGAGAAAGCCGCCAGGTCGCTGATCAAGAACGGCGATGTCCCCGAGGGAATCCTTAATATGATCGAGATGGGGTTTCGCGCATACGACCCGTGCCACGCCTGCGCCACCCACTCGCTTCCCGGCAATATGCCCCTGGAGCTTAACGTCTATGACAGCGATGGCAATCTGATGCGGACGCTGCGCCGCGGCTAATCGATATGCTAGCGATCACGTGCATCAAGCAGGTGCCGGATACCACCCAGGTCAAAACAGACCCGGTTACCGGCACCCTCATCAGGGAGGGTGTGCCGTTCATCGTCAATCCCTTCGACACCCCCGCGCTGGAGGAGAGCCTCAAACTTAAGGACACGCTCGGGCTGCACGTGGTGGTGATCTCGATGGGGCCTCCCAACACCGAGGTCAGCTTGAAAAAGGCACTGGCACTAGGGGCGGATGAGGCCGTCCTGCTGAGCGACCGCGTTTTCGGCGGGGCCGATACCCTGGCCACCAGCATGGTGCTGGCAGAGGCCATCAAGAGGCTCGCCAGCAAGGAGGAGGTGGCAGTGGTGATATGCGGCAGACAGAGCATCGATGGGGACACCGCCCAGGTGGGACCCGGTATCGCGTCCCGATTGGGGTATTCACAGCTAACCCTGGTTGACCAGATTCAAAATGTGGACTTGTCAACCAAGAAGGTAAGGGTCAGGCGCAAGCTGGAGGGGCGACACGAGATAGTGGAGGCACCCATGCCGGCCCTTATTACGGTGGTTCGGGAAATAAACCAGCCCCGGTACCCTACGGTGCCCATGCGTCTGATGGCCGAGGACACCGAGGTAGCGCTGTGGAACAACAAGGTGATGAACCTCCCCAAAGAGTGTATCGGACTGGAGGGCTCCGCGACCCAGGTGCGCAAGATCTTCTCACCGGAAAGGGCTAAGGGACAGATACTGGGCGACGGTATAAACGCCCCTGAGGAAGCAGCCAACCTGCTAATGGACAACTTGGTCGAAAAGGACATCCTCTCCTTCGAGTAGCTATAAGGCTAAAAATGGAAGACAAGAAGAAGAAAATCAAGAAACCCCGGGGCATCGCCCGGCTTATCCCCGGCAAGTGCATCGCCTGTGGCGCCCGCTGCCAGGAGTCCTGCAAAAAGGAAGCCATAGAGATGAACGACCAGGGCGAACCGGTGATCACCGCTGAAAAGTGTATCGGTTGCGCCCGGTGCGTTAAGGTGTGCCCCGCCGAGGCCTTGGAGATGTACCTCACCCCCGAGGAGCAGAAGCTACTCGAAGAGCTGAGCAAGCAGGAGCCCGCGGCGGCTGAGGCCGAGGTCGAAGAGATGGATGAAGAGGAAGCCCAGATAGCGGCCAAGCTCAAAGAGTACAAGGGGGTGTGGGTCTATGTGGAGCAGACCGAAGGCAAACCGGCAACCGTATCATGGGAGCTCCTCGGCGTAGGCGCCGACCTGGCGAAGACCCTGGGCGTGGAACTGTGCACTGCTGTTATCGGCGACAATGTGGAGCACCTGTGCCGGGAATCCTTCGCCCACGGTGCGTCCAAGGCCTACCTGATGGACGACCCCGTATTTCACCACTACCGCACCGAATCCTATTACAAAGCCATCTGTCACCTGGTGCATAAATATAAGCCGGAGATCATCCTGCTGGGCGCTACCGGGCTGGGTCGGGACCTGGCCGGCGCCGTCGCCACCGATCTCCAGACCGGGTTGACGGCGGATTGCACCGGCCTGAGCATCGACGACAGGGGATTTCTGCTGCAGACCCGCCCCGCATTCGGCGGCAATATCATGGCCACCATCCTGACCGAGCGCACCAGGCCCCAGATGGCCACGGTACGGCCCCACGTGATGCCGATGCCGCAGAGGGACGATTTCCGCAGCGGAGAGATAGTCCGCGACCCTGCAATGCTCAAGGAAGATGATATAGCGGTTAAAGTGCTGGAGGTCATAGACGACTGCAGCCAAGGGGCGGATGCTGTCGATGTCGCGGCGGCAGACATCATCGTCTCCGGCGGGCGGGGCATGCACGCCAAGGAGAATTTCCAGATGCTCCAGGAACTGGCTAACGAATTGGGCGGTGTGGTAGGGTCTTCACGCGCCGCGGTGGAGGCCGGCTGGATGCCGGTGGAGCGCCAGGTGGGACAGACCGGTAAAACGGTCCGGCCCAAGATATATATCGCCTGCGGGATAAGCGGCGCCATACAGCACCTGGTCGGCATGCAGGACTCGGACGTCATCATCGCCATCAACCACGACAAGGATGCCCCCATATTCGAGGTGGCTACATACGGCATCGTGGGCGATGTTTTCCACGTAGTGCCGGCCATAACCAAACGTGTCAAGGAGCTGAACGCCAACAAGGTTTGCTGAGGACATCATAACGATAATGAGGAAAGAAGCTTAGTCCGTGTCGCCCCATATCGTGGCATTCATCGTGGTTTTTGCGTGCGCCATAGCGCTCTTTGCCTACAGCTGTTTCCGGCGTTTCCGCCTGATAGCGCTGGGCAAACCCGATAACCGCTTCGATAACATCAGCAAGCGCGTATGGAACATGCTGTTCTACGCCTTCGCCCAGCGACGGGTGATCAGCAAACGCTTCGGGTTCAACCACTTCGTCCTCTTCTGGTGCTTCCTGATCCTGTTGATCGCCAATACCGAGTTCCTGCTCCATGGGCTGGCTCCTGATTACATCAGCCTATCCCTTTTGCCATCCGGCGCATATCATACTCTGGCCTATATCTTCGATGTGGTCTCGATCTTGGCGTTACTGTCGGTATGCATCGCTTTCACCCGCCGCCTGGCCTTCCCCCCACCGAACATCGAGGCGCGCAGCCGAGACGCCCTCATCATCCTAGGGCTGGTCGGCCTGCTGATGATCGCCTTCTTCGGCCTGCACGCCTGCGAGATAGCACAAGGGATCGAAGGAGCCTCCGGGTATATGCCGATCTCCAATGCGGTTTCGGCCATATTCTCGGGAGCCTCCGCCGGTGCCCTGTCCTGGCTTACGGACTTCTTCTGGTGGGTCCACGCCATAGTGCTGCTGGCCTTCCTCAATTATCTGCCGTACAGCAAGCACATGCATATCCTCACCGCCATCCCCAACTGCTTCCTGAAGAGCCTGGAGAAGGTTAACACCCAGCCCCGGGAGGAGTTCAAGAAAGGGGCATCCTTCGGCGTGGGGCAGGTGAACCAGTTCGGGTGGAAGGGCCTATTCGATTCCTACTCCTGCACCGAGTGCGGCAGATGCTCCGACATCTGTCCCGCTACCTACACCGGCAAGCCGCTGAACCCGCGGCTGGTGATCCACGATATCAAGATAAACCTGCTTAAGAATGGACCGCCACTCGCCAACAATGAGGAAGCGATACTGCCCCTGGTCGGCAACAGTGGAGAGGGCACCGTAGAGGAAGAGGTACTCTGGGAGTGCACTACCTGCGGCGCCTGCATGGAGGTATGCCCGGTGTTCATCGAGCACGTGCCCCGGATCGTCGACATGCGCCGCTACCTGGTGGAGATGAAGGCCAGGTTCCCCCACGAGCTGCTCAACTTCTTCGAGAACATGGAGGCGCGCAGCAACCCGTGGGGCATCGCCCCGGAGAAGCGCACAGCATGGGCCTCCGATATCACCGTTAAGCCCTTCGACGCCAAGGAGACCGAATACCTGTTCTTCATCGGCTGCGCCGGTGCTTTCGACGCCCGTAGCAGGCGGGTGACCGTAGCCGTGGCCAAGATACTCGATGCTGCCGGAATCTCGTGGGGCACGTTGGGCAAGGACGAGTTGTGCTGCGGCGACAGCCTGCGCCGCCTGGGCAATGAGTTCGCCTTCGACCGCATCGCCAAGGAGAACGTCAAGATGTTCGCCGATAGGGGCATCAAAAAAATCATCACCCAGTGCCCGCACTGCTACAGCACGCTGAAGAACGACTACCGGCAGTACGGTGCCGAGCTAGAGGTGGTGCACCACACCGAGCTGATCGCCAACCTGATTGAGCAGGGCAGGCTCAAACTGAACAGGAACAGTGACCTGGGGACTACCGTCATTCACGATTCTTGCTATCTTGGACGTTACAATTCCATCTACGAAGCCCCGCGGCGAGCCCTGGCAGCCGCCACCGGGCGGGCGCCTTCCGAGATGGAGCACCACCACGAGCGCTCCCTCTGCTGCGGTGCCGGAGGGGGACGCATGTGGATGGAGGAGACCATCGGCAAACGCATATACGTCGCCCGCACCGAGGAAGCCCTGAACGAGGAGTCGAAGACCATCTGCACCTGTTGTCCGTACTGCATGACCATGTTCGAGGACGGGTTGAAGGACAAGGATATGGAGAATAACGTACAGGTGCTGGACCTGGCGGAGATCGTGGCTGAAGCCATACAATAGAGCGAGGCAACCCACGAAGACGATATCTATATGAGGGGGTAAAATGAAGGATAAAGTGGAAGCGGTACTGAAGCAGATAAGGCCCTCGCTGCAGGCAGACGGCGGAGACGTCGAGCTGGTGGACGTGACCGACGGCAGGGTCAGCGTAAGGCTGAAGGGGGCCTGTCAGGGCTGCCCGATGGCAACCATGACCCTGCAGGATGGGATCGCCCGTCTGCTCAAGGAGCAGATACCCGAAGTGAAGGAAGTGGTCTCCGTCTGATGAGAACGCTGGTGCTGGGGATCGGCAACCCGATCGTCACCGACGATGCGGTTGGGCTCAAGGTGGCCCAGACGATTAAACGGGCGAACCCCGAGCTGGAAGTGGTTGAGGCCTGCTCCGGCGCCATGGGCCTCTTCGATTATATCACCGACTGTGACCGGCTCATCATCGTCGATTCGGTGAAGACGGAGGGTGGCAAACCCGGAGCCCTGTATAAGATCGACATGGAAGACCTGAAGCCGAAACTGAATCACGCCGCCTCCCACGGCCTGGATATCGCCAGTGCCTTCAAACTGGGAGAGGGTCTGGGATACAAAATGCCCCGAAGCGTCAGCATATACGCTGTCGAGGTAGAGGATAACACCAATTTCGGCGAAGGGTGTACCAAGGAGGTATCCGACAGGATACCGCACATCGCCGTGGAGATCATGGAGGAAGAGAATCTAAAAGCGGCTTTGTTTCCGAATCCGTGTTTGTAAAGACAATTTAAGATATCATCACTAGCGAGTTAGACATCGGAAAGGGGGGAATTTTGAGCGAGCAAGTTACCGAAGAAAAAGTGGCGGTAAAAATAAAGGAGGACTCCTGCAGCAGGTGCACCATCTGCATCAGCCTCTGTCCATTCGACGCTTTGAAAAAGGACGTGGAAAACGATAAGACTATCCTGGAGATCGAGAAGTGCCAGGTATGCGGCCTGTGCTACTCGGCATGCCCCTCCCACGTGGTCGATATTATGTACTACGACCTAGAGTCGCTGACCAGGTACCTGCAGAAGGCCAAGAAGCAATACGCCAGCGACACCCTAGTGATCATGTGCAAGGGCAGCGCTCCCGACCTCGCCGGGATCGAAAAACTCTTCGGGGTGACTAAATTCATCCCATTAACTGTACCCTGCGTGGGACGTATCCCGGAAGACGTATTCCTCAAGACCATCACCATGGGCATCAAAAAGATATATGTCCTTGCCTGCGACGAGGACTACTGCCGCTACGACAGCGGCAGCCCGGTAGAGGGGCGCCGTATAATGGCCCTAAACCTGATGCTGTCGCAGCTCGGTTACGGGAAAGAGGCGATAGTTCTCAAGCACAACAGCCTGAAGGTGCAGGTGAACCAGGATCTGTGTATCGGGTGTGGCAACTGCGTATTCTACTGCCCCTGGGAAGCGCCCAGCCTGGTCACTCCGGGAGCGGTCAAGGTAGATCTGGACAAATGCCACGGCTGCGGCCTGTGCGTCTCGATGTGCCCCGCCTTTGCCCTGGACCTCGATAACTGGGAGCAGGACCGCATCTCGCTGCTGATATCCCAGTTGGCGGCGGAGATGGCCTCGCCCAAGGTTCTGGTATTCTGCTGCCAGTGGGCCGTATTCCCCGCGCTGGACGAGAAACCCAAGAATAACATACGCTACATATACCTCCCCTGCGCCGCCAGGGTGGACACCGCCCACATCGTGGAGGCCTTCGGGAAGGGCGTGGACGGTGTGCTCATCGCCGCCTGCACCGAGGATGACTGCAAGCTGGAAGGGGCAGGCGGAAAGGTACAGCGTCCGGTAGCTGCGCTGCAGGAAAGGCTGGGGCAGGTGGGCTATAGAGATAGGCTCAGCTTCTGTACCGTGTCCCCCAGATACCCTGAAGCTTTCGCCAAGGAACTGGCTCAGTTCAGCAAGCAAATAGCCAATATCGGTAAAGAGGAGTCGGCATGATAGTAACAACGCAAAAACCGTTAGATGAACTCCTGGATTTTATCTCCCCCTATAAGAATGTGCTGGTCGCTGGTTGTGACGGCTGCACCCAACCGCCGCGGGGCATCAGGGAGGCCAAGACACTGGCCCAGTTGCTCCAGCTCGGCGGCAAGCTGAGAAAGAAGGAGTTCGAGTTCAGGGTGAACACGCTTGTGAAGCAGTGCGACTCCCACCTGACCGCGGTCGCGCTCAAAGACATGCTGGACGGCGGGGTGGATGCAGTGCTCTCCCTCGCCTGCGGGCTGGGGCCGCAGACCATCGCCAGACTCTATCCCGACGTCCCGGTATTCCCCGCCCAGAACACGGTCTTCATGGGAGCCGAAGAGAGAGAGGCGGGCACCATAGAGGAGCGTTGCGCCGCCTGTGGCGAATGTGTCCTCGGGCTGACCGGCGGCATCTGCCCCGTATCCCGATGTGCCAAGAGCCTGCTCAACGGCCCCTGCGGCGGCTCCCAGAACGGCAAATGCGAGATCGACCCCAACAGAGAGTGTGCGTGGGCCCTCATCATCGAGCGGCTGGACAAACTGGGGAGGCTCGATGACCTGGAAGTCATTCAGCCCCCCAAGGACTACAATGCAGTGCTGAGGCCGGGCAAGCTATCGCCCTAGCGGATTCGGGGGGTATCCCCAATGGTGCTGATTAATGCGGGGAAAGCGGCGAGGATAAATATACGGGGGGTGGTGCAGGGGGTAGGTTTCAGGCCCTTCGTCTACCGCCTCGCTCACCAGCAAAATCTGAACGGCTGGGTACGCAACACCTCCGGCAACGTCGAGGTAGCGATAGAGGGCACGGATGGAAGCGTTAAAGAGTTCATCGACGATCTGCGGGCTAAAGCCCCGCCACTGGCCCGCATCGATAACATAGAAACCTCATTCTGTTCACCTCAGGGTTATACCTCTTTCGAGATACACCAAAGCCTGAGCCAGGAGGGAGAATATCAGCTGGTCTCGCCGGATATCGCCACCTGCGATGACTGCCGCAAAGAGATTTTCGATTTCACCGACAGACGCCACCGATACCCCTTCACCAACTGCACCAGCTGCGGCCCACGGTTCACCATAATCGAGGCTATCCCCTACGACCGCCCCAACACCACCATGCGCCGTTTCCAAATGTGCCCCCGCTGCCAGCAGGAGTATGAAGAGCCGCTCGATCGTCGCTTCCACGCCCAGCCCAACGCCTGCCCCGACTGCGGCCCGAGGCTGTCGCTGGTTGACGGCAACGGCAACCCGGTCGCCTGCGATGACCCGATAAAGGCAGCCGGCGACCTTATTAAAGCGGGTAACATACTGGCGCTACGGGGGCTGGGGGGCTTCCAGCTCGCCTGCGACGCCACCGACAGCGAAGCCGTCGTACGCCTGAGGGAGCGAAAGAATCGCCCATCGAAACCGTTCGCCGTGATGCTGGCAACTGTAGAAGAGGTCGAACGACATTGCGTGATATCAGATGCGGAGCGCGAGCTACTAAAATCGCCGGAGAGCCCCATCGTGCTGGTTCGTTGGAAGCGAGCCTCGTCCGACATCTGCGCAGCGGTCGCCCCCAGCTTGAACTACCTCGGGGCGATGCTTCCCTATACCCCGCTGCATCACCTGCTGCTGCGGGAGACCGCCCTGCCCCTGGTGATGACCAGCGGCAATCTGAGCGAGGAGCCGATAGCCAAGGACAATGCTGAGGCGCTGCAGAGGCTGGGCCGGATTGCGGATTACTTCCTGCTTCACGACCGCGACATCTTCGCCCGCTATGACGACAGCGTGGCGATGGTAGAGGGAATGCCCCAGCTCATCAGGCGCGCCCGGGGCTATGCACCGTATCCCATATCCCTGCCATTCGCCGCAAAACAGGTGCTTGCCTGCGGTGCGGAGCTCAAGAACACCTTCTGTCTCACTAAAGACGAGCACGCCTTCCTCAGCCAGCACATCGGCGACATGCAGAACGAAGAGACCCTGGAACATTTCGAGTATACTATAGATCTTTACGAGAAGCTGTTTCGCATCGAGCCCGAGGCCATAGCCTGCGACATGCACCCCGAATACCTGGCTACTAAATACGCTGCGGGGACGGCGGAGCGCCTGGGGCTGCCGCTGATCCCGGTGCAGCACCACCACGCCCATATCGCAAGCTGCCTGATAGACAACGGAGCCGAAGGACCCGCTATCGGGGTCGCCCTCGACGGCACGGGATACGGCACCGACGGCACCATCTGGGGCGGCGAGTTCATGATAGCCGACCTCACCCACTTCGAGAGAGCGGGGCACCTAGAATACGTGCCGCTGCTGGGCGGAGAAGCAGCCATCAGAAACCCGTATCGCATGGCGTTGAGTTATATCTGGACACTGCTGGGCAAGGATTACCCAGCAGAAGGGCTGCCTATCGCTGATCTCGAACCTTGCGCCATCGAGGTTTTAAAGCAGCAGCTGGAACGCGGGGTGAACTGCCCGCTGACGTCCAGCGCCGGCAGGCTATTCGACGCCGTATCCGCGCTGGCCGGGGTTCGGGGCGAGGTAGATTACGAGGCGCAGGCCGTCATCGAGCTGGAGATGCTGGCCCCCGACGGCGACTTGAAAGGTGAAATATACCCGTTCTCGATCGTCGAGCGTGCAGGGATGCGGGTGATACAGCTTGCGGAGCTATTCGGCGAGATAGTGAGCGAGGTAAAGAGCGGCATCCCCGCAGTCGCCATATCCTCACGGTTCCACCATACCGTGGCGTCGATGGTGAATGAGATGTGTAAACTCATCTCCAGCGACACGGGCATCACCCAGGTAGCGCTGAGCGGCGGCGTGTTCCAGAACCGGCTGCTGCTGCGGCTGACCAGCGGTGCCCTGTGCGAAGAGGGCTTTACCGTATTGACCCACCGGATGGTTCCCACCAATGACGGTGGGATCTCGCTGGGACAGGCCGTGGTCGCCAATTCCGCACTATACCCATCGGGAAGCAAGTGATATATGTCGATTGCTCTTTGCGTCCCGCCATTGTAACATGAAGTAGCACTAGATTGTGACAGAACCAGAATGTGTCTCGCGGTACCGGTACTCATAAAATCGATCGACGGCAGGGAAGCCGAGGCGGAGATCGGCGGCGTCTCCCGCCGGGTCAGCCTGTGGCTCACGCCTGAGGCTGCGGTCGGCGATTATGTGCTGGTTCATACCGGATATGCCATAAACGTACTGGATCAGGAAGAGGCCGAGGAGACCCTCAGGCTCCTCGAGGAGATCGCGGCGCTGGACGGGGATGAAGGGTGAAGTTTATCGATGAATTCCGCCGCTCCGACCTGGCGCAGGCGCTGATCTCCCGGATCCACCAACGGTCGCGAACCAGCGTGCGCTTCATGGAGTTCTGCGGGGGCCATACCGTGACCATCTTCAGGTACGGTATCAGGCAGCTCCTGCCACATACCATCGAGATGGTTTCCGGCCCCGGCTGCCCCGTCTGCGTTACCTCCAATGCCGATCTGGACAAGGCGATCGCCCTGGCAGAGATACCGGGGGTAATCATCGCCACCTTCGGCGATATGTTCAAGGTTCCCGGAAGCCGCTCCAGCCTGCAGCAGGCCAATGCCGACGGCGCCGATGTGCGCATGGTGTACTCGGCGCTGGATGCCATCCAGATGGCGCGGAAAAACCCCGATAAGTCGGTCGTATTCCTCGGCATCGGTTTCGAGACCACTGCACCCGCCATCGCCGCTTCCATCCTGCAGGCCGAGGAGCAGCGGGTAGAGAACTACCACGTGCTTTCGATGCACAAGCTGTGTCCCCCGGCTATACAGGCGATCCTCGATTCCGGCGAGGTTAAACTGCAGGGGCTCGTCTGCCCCGGGCACGTGAGCGCCGTAACCGGCTCCCGCGCCTGGGATTTCATCGCCCGGGACTACGGGATACCCTGCGTCGTCTCCGGATTCGAGCCGCTGGATGTATTGCAGTGCGTCGCCATGCTGGTGGAGCAGGTAGAGAGCGGACGCTCCGAGGTGGAGATCGCCTACAGCAGGGGGGTCAAGGCTGATGGCAACACCGAGGCCCTGAAGCTGATGGATCGAGTGTTCGAGCCCGCACCCGCCACATGGCGAGGCGTAGGGGAGATCGCCGGCAGCGGCCTCAAGATCAGGGACGAGTACGGCGAATTCGATGCCGAGCGCGTTTTTACCATAGAGATCGGCCAGCCCATCGAACACGGGGGCTGCATCTGTGGGGAGATACTGCGTGGGGTCAGCACGCCGCTCGACTGTAACCTATTCAGTCACGTCTGCACCCCGCAGCGCCCCGTCGGGCCGTGCATGGTTTCCTCCGAGGGCACCTGCGCCGCATATTACAGCTACGGAGGCGCCGTTGGGGGATAATATAATGCTGGCCCACGGCAGCGGCGGCAGGTTAGCCCACGAGCTGGTCGAGCGCACCTTCGTCGAGGCCTTGGATAACCCGATGCTGGCCAGGCTGGACGACTCCGCCGTCGCCGAATTCAGCGGCAGGCTGGCCTTCACCACCGACAGCTACGTGGTCAGCCCCATATTTTTCCCCGGCGGCGACATCGGCAAGCTGGCCGTCTGCGGCACGGTGAACGACCTGGCGATGTCGGGGGCCAAACCGCTGTACCTGAGCTTGGCCTTCATCATCGAAGAGGGTCTCCCCCTGAGCGAGTTGAAGCAGATCGTCGAGTCGGTAGCGCGTGCAGCGGAAGAAGCCGGCGTCAGCATCGTTACCGGAGACACCAAGGTGGTCCACCGCGGCAGCGCCGATAAGCTGTTTATCAACACCGCGGGCATAGGTATAATAGCAGAGGAGATCGACATATCCGGCAGTAACGCCCGGCCGGGGGATAAGGTGCTGTTGAGCGGGCCCATCGGCGACCACGGGATGGCGGTGCTCAGCGTGCGGGAGGGGCTGAGCTTCTGCACCACTCTTAAGAGCGACTGCGCCCCGCTCAACACCCTGGTGGCGGATATGTTGAACGTCTGCCGCGACATCCACTGCCTGCGGGACCCGACCAGGGGCGGCCTGGCGACCACCCTCAACGAGCTGGCGGGGCAATCGGGGGTTGGTATCCGGATCGATGAGGACAGCATACCGATAAGGGAAGAGGTGCTCGCCGCCTGCGAGATGCTGGGGCTCGACCCGCTGTATATAGCCAACGAAGGGAAGCTGGTAGCGATAGCCACGGCGGAGGAAGCCGACAGGGTGCTTCAGGCGATGCGCGGTAACCTATACGGCAGGGAAGCCTCCATTATCGGCGAGGTGCAGGCGCAGAACCCGGGTCGGGTAGTTATGAAGACACGGATCGGGTCATCACGTATCGTGGACATGCTCACCGGCGACCCGCTGCCCAGGATATGCTGAAATGCACGAACTTGCCATCACCCAGGCCATGATCGGACTGGTCAATGAACATGCGGATAAGGCCGGCGCCAAAAAGGTGGGCAGGATCAACCTGGTCGTCGGGGAGATGAGCGGGTTCGTCGACCGGTGCATGCAGTTCTACTTTGACCAGATGAGCGCAGGGACTATAATGGAGGGTGCCGAGCTGACCTTCAAGATGGTACCCACCACCGGGCGCTGTCGCGACTGCGGCAGGGAATTCGAGATCGCGGAGATGGACTGGACCTGCCCCGGCTGCAGCAGCAACAGCATCCAGCTTGTCGGCGGCAACGAGCTGTTCATAGAAAGCATCGAGGTGGACTGATATGGAGATAAAGGTACTCAAGAACATCCTGAGCGCCAACGACCAGCTTGCGGAGGGCAACCGCAAACTGCTGGACGCTAAGAAGGTATTCAGCCTAAATCTAATGTCAACACCGGGCGCGGGCAAGACCAGCCTCATCCTGGCGACCATCAAGAGTCTCAAGGATAAATGCAGAATCGGCGTCATCGAGGGGGACGTGAGCTCCAGCATCGACGCCGAGCGAATAAGCAGGGAGGGGGTGCCGGTGCTCCAGATAAATACCGGCGGCGAGTGCCACCTGGATGCGGTGATGATCCAGCGCGCGCTAGGCGACATGCCCCTCGATAATATCGACCTGCTGCTCATAGAGAACGTGGGTAATCTGGTATGCACCGCGGAGTTCGACACCGGCGCTCACCGGAACGTGGTCATCGCCAGCATACCCGAAGGCGACGATAAGCCGCTCAAGTACCCGCTGATGTTCACCGTGGCCGACGTGATACTGCTGAACAAGGTTGACCTGCTGCCATATCTCCGGTTCGACATCGCCGCTTACCACAAGTCGGTTAAAGGCCTGAACGACAAGGTAGAGGTATTCCAGATATCCTGCGAGACCAATCAGGGCATGGAGCAGTGGCTCTCATGGCTTCAGCACCAGTTGAGCGGGCACAAAAAGAAGCTAGGCAAGAATAATTGACATAAAGTGCAGTGCTCGTCATCCTCAGCTGCCAGATCGGCGCCCGTTTCACTTTCCGCCAGCCCTTGTGCTATAATCGTCTGCGTATATCAGCGATAACTCAACAGGGGGTATAAATGCGTCGAGATAAAATGAAGCGATTGGTGGTATTGAGCCTGTTCGCCATATTTATAACAGCGATTCTGCTGCCCTCGGGATGCTGCAACAGCACACCGGATTTGCCGGTAGCACCCAAAGTGGGCTCGCTGGCTCCGGACTTCGAGGTCACCACCATCGACGGGGCGACGGTATCTCTCCAAGACCTGAAAGGCAAACCCATCCTGCTGCTCTTCTGGAGGACCACCTGCAGCGCGTGCAATGCGAACATGCCCCATGTTCAGGCTGCCTTCGAGGAGAGGGGGGAAGAGGTACACTTCATCGCGATTGAGACCGGTTCAAGCAGCGACTCGGTGCAGCAGTATGTCGAAAACAACGGCCTCGGTTTCACCGTGGGTCTGGGCGGGGGTAACACAGCGCCTGAAACCTATAATATCGCGTTCATACCCACTACCTTCTTCATAGATAGCCGGGGGGTTATCCAGGGCAAGCAGGTAGGCGCCTACTCCAGCGCCGAAGCACTGCTGGCCGCTATGGAAGACCTGCAGTGAGTTTCGCTGTCATTAATCGCCCCTTAAACTTACATAGCGCTAGAATATAAATGAAGCATGCGATCAGTTAGACCCATTTTTTACGGCTGGGTGGTCGTCATCGGCGCCTGGCTGGCGATGCTTGTTTGTTCGGCTTCACTGAGTTCATTCTCCATCTTCGCCCCGGAGCTTGAAGCGCAGTTCCAGTGGTCAAGGGTAATGTCCTCCTGGGGTTACACCATCAACACGGTCACCATATCGATATTCGGGGTAGTGGGAGGGATGATGGCCGATCGCATCGGTATCAGGCGACTGGTATTGACCGGTGCCGTTATCGGTGGGATCGGTATGGCGCTGCTGAGCCAGACCAGCCAGCTCTGGCACTTCTACCTCCTCTTCGGTGTCATCGCCCCTGCCGGAATCGCCTTCTGTTTTATAGTACCTACAGTAGCCACGGTGAGGCGCTGGTTCATGAGGAAGGCATCACTGGCAATAGGTATCGCTATGACCGGATCGGGACTGGGGGTGGTGGTGCTGATACCCCTGTATCAGCGTCTGCTTGAAAGCATCGGCTGGAGTCACACCTACATAGTCCTGGGTGTCATCCTGTTATTAGGGGGCATCGGCGGTGGTATGCTGTTGAAAAAGGACCCGGAATCGGCGGGTATGCACCCCGATGGCATCTCGCCTGCAGCAGGCGAGATGGAGTCGCGGGCGGATTTCGCCGCCCGTAACCAGATCTGGCCGCTGAAAGAGGTCTTTAAAACAGCGGCCTGGTGGCTACTGGTGCTTGCCCAGTTCTTCCATATTGCGATCGTAGGGCTGGTTGGCCACCTTGTCTTTTGGGGCAATGAGGACCTAGGCATTGCCAAAGGAACCGTGGTAGGCACCCTGAGCCTGTTCGCACTGGCAGCTGTGGTTGGCCGACTGGCCGCCGGCTTCCTCTCCGACTGGTATATGTCCAGGTTTGGTTCGTCTCGCAAGCCGGCGCTATACGTTTGCACCATAAGCGTAGCCCTGGGATGCCTGCTGTCGATGTGGGTTAGCACTCAGACCGAGCTGTTACTGGTCTGCCTGCTCATCGGGTTCGGGTATGGAATCGGGCTTGCCGTGTTCCCCGCCTACCTCGGAGACATGTACGGAGTGGTCAGCGTGCCGACCCTCTTCGGTATCATGTTCCTCTGCACCGCCGGCCTGTTCGGTGGTATCGGCCCGGTTTTATTCGGGTTCCTCCATGATGCCTACGGCTCCTACGATATGGCCTTCCTTACTACTGCCATACTCTGCTTCATATCAGCGATAACGCTGTTCATGATTAAGCCACCGGTTAAACGGAAGACCGTCACGTAGCTCCTGCAAACAGTTCTCTGACCTTCTCCACGACGAGGGGCAGGTTCTCCGCCGATGGCCCGCGGATCACAACGTCGCACGCATCGCTGAGCGGGGTCTCGTAGAGATTGACCTCGATGAGGGAAGCGCCCTTCCGTCGCGCTACCGACGGGAAAGCCGCCGCCGGGTAGACCGTTGCCGAGGTCCCCACCAGAAGCATGCAGTCGCACTTCGAGGCTTCCTCCTGGCAGCGATCCAGAACACGCGGCGGTATCGGCTCACCGAACATCACGCCGTCGGTTTTGACCAGCCCTTTGCAGCTAGGGCAATGGGGCGGCAGCTGATCCATGTTGATCTCATCCATCTCGAAACGGCGGCCGCAGGAAATGCAGCGCAATTTGAACATATTCCCATGTATCTCGGATAGGTTTTCGCTACCGGCAATGCAATGCAGGTTGTCGACGTTCTGGGTGATGGTATGCTTGAGCACGCCCATCTGCTCCAGCTCCACCAGGGCGTAGTGTCCGGCATTGGGCTTGGCGGCGGTGATAGTATCCACCAGCTCCTTGATGTAGCCCTCCTGCTGGTGATAGGTCTCCCACCAGCCCTTGGGATCCTCAAGGAAACGGTCGTATCCCCGCATATCGGGCTCACCGTACTTGGTCCACAGGCCGCCGGGCCCGCGGAAGGGGGGTATCTCGCTCTCCACGCTAATGCCCGCACCCACGAGAGCCACCACATAGCTGGAGTCCACTAGCAGCCGAGCCGCCCGCTGGATCTCTTCTCCGAATCCTGTCACCTGGAATCCCTCCTAGCTCTTCGACTGTATTGATGGGGCGATACTCCCCGCGCTGACTTTTAATATCATCGCCTTCGTTATGAAGCCGGGGGCGAACTGTCCGAGATCGGTGGTGGTGAATACTACCTGCTGGTAGGATTCGATCGAATCCAGAAGATGATGACGCCGCATCTCATCCAGCTCCGAGAGCACATCGTCCAGCAGCAGAACGGGCTTGTCGTTCACTTTAGCATTAAGGTAACGCGCCTCGGCGAGCCTCATCGAGAGGGCCACCGTCCGCTGCTGGCCGCGGGAACCGTAAACACCCATATCTACCCCGCCGACGGTGAATTCCATGTCGTCCCGGTGGGGTCCGACCAGGCTCATCCCACGAGCGATCTCCTCCCTCCTGACACTTCGCGATCGATCTTGGAAATTATCTGTGTCCACATTAGGCATATAGGTTATCTTCAAATCCTCACCGGCGCTTATCTCATAGTGTATCGGCCGTCCTAGAACGTTAAGCTCTTCTATCATGAACCGCCGCTCTCCGATGATATACGACCCGTGCTCGATCAGTTCCCGGTCCCAGAAATCAAGTTGGCCCTCGTCGGCACGCCGTTCCCCGATGAGCCTCAGCAGGTGGTTTCTCTGCAGCAACACCTTATTGTACTGCTGGAGGGCATGCAGATACTTGGGGTTGACCTGTGAGTTCGCCACATCCAGATACCGCCGGCGCTGCGACGGGGTGCCGGCAACGAGATCGATGTCGCGGGAGCTGAACAGCACCACGTTCAGTTGCCCCACCAGATCGACAGCGCGGCGGGGCACACCGTTGATCTTGATACGCTTCTGAACGCGCGTGTCGGAGGCCAGAGGTGGAGCTGAGATGGCCATCTCCACCCGCAGGTCACCGCTATTCTTGCGCACCTGCGCCACTAGGCGCGTTACCGAATTTCCTTCCCCCGCAGGCGACCAGTTGATCAGTTCCCGCTCCAGGCTGGCGCGATGGGATTTGCCCATAGCCAGCACGTAGATCGCCTCGAGAAAGTTGGTCTTCCCCTGAGCGTTATCGCCGTGCAGCACCATTGCCTGCGGCTCCAGATCCAGTTCCTGCTGGCTATAGTTGCGGAAATTAGTCAGGCTGAGATGTGAGATATAGATCGCCCACCTCCGGGAGTAATCTCGCAAGCCGTATTATATCACAACCTCCCAGCGAAACGGTCTCCTCTACAATGCATTCACCCGACACTCACGGCTATTGACAAAGAAAGGCCGGTTTGATATTATAGTATTGGACATAGGTTCATAACATAAATAGGAAAAGAGTTTAAAAATGCCCAGGCCGGTTAAGTTTCGCCGCGTGGATTTCATCCCCAAGGTGGCTTCCTTCAAGCCCGTAGGGGTGCCTATGAGCATCCTCGACGAGGTTTCATTATCCATCGAAGAGGCGGAGGCCATCCGGCTGAAGGATTTGGAAGGACTCCAGCAGGAGGAATGTGCGGAACGGATGCGCATATCCCGTCCCACATTCCACCGTGTGCTCGAGTCCGCCCGCAGCAAGCTGGCCGATGCCTTGATCAACGGAAAGGCGATCCGCATCGAAGGTGGAAGGTTCGAGATGGCGCAGCGCCGCTTCCGCTGCGGCAACGACGGCACGGAGTGGGACGTGATATTCGAGAAGATGGTATCCGGGCACCCTCAGTCCTGCCCCCAGTGCCACAGCTCGAATGTGCACCCGGTCATTCAGACGGGCTTCGGCGGCAGGGGCAGAGGGCCAAGGGCAGGACGGGGCAGGGCTCAAGGCAGAAGGTGGTAGAAAGATGATTGTCATCGACAATGATAAATGCAACGGCTGCGGCGAATGCGCCAGGGTCTGCCCGCAGGGTGCGATAGACCTGAGAAGCGATGTTGCAGAGATCGATCAACAGCTTTGTATTGAATGCGGTACCTGTCTCGATGTATGCCCCACAGGCGCTATTCGCGAGACAGTGCCGCAGTTCGCAGGTAACTATAGAGAGCGGGAGGTGAACACCATGATGGGAAGAGGATGGTACGGTGGAGGGTACGGCCGCGGAATGGGTCTCGGCATAGGCCGGGGATTCGGCAGAGGATTCGGTCGAGGACTTGGCTATGGACTGGGGTTCGGAATGGGACGCGGCAGAGGCCTCGGCATGGGCCGTGGCTTCGGTCGAGGTATCGGACGTGGAATGGGTCGTGGCTTCGGTCGAGGTGTCGGACGTGGTATGGGCCCAGGTATGGGTCGCGGCCAGCCTTACTACTCGCCGTACGGCACGCGGGACTGGTAGCAATGCTGGATGATAAACGACTAATAAACAGTGGAAAAGGAGGTATGTGATGCCAGGATTTGACGGAACAGGGCCAGCAGGAATGGGCCCGATGACAGGATGGGGCAGAGGCTACTGTGGCACACGAGGCGCAGGGGCGACGTTCGCAGGCAGAGGATTGGGCAGGGGCGGAGGCCGGGGGTTCGGCTTCAGGGGCAGCTCCCCCCCGTGGCCTTATGTCGGCCGCGGACGCGGAGGCCTCCCCAGGTGTGGGTACTACTCCGACACGCCCTGGGGTACACCCTATGCACCCGCAGCCTATGCTCCGCAGCAGTGGACTAAGGAACAGGAACTTGATATACTCAGGAGCGAGGCGGAGGCGGTTAAGGAGCATC
>CAYUWM010000013.1:0-34635 GCA_964448395.1 uncultured Dehalococcoidales bacterium
TGGTGATCTTTCGGCCCAGTACCTCATAGAAGCCGCCGTTATCGGACTTATTGACAGAATCAAGGCTAAGAGCCCGAAGTTCGACACTGCAGAGATTGAAGACTGCGCGGTATCCTGCCAGAGCCCCATCGGTGAACAGTCTATGATCGGGAGGATGACGGTGCTTGTCTCCGGCCTCCCCGAAGAGGTGGCAGGTTGGGGACTGACAGCCGACGGGCTGCAGGCGATCAATTCACAGGCCCAAGCGATCATGTCTGGCTGCGGCGATATCATGATTGCCGCTGGCTTGGAGCACATGAGCCGCTATCCGCTGATGGCGGTCCTCGAATCGGCAATAAAGGGCGGATACCCCATGGTCACTCACCCCAACTTTGAGAAGAGGGGCGGTTATGTCATGCCGGGCACGGCCGCTGAAGTGATCGGCGATCAATATGGGCTCGATCGAGAGCAGATGGATCGATACGGCTTGTGGAGCCACCAGAAAGCGGTCAAGGAGATGAGGAATACTGAGTGGTATAGGAAGCGGATAGTACCGGTTTCAGTATCGCAGAACGGCTCAGGCCCCCAGATGGTGGACAAAGACGAGCCGCCGCGCGAGATTGCATTGGACGACCCGGAAGCTGCCTGGGCACAGATACAGGAGCTGCAGCCCAGATTTAAGGAGGGAGGCCAGGTTACCGCAGCCAGTTCCTCCAGCATAGCCGATGGCGCAGCGGCAGTGATGCTGATGTCTAAGGATAAAGCAAAAGAGCTGGGACTGGAGCCTATGGTTACCATAAGGGCGACGGCCATGGCCGGCGGTGATCCGTTCTTCCAGTTCTTGGCCCCCATTCCAGCAATGAAGAAGGCATTGGATCGTGCCGGCATAACCATGAAAGACGTTGAGGTCTGGGAGTGTCTGGAGGGCTTCGCCGCACCGGTGCTGGCTTTCTGCAGGGAGTTCGACGTCGCCTTTGATGACCCCAGGATAAATCCCACCGGTGGATCGATCGCCATCGGGAATCCCACCGGATGCAGTGGAGTTCTGTACTTTGTTGAGATGGTTCACTGGATGGTACGCAACAACCTTAGATGGGGGCTCCAGGAGGAGTCCAGTATTCAGGGTGTCGGCATTGCCACCGTTGTCGAACGGGAGAAGTAGAATAATTCGACCTCGATTGAGGGTTGTTTCCTGTAACGGAAGCAACCCTTTTTCTATTTAGACCTTGAGGCTTTTGTCGTAAGGTGTTACAATCTATTTCTACGTATATATCTTTAGCAACCGTGGGTTGGTATGCTTCGTAGATCAACACTTATCATTGAGCGAATCAAATCGGATGACATGGCGCGGCATGGCATTCTGATGGCCGCCTTTGGCTTCGCTCTGGGGCTTTTCAATTATCTGTATCAGCTGGCCATGGGCCGCATGCTGCAGCCTGAAGATTACGGCATATTGATGAGCCTGACTTCACTATTCCTTATAGTCTCGATCTTCTCTTTAGCTATACGTACAGCGATGGCTAAATTCGTTTCCAAATATCACGCGGAAGGAAATATGAAGGCAGTCAGCAATCTATGGCGGCTTCACCTAAAGCGTACATTAGTAATCGGTGTAGTGGTATTTATTGTGGCAGCTCTGCTAAGCCCGATCATCTCGGGCTTCCTCAGGATAGGTAATTACTGGTATCCTCTTACCCTGTTCTCGGCTTTGATACTGGCCTTTGCCGTCCCGGTGAATTACGGAACCCTTAACGGTCTTCAGCGATTTTCCCAACTGGGCTGGGCTACCACCCTATGGGCTTTGCTGAAGCTGTTGCTCGCTATCTTACTGATCAAGCTCGGGTTCGGCTTATACGGTGGCTTGCTTCCCTTCCTTATCGCCTTCATCATCATCTTTGCTATTACTCTTTCCTTGCTTAAGGATCTGCGAGGCGGGAATGCGAATAAGGTGGCTATCGTTGGGTTCCGTTCATACCTTGGGCTGTCCTTTGTAGCCATACTCGCCTATACGGTATTAACCAATATCGATATTGTCTTGGTCAAACGTTTTCTGAGCGCGGAGCAAGCGGGTAACTACGCTGCTATCGCAGCGTTGGGTCGGGCTGCCCTTTTCGCCCCGATGGGCATTGCACTGGCGATGTTTCCCAAGTCCTCCGGGCTTCACGAGATGGGGAAAAGCCACAGGCCTGTTTTGTTAATGGGCGTATTGCTCACGCTGTTGATTTCCGGTGCGGTGGTGGCCATCTACTGGATTGATCCGGAGTTTGTCCTCGGCTTCCTCGGCAAGTATGAGTCCGGTGCGCTTAAGTATCCCTTGGCCGTAGATCATCTTTTTAAATATGCAGTGGCAATGCTCTTGTTCGCCGTTTCATATATCATAATGAACTACTTCCTGTCGATTAACCGTATCAGGGTGGCATATCCCTTTGTGGTAACAGCCTTCTTACAAGTCGTTTTGATATTATATTTCCACGGCGATATCTCCCAAGTGGTGAATGTGGTACTGGTGTCGTCGGCGGTTTGCCTTATCGCGGTGATAGCCTTCTATCTGTTTTGGGTCAAGAAACACGCTCCGCCGATTCAGGTTATGACCAACGAGGTATCAGATGGGTAGAACACTATCGATCATTATCCCTGCTCGCGATGCGGAGAGGGAGATATCGAAAACCCTGGAGGACTATGTCGCCTATTTCAGCGAGGTGTATAGTCAGGATTTCGAGATTCTAGTAGTGCCGAACGATTGCTCGGACAATACGGTATCTATAGTAGAAGAGTGCTGCAACAGGTATCCGGTGATCAGGAGTCAGGTCTACGAGGGCAGCATCGGCAAGGGTGGGGCGGTAATAGAGGGGTTCAAACTGGCGCAGGGGGATATCTTATCCTTCGTTGATGCCGACGGCGCTACTGGCCCGGCAGAGCTGTTCAAGCTGGTGCAGGCGCTGGGAGAACATCAAGCTGTTATCGGCTCGAGATGGATGCCGGGGTCGAAGGTGCTGGTCAAACAGGGATTTGCCAGGAGGGTAGCGAGCAGGGGTTTCAACCTGCTGGTCAGGTTGTTTTTCGGACTTCCTTTCAGGGATACCCAGTGCGGGGCCAAGGTGTTCGCCAAGCGGGCAATCGATGAGGTTATGGGCGAGTTGGAGACCGCCAAATTTGCCTTTGATGTCGAACTTCTATACCGGCTTAAAAAGAGGGGATACAGCATCACAGAGGTACCCATAGTGTGGGAGAACCGGCCTCAATCCACCCTCAACCTGCAGTGGGTCATTCCCGAGATGTTCTTCGCCATGCTTAAGGTAAGAATGCTGGATAGCCCCTTGCGTTGGATGTTTAAAAAGCAGTCTATAGAGCAGTGAAACAGCGATGAAAATCCTCATTCTGAACTGGAGGGATATCAGGGACCCGCTTGCGGGCGGCGCTGAGGCCTATTTGCATCAGATAGGAAGAAGGCTTGCCAGAGAGCATGAAGTCTTTCTATTTTGTCGCAGATATTCAGGGAGTAGTCCCAGAGACGAAATAGCGGGCATAAAGGTTATTCGCCGGGGTGGCTCGTTTACTCTGTATCCGTATTTTATCCTCAGTTACCTGTTAGCCCTCCGAAAAGAGCGCTTCGATGTGGTTGTCGATGGTATTAATGGTGTGCCCTTCTTCACCCCGCTATTCGTCAAGAGACCAAAGATTGCGGTTATCTTCCACATTGTGGGCAGGGAGATATTTTTCAGGGAACTTCCCTTCCCCCTATCTCTTATCGGTCTTGTTGCCGAGAAAATGATACCAATTGTTTACCGTCGAGTACCAGTGGTCGTTATATCCGATAGTACTAAGGATGAGGTTATCCGGTTTGGAATACCGCAGAAGAATATAAGCCTTGTCTATTGTGGCATAGAAAATGTCAAGGATGCCGCTGGAAAACCGCATAATAAGAGCTTCCATCCATCTGTAGCCTATTTCGGCAGGATTAAAGATTACAAACAACTTGACCACCTTGTAAAAGCCTTCGCCCAAGTCAATGTAGATATGCCAAATTCCGAATTGGTCATCGCCGGTAGGGGTGATTACTCTGTGCTTGCAGATCTTGTGGAGAGCTTGGGCCTGTCGCAATCAGTCAGGCTTGTTGGCGAGGTGTCGGATCAGGAAAAGGAGAAAATACTTGGTGAAGCCTGGGTCTTTGTGACCCCTTCGCTGAAAGAGGGGTGGGGGATTACGGTCATCGAGGCTAACAATTGCGGGACCCCGGCCATTGCCTATAATGTTCCCGGGTTGAGGGATTCTATAAGAGATGGCGAAACTGGTTTGCTGGTGACTGAAGGTAAGATAGATGACCTTGCCGAGGCTATAAGCAGGGTTCTCAAGGATGCTGGTTTGAGACAGAGGCTAACTCAGAATGCAATAACATGGGCATCTAGGTTTAACTGGGATAATAGTGCTGAGGGCTTTATCAGGGCGATAGGAGGAGCAGTAGATGGGGGAAGGCCCGTTGGTATCGGTAATAGTGCCGACCAAGAATAACGAAGGGACTATAGATAAATGTCTGGCATCGATCAGAGACCAGACCTATTCCAATATTGAGGTTATCGTTGTAGATAACTACAGCACCGACGCGACGGCGAAGATCGCCGAGGGTTTCGGTTTCAAGCTGCTGCTTAAGGGGCCGGAGCGAAACCCCCAGCGCAATTTCGGGGCTCAACAGGCTGGTGGGGAGTATCTCCTGTTTATCGATTCGGATATGGAGCTGACCCCGGATGTGGTGGCGGACTGCGTGGCCAGGGTGCAACGCGAGGGGGCCCAGGCGGTGACCATACCCGAGGTGTCCTTCGGCGAGGGCTTCTGGACCAGATGCAAGGCATTGGAGAGGTCGTTTTATAACGATGAGGAGACCATGGCGCTGGCCCGCTTCTTCGATAAAAGTGCTTTCGATACAGTCCATGGATTCGATGAGAGACTGGTGGGCTTCGACGACCGCGACCTGCACTTCAGGGTTGTCAACAGCGGCGGGAAAATGAGCCAGTCAGCAGCAGTTATCCGGCATAACGAGGGACGGGCGAGGATACTCCGTTTGATGAGGAAGAAGTACCTCTACGGCAAAACGCTTCATCGGTACCTGAGGACCCATCGTGGTGAGAGTAATGTGAGGTGGCTGTTCCTGAGGGTGACATTCATCAAACATTGGGGTAAGATGGTAAAACACCCGACCCTGGCCTTGGGGATGATGTTTATGCAGGTGTTGGAAATATCGGCGGCGGCGGCCGGTTACCTTGCAGGAAGGCTCAAGCCTTTAAGGGTATCTGATAATGAGTGATACTAGTAGCTCCCAGACGAAAGCGAAGGATGTCAGGATTCTCCTCATACATCCTTCGCTCACACTGCCCATAGTGGAGGCCCCCTCCCTGGAACCTCCACTGGGGCTGGCCTACCTGGCGGCATACGTCGCAAAGGCTGGCTACGAGGTGCGCATCCTGGACGCAGTAGCATCCGGGGTGAGGGACATCAAGCGGGAAGGCGATTACGTGCGGGTGGGTTTAGACGACTCGGATATCAAGGATTACATACGTGACTTTGCCCCCCAGATAGTGGGGGTAAGCGCTGCCTTCACCGAGACCGCCTCAGACTCCCATCACGTCGCCAGATTGGTCAAGGAGGTAGACTCGGAGATACTGGTGGTGTTCGGCGGCGCCCACACCACGGCGCTTCCGGAACAGGTCTTGATGGATGAAAACGTCGATATGGTGGTGAAGGGCGAGGGCGAAGCGACGCTTCTGGAGATAGCCGAGAGCTTCAGCGACAAATCGAGGCTTAACCGCCTGGAGGGAACGGTAGTGAAGAATGGGGAGAACGTACTGCACAATCCGGCACGCCCATTCATCGCTGACATGGACAGCATACCGTTTCCAGCTTATCATTTGTTGCCGATGGAGGTGTACCTCCATAAGGGCGAATACTACATGAATGACTGGGCGATGCGGCCGCCGCGCCTGAACATGACTACCAGCAGGGGGTGTCCCGGTAGGTGCGTCTTCTGCTCGATCCACGGCATCTGGGGCTTCGAGTGGAGGGCGCGCTCTGCAGCCAATGTGGTAGACGAGATAGAATCGTTAGTGAAGAACTGGCACATCGGCGAGGTCGCATTCCAGGATGATAATATCTCTTTGGATAGAGACCGGATAATGGCTATCTGCGATGAGATAATCGATCGCAAGCTTGATATCCGATGGTGCACACCCAATGGGGTGGCGATATATACCCTGGATGCGGAGCTGGTGAAGAAGATGAGGCAGAGCGGTTGCTGGAGGCTGTCCTTCGGAATAGAATCGGCATGGCCGGAGACGCAGAAGTTCATCGGCAAGCGGATACCCCTGGAGAAGGTCAATCGAGCGATCAAATGGGCGAATAATTGCGGCATCTGGACTCATGGCACTTTCATTATCGGTTTCCCCTTCGAGCCCATGGAGTCGGTTAAAGCAACAGTGGACTACGCCATCACCTCCGATCTCGACTTTGCTCATCTCTACATCGCCACGCCGTATCCGGGGACCAAGCTTAACGATATAGTATGTCAGGAGGGACTGCTGCCGGATGATATTGAGCGCTGGTCGGTCAATAAGGCCGAATGGGATACCAAATACCTTTCCAGGGGGGAATTGAACAGGATAAGGACTGAAGCCTACGCTGGGATACTGAGCAGGCGTATGCGGAGATACTTGAACCCGTTAAAGCTTATGCGCAAGGTCAAATCTGGGGAGGATATTATCTTTATATTTAGAATGGTGAAGGTAGCGATTGCTATGAGGTGGGGTTTGAGACGGCATGGGGAATTGTTGACCCATTGGAAGGGTGATAAGTAGTGGAATTGACGGGCGGTTTAGATAAATACATGCGCTTGAGATAGGAGTGTGATCGATGGCAGCACAGGAACCTCTAAGGTTAGGCATAGTCGGCTGTGGTGGGGTAGCTCAGAAACGCCACTTACCATATTTGCTCAAGATGAAAGACGTCAGGGTTGTAGCATTATGCGATGCTAATGTTGAACTGGCAGAACGGGTAGCGCAAAAATTCGGCGTCGCTAAGTTCTATGCAGATTTCTCTGAGATGCTTAAAAAGGAGGCATTGGACGTAGCCGATATCACCGTCTCACCGAGGGCTCATGCCCCGCTGTCAATCCAGGCTCTGGAGGCAGGGTGCCATGTCCTGGTGGAGAAGCCAATAGCGGAGAGCGTCGAAGAGGCAGACAGGGTTGTTAAACTTATGCAGGAGAAGGGACTGAAGCTCTGTGTGGTACACAACAACCTGTTCGCACCTACGGTGCTTAAAGCCCTAGAAATAATCGACGAAGGTAGTCTCGGTGAGGTAAGGGGAATAGATATCAGATGTCCCTGGCCCAGAACTAATCGAGAGCTGGCCAATAAGGACCACTGGTATCATAAGCTGCCTGGTGGCCTGTTCGGTGAGGTCCTGCCGCACACGATATACTTAGCCCGGGCGTTCCTGGGTGATGTGGAGCCGGTAGCGGTACATACCAGGAAGTTCACGAAATACGATTGGATCAATTCTGATGAACTGAGGGTGATACTGGATAGCGAGAAGGGCATATGCACGGTAACGGTCTCGTGTAGCTGGGCTAAAAACAAGGTGCTTATCGACATCTTCGGTACCAGGAAGAGCCTGCATCTGGATGTGATAAATTCGGTAATGACCGAGTTTGGTTACGGGGAAGAGACATACGGCTCGCATGTAATAGAGAACATCAGGCAGGGCTTTCAATTGCTTGGCGGTACGGCGTCCGCTATTTTCAACGTAATCTCGGGTCGCTATGCTACCGGCCACGAGACCCTGATCCGTCGCTTCATCCAGAGTATGAGAGAGGGCACCGAATTGCCAGTCACAGCAGAAGAGGGCAGAGAGGTGGTGCGGGTAGTGGAAAGGATCGCTGCCCAGGTAGAAAGCTCCTGGAAGTAGATCGGCAGTACCAATGGGAATAAAACCGGTGGAGCCGCGCAAGCTGGACCTCATCAGGCGTAACATTCCCCCCTGCGATAACCTGCTCGATCTGGGAGCCGGTGACGGTGGCTATTTACCCTATCTGTCGCGCAAGGCCAAACGGGTAGTTGCTGTTGATATTGGCCGGGAGCTATGTGAAACGATAAAGCAACAGGGGTTTGAAGCGGTGATGGCGGATGCCATGGCGATCCCGTTCAAGGATGGCGCTTTCGAATGTGTCTGGGGTTCGGAGATAGTAGAGCATATGCCTTCCTTCGATATTTTCGGCGAGATTGAGCGCGTATGCCGGCGTACAATACTGGTTACGATGCCCAACCCGGCAAGCCCGCATTTTAAAAGAGACCCCACGCATATCCTGAGATATTCTGTTGCAGGTCTCGCTAGGCACTTAAATCAGAGGAAAGGTAAAACAGGCTGGCGGTATATAACAAGGGGTCTGGGTTTCTATTGGATACCGGGGCCGGGTTTCTTCAAGACGTTTACCAGGTATGCGACCTATTATTTACCGTGGCTATCACCCACAATTTCGATAATAGGCCGAAACACCAGAGGGATTACAGGCGGCGCCAGCGCCGAGGATGCCTTGTAACGCAGCAGAACGCTTAAATATGAGGGTGTATCTTTTGTATGAATATCTGAACATGGTCAGACCATCTATATCGGCTACAGGGGTTGAATTGACATAGATGCCGTATGTGCTTGCTTGACATATTAGGGTTACAGGTTTAATATCAGCCATATTCGAGGTAGAAGCTAGAGCAGTATTAACAGGAGAGATTCCGGTCAAAATGGAAAACACCGAAGCAGAAGGCATCAAGCTCTCCGTCATCGTTCCGGTGCATAACGAAGAGGAGACCTTGGAAACGCTCCACAGCCGCCTGACGAGTGTAATGCAGGAGCTGCGGGAGCCCTACGAGATAATTTTCATTGACGATGGCAGCACGGATAACTCGCTACAGGTCCTCAAAGGCCTGCGCAGACAGGATCGCAATGTTAAACTCATTAGTTTCACCCGGAACTTCGGGCAGCACCCGGCACTCACCGCCGGGTTCGACCACGCCCGTGGCGATGTGGTGATCACCATTGATGCCGACCTGCAGAATCCCCCGGAAGAGATTCCCAAGCTGCTCGACAAGCTGGATGAGGGCTACGAACTGGTCTTCGGGGTATTCCGTAAACGACAGCACTCCGCCTTCAGGAGGGCCGGTTCCGCCTTCAGCAAGTGGGTTTTGTCCAGGATCATGCCCGTCCCTGTAACTAACCTGAGCGGTTTTCGGGCGGTGAGTGGTGAGGCGGTAAGGCAACTGAGGTCGCTCGATGAGAAGAGTAAATTCCTCGATGGCCTGCTGTGCTGGATGGGCTATAGGGTGGGAACCGTAGAGGTCGGACATTTCGCCAGACAGGCGGGCAAAACAAAATATAACCCGGTCAAGCTGGTGGCGATGTGGGTCACCATGCTGGTTTCATTCACCGATATGCCGCTCAAGATAGCGATCTTCGGGGGCTTCCTGTTGGGCCTGATCGGGGTTCTCTTGGCGCTGGTTTACCTGATCGGGTATTTTACGTACGGGTCAGAGGTTCCCGGGTTCGCCACCATCGTTATCTTGGTAACCGTATTCGCCGGTATTCAGCTGTTCTGCCTGGGGATACTGGGGGAGTATATCGGCAGGGTCAACAAGGGTGTCAAGAACAGGCCGGAGTATATAATCCGTGATAAACTGTGGGGGGACGGCGAGCGCGATGGCGAATAAAAAGAATCGCGAGTGGGTAGAGCCCGAGTTCGATAAGTTGGGCATGACCCAATGGGGATGGCGGGTTAGTCACCGGGAGAATTTCAAGCTGGGTGAAGATGTCGAGATTGGCACATTCACAATGATAGATGCGCGCCACGGGGTCGAAATAGAGAGTGGGGTCAAGATAGGCTTCGGCTGCTCCATTCTGAGTCACTCATCCATTGATAAGAAAAGCGGGCAGGTTGTCCTTAGGCGGGGATGCAAACTGGGGGCGAACTCGGTGGTTATGCCCGGTATCGAGATAGGGGAGAACGCTGTTGTCGGAGCCAACAGCTTTGTCAACCGCAACATCCCGCCGGGTGAGGTGTGGGTCGGCTCCCCGGTGAGGTTCTATAAGAAGGGCATCGATTCATATCTGTAGCGAGGGGGATTCGATACAGCGTAACCAGCATTTGGGAGGCTTGATAACACTATGAAAGAGATTCTCATAACGGGCGGAGCCGGTTTCATCGGCAGCAACTTCGTGAAGTACCTCTTCGATGGTTATCCCGATTATCACATCACCGTCCTCGATGCGCTGACCTATGCCGGCAATATAGAGAACATCACGGAGAGGATCAAGTCCGATTCCCGCTTCTCGTTCTGGTACGGCAACGTGAGGAACGGGGAACTGGTCGATGACCTGGTATCAAAGGCAGATGTTATCGTTCATTTCGCCGCCGAGTCACACGTCGCTCGTTCGATCTTCGATAATACTATCTTTTTCAAGACTGACGTGCTGGGTACCCAGGTTGTAGCCAATGCTGTGTTGAAGAACTACGATTCGGTGGAGAGGTTTATCCACATCTCCACCTCCGAGGTCTACGGGACGGCATCGGAGACACCGATGAGTGAAGAGCATCCGCTGAATCCTACCACCCCCTACGCCGCCGCCAAAGCAGGGGCCGACAGGCTGGTTTACTCCTACTGGGTTACATATGACATCCCCGCCATCATTATCAGACCATTTAATAATTACGGGCCTAACCAGCACCTGGAGAAGGTCATTCCGCGTTTCATCACCAGCGCTCTGCTTGATGAGCCGCTGACCGTCCACGGCTCGGGTCAGAGCACGAGGGACTGGGTCTACGTAAGGGACGTATGCCAAGCGCTGGACAGGGTTATGCATGTCGGTCTGGATAAGGTCAAGGGACAGGTCATAAACATAGGTACTGGCAAAGACACCGCTATCAGTGCCATTGCCGACATGGTGCTGGCCAAGCTGGATAAACCGCAGTCCCTGATCACCCATATGGGAGACCGCCCTGGCCAGGTGGACAGGCATATTTCCTCCACCGACAAAGCCCTCAGCATACTGGATTGGAAGGCGGAGACGGACTTCAACCGTGGTCTCGATGAAACCATAGAGTGGTATCGGCAAAACCGGGACTGGTGGCAGAAGCTGCTGTGGATGAGGCACGTCCCTATCAAGACCAAGGAAGGCAAAATCGAGTACCACTAAACCGGCCGGAACATGTGCCAGAGATTGTATTGCCCTCGCTGCAGCGAGCTACTGAAGAAAACGGACAACAACTACCTTTGCAGGGGCTGTAATAGCTCCTACCCCGTAGTTGATGGCATCCCCTCATTTGCTGACTCGAACCTGACAGCAGACAGATCTGATGCCTCAGATGTTGAATCGCAATTCAAGAAAGAGAATAAACACTTTTGGTATGTTAGCAGAAAGGAGCTGATACTGGATTTCCTAAAAAGATATTCCCCCGATCTGTCGAAGGCTAGGATGCTCGAGATTGGCTGCGGCAACGGTAACGTACTTGCCTACTTGCAGCAACACGGAGTAAACGTGGAGGGAGGGGATATCTTCCTAGACACTCTCAAATTCTGCCGCCAGAAAGCCTCGTTGGTTACCCTGTATCAGGTGGATGCATTATCGCTCCCTTTCCACGACGAGTACGACCTTATCGGCGTTTTCGACGTGCTGGAGCACATTGGGGATGACGATAAGGCGCTGGCGGAGATTAACCGAGCATTGAAAACCGGGGGAGATCTGATCTTGACGGTCCCGTCGCACAAGTTCCTGTGGAGCTATTTCGATGAGCGCGCCAACCATAAACGGAGATATAACAGGGATGAACTGGTTGATAAACTCGAATGGAATGGGTTTGCTGTCAGGAAGATGTCCTATTCCATGTTTTTCCTGTTCCCGGTGTTGCTTTTCACCAGGACAGTCAGCCATTTCCTGTGGAAGAGAGACCCGGAGCGGGATATAATGACCTCCCCTGAGCTCAAGACTATACCAGTTATCAATGAAGTATTCAGGGTTATCCTGCGGCTGGAGAAATATCTGGTGAGATATATGAGACTGCCCTTTGGGTCTACCTTGCTAATAATCGCTGAGAAGAAAGGGAGACCTGTAGTAAGGGACCGTGATCTCAAAGATAGGGTAATGGATCTATATTCAAACGTCAGTATTTATCAACAAATTTATGCCAAGGTGAGGCTGTGGCGTCTGGATATCGATTATTACCAGAAGCTCCTGCCTGCGGAGGGGGTGCTGATCGACATGGGCTGCGGTCGCGGCATACTGGGGAACTACCTTGCCCTGGGTTTCCCCCGGAGCCGGGTGATGGGGATCGATAATGACCCGGCAAGGATCGAGGCGGCGCAGAAGACCGTAGGTAAGAGGGAGAACATTAGCTTCTCGGTCGAGGACGCGAAGACATGGTCTCCGCCGCCGTGCAGCGGAGTGGTGATGACGGATTTCCTTCATCATATCCCGAGAAAAGACCAAGGTTTGATTCTGCGCAATGTATTCGATAGCTTAGAGAACGGGGGAGTGCTACTGATATCCGAAGTTGACACATCGGCCAGACCATTTTACAAATACTGGGCTAGTTATCTGGCCGATATATTGCTGTATTTCTCCAGAAGTAATTTCCGCAAGCCTGAGGAATGGAAGAAAATACTGTCAGACATTGGATTTCAGGTAGATATGTTTAAAATTGCCAACCCTTTTCTTGCTCCTATGCTACTGATCTGCCGTAAATTAAAGGACGGTACAAACTATGAGAGTAGATTTCTATAAACACAATCTCACCCAGCAAGACATCGACAACGCGGTCAAAGTGCTGAATTCCCTGTTCCTTACCACCGGGGAGACGGTCGCCGAGTTCGAGGGTAAATTCTCCCGCTATCTGGGATGCAAGCATACCGTAGGGGTAACCTCCTGCACCGCCGCCATGCAGCTCTCCCTCCTCGCCTTCGGCATCGGCCCCGGCGACGAGGTGATCACCACCCCGATGACCTTCATCTCCACCGCCAACGCGATACTTCACGCGGGGGCAATGCCCGTCTTTGTAGATGTCGAGAGAGATACCGGTAATATCGACGCCAACTTGATCGAGGGCGCCGTCACAGAGAAGACCAAGGCGGTTCTCCCGGTGCATCTCTACGGGCAGCTTTGCGACATGAAGAGGATCAGGGATATCGCAGATAGGCACCGCCTTGCCATCATCGAGGATGCAGCCCATGCTGTTGAGGCGGTGAGGGATGGGGTGAGGCCCGGAGGATTGGGCGATGCCGCCTGTTTCAGCTTCTACGCCACCAAAAATATGACCTCCGGCGAGGGGGGAGCGATAAGCACCAATAACGAGGAGATCGCCGACACTTTAAAGAAGCTGAGGCTTCACGGAATGAGCAAGGGCGCCGCTGACAGGTACACCAAGAGATATGAGCACTGGGATATGGAGCTCCTCGGCTGGAAGTACAACATGGACAACATCCAGGCGGCCCTGCTGCTGAACCAGATCGACAATATCGAGCGAAACTTAGCAAGGCGTGAGGAGATCTGCAGAACTTATGAGCAGGCGTTTAAGAGTGTTCCCGGCGTTAGCTGCATGCAGGTGCTGCCCGGATTGAGGAGCGCGAGGCACCTGTTCACTATCCTGGTCCCCACTGGCAAGAGGGATATGGTTTTAGAGAGGCTGCAGGAAAAGGGCATTGGGGTCGCCGTAAATTTCAGGGCGATCCATCTGTTGAGCTACTACCGGCAGAACTACGACTATAAACGGGGCACGTTCCCCGTTGCCGAGGAGATAGGGGACAGCACCATCACCCTTCCCCTGTACCCCAAGCTGACTGCCGAAGAGATCGAGTATGTCATTGAGGGTGTGAAGGAATCCTGCGCCGACTGCGGTTAGGGCAGAGATACGTATTTCTGATCAAACAAGCGAAGGAGAATAAACATGAGCGGCATTGTCTACCTGCTGGTTTTAATATCGGTATGCGCCATGAGCGGGGCGCAGCTGCTGTTGAAGAAAGGGTTGCAGATAGTTCCCTTCCCGTCGAGCCTGAGCGAGCTGGGCTCCTTTTTTGTTAAAGCCTTCAGCAACGGCTACATCCTCGCCGCCATTTCCCTGGTGGTAGTAACGGCGCTGTGCTGGATGCTGGCGGTATCGAAAGCCGATTCCTTGAGCCAGCTCTATCCCTTCATGGCGATATCTTACATACTGGTAGCCCTGTTCTCCTGGTGGCTCTTCGGCGAGAGTGTTTCAGTATTGAGATGGATGGGTATTGCCTTGATCTGTGTTGGCGTGGTCCTGGTTGCCAGGAGCTAATAAGGTCGGCATATATATTCTATGCCACGATAGTCGTGATGTCGTCTCACCAGCATATATCTATATACACATGGACGGTTCATCCAAGCATATACACACCCGCCTTTAGATACTGCTGAAAAACAATCGGGTTCCCTCGTTCTACAATATCGCTCTATAATGTGTTATAATCTGAACACGATTTTACACAGTGCTGTGTATTTTGGTTTAAGATCGAGGATCAGGTGAAGTTACCCAATCTGCAAATCCGTCGGATAGGGGAGTCGGCTGGCTCTATCGTGCGCCCCCGGCTCAGGATTTTCAGCCCGAAAGGCAGGTTAAGGCCATCGTTCACCATCCTTCGCCGTACGCTAGCACCCCTTAAGCTGGCAGCAGGTTTCCTGGCGGCTGTTGTAAGAGTGGTAAAACCGCGGCTGCGGTTATCGAACTTCAACATCTGCCTGATAGGGGCTACACTCGGACTGGCTGCAGGTCTGGTCTTTTTTCGGCACTTCATCTTTAATCCCGGCGTACCCAACTACTCTGACCTCATCTGGCCTTACAGCTCCCACTTGTACCCTATGCACTATACCTGGGATGAGTTCCAGCAGGCCCCGGTAGTCCTCAATCAGATGCTGGGGTACATGCTGATATACCCCTTCCCCGCTCAGCTGGGGATACGCCTGCTCTACGTAATAATCTTTATCATCATGGGCCTGTCGATGTTCTTCTCCACCTTCAAGCTGAGCCTGCCCCGGCACAAAACGGGAAGGGTCCCGCTGATAGCAGCCACACTGGCCACCCTGTTTTTTGTGCTGAACCCCATAATTATCAGCAATATCATGCACTGGTACCTGCTGTGGTTCTACGCCTTCATACCGCTGCTGGTTTACTTCTCATACACCGCTTTCAGGGATGTCTTCTCGCTTAACAGGTGGGGGTTCATTAAGAGATCGATACTGGTAGCGCTGATACTGTTCCTTATGTCTCCCTCTCCCCAGTTGCCCTACTACTTCCCCTTCCTGCTCCTCGCCTTACTCGCTGGTTTCTCCCGCCCGGCACTGGACTACCTGAAAAGATCGGTCCTGCTTGGGGGGCTCATTCTGGTGCTGTACGTGGCGTTCTCAGCGGTGTGGCTGCTCCCCATCGCCATGGGGTCGTCGGCATCCATCAGCGATTCTACCGTGTTCTCCCGCAATCTGGTGCAAACTCTGGGTTTACGGACCTCCCTGTTCGAATCATTCACCGTCTCAGCACATACTTCAACGCACCAGTTCTGGGAGTGGTTCAAGATACCCGAATCCATGTTGTTCTGGTGGAAAGCCTCGCTGGTAGTAATACCAGTGATTGCCTTTGGCTCCCTCCTGTTGCGCCGTAGCAAGCTCATCATTTGGCTTTGTATTTTCGCCCTGGCGTTCATGTTCCTGGGTAAAGGAACCAAGCCGCCATTTGAGGGGTTTTATGAATGGTTTACTATCGACTCGCCGGTGATATCCTCCTTCGGCTGGCAGTTCCGCTGGCCCCATAAATGGCTGATTCCGCTGGCTGGCTGCTACTGCATTCTGGTCGGTTTTACCATCAGCTTTTTCCTGGGCTGGGTTAGGGATAGGATCAAGTGGAGGAAGGTCGGCAAGATACTGTTCGTCTTCTCTATCCTGATTTTCATTGCTGCACCGCTATACCCCGGGTACCCATTGCTGACCGGAGACCTTACCGGTCACCTGAGGCCAAAGATATCTCCGTATGTTGGCTATATCAAGGATTTCAATGATTGGATGGAACAGGATACCTCGGTTTCTAAGATATTCTACTTCCCTCAGCCCTATTACTGGGGTTCGCCCAAACCAACGCAGCCAACAGGAGGCCAGCTTAGGCCAGGTCTGGTGCTCAGGGGGTATGTATTTGTCCGAGATGCTATGCCAAAGACGACTAGGATAGGGGAGCTGCTGTCGATCTGGAATGTGAAATACTATGTTTATCAAGCTCGACAGTATGCTGAAGAGGTCCGTGCAGAGATGCTTGCTGATATCTCACAGCAGGAAGATCTGGATCTGGTGCACCAGATCTTACCTTTTTCCGTAGACGATAAAGAATACTACCATCTGTATATCTATCAAAATGAGGAGCAGTCATCACCTGTCGAGGTCAGCACCCACAGCGTGGCGGTTGTAGGGGGTATGGACCATATGCTATCGCTGCTCACCGCCGATTCCTACGATCTGGAGCAGTACCCCGTAGTACTTCTGGACCAGCTGACGAAGAGCAGTGACTATCTGGATGAGGCTGATACCCTGGTGTCGAACCAGTATAGTTTGGATCTATATATGTCCCTGCTGGAAGAGAAGTATATGGTCAAGCCATTTGATTGGGTGGACCCCGATCCCGAGACGAGCTGGATCAAAGCTTCGACAGCGGGGCTTCAGGGCGGAGCGTGGCCCTTCTATATGAGAAACGCTGGGTTGGAAAACTGGCAGCAGGACTATGGTGAAGGACTGGTATGGACCAACGGCCACGTGCCTCTGAATATGCCATTCGGGGTGGATCAGGACGGCGATTATCACATCCTGGTGAGATATTTCCAGAGTACCACTGGCCACAGCGGTATACAGGTTAACCTCGATGATGAGCCCATCAGCGAGGTGGCGACCAAAGGTAAGACAACCGAATGGCTGTGGGAGGACATCGGCACTTTTACCCTCCAGCGGGGGAGCCATACCCTCAGTATTAAGAACGTCAGGGGTCTCAACGCGGTCAACCTCTTCGCTGTGGTTCCCACCGATGAGCTAGAGCGATACCAGGCACAAGTGAAAGAATCGCTTATCGATAAACGGATCATCCACATCTATGAAGCCGAATCAGCTTTAAACTACTCGGGCGCGGATTCTTCGGGTATGTACGCTGGCAGCGCAAGCAACGGTGAGGTGCTCAACATGTCGCCGGTTTCACTGGCGTGGCGGGACATCGACATCCTCAGAGAAGGCAACTACAGGCTGGCGGTGAGGCTGAAAGGCAGTGTCCAAGTGCGCATGGATGATCAGACCTTCACGCTAACGTCGAACGAGCTGGATTTTGCCTATCTGAACCCCCTACATATGGAGGAGGGGGTACATGACCTGCAGCTAATTCCCACTGGCGGGCAGGACTGCCACCTGGATGTAGTGTGGCTCTACTCTACTGATGTAAATGGAGAAACAGTGGACGATATCTTTGCCGATGACCAGGGGGCCCAGGTTATCGAGTGGGAGAAGATCAACCCCACCAAGTACAAAGTCAGGGTAAGCTCCTCAGGACCGTTCATGCTGAGCTTCGCTGAGACCTACTACCGGCTGTGGGAAGCCAGCGCGAACGGCAGGGAATATCCCAGTGTGGCCATTAACTCGGTGGTGAACGGGTTCTGGATAGAAGACGAAGGGGAGCTGGAGATAACTATAGAGTTCAGTACCCAGCGTATGTTCTACTATGGATCCACCATCTCTGGGATTAGCATCGCGACCACGCTGGCTTTCCTGCTGTGGAACTGGAGGAAGAACAGGAATCAATCGAAAGAATCAAAGGATAGCAGAATTTGCGATACCACAGTTAAGGGAAGCTTGAGGAGAATAGTTGGGAGATGGCGAAAATTGAGGATGAGGTCTAATTAGAAGAACTAACAAATTCTGGATTGAGCCATTGGAGAGCGCGTAAGGAGATGTCGAGAGTGTACGAATTCCTAACCAGCAGGTTCAGGATATCCAGCACCTCAAGGCGTCATTCGCTAAGGGTTTTAAGTCGGATGGCAGGCTTATTAGTCATGTTGTTTTCAACTCTGAGACGCAGGTGCAGGCTGTCTAACTTCACCATCTTATTCATAGGTGCTATGCTGGGGCTGGGTGGTGGCCTCTTCTTTCTAAGGGATTTCATATTTACCCCCGGTCTGGCCAACATGTGGGAGATGGTGTGGCCATACAGCTCAGAGCTGTATCCCTGGTATTTTACATGGGATCAGTTCAGGCAGTACCCCACAATCATTAATCACATGATGGTATATCTCCTGGTTTATCCGTTCCCCGCCGAGATTGCCCAGCGTCTGCTCTATCTTCTCCCATTCACTATCATGGGAATGTCCATGTTTTTCGTAATCTTCAAGCTTACTGCCCCCCGACATAAAACGGCCAAGGTTCCGCTCATAGCTGCCACTTTGGCATCGCTGATTTTTATGTGCAATCCCGTAGTGATATATCGGCTTACAACATGGTACCATATGTGGTTCTATGCCCTCCTCCCTTTCTTGGTTTATTTGTCATACACTACTTTCAGGGGGATCCTTCAATTCGACAGAACGGAATTTATTAAAAAATCCATTCTGTTGGCATTACTCCTATCGATAATGTCCGCATCAGAGAGGATGCCCTATTATTTCCCCTTTCTTCTTCTCGGGTTCTTTGCCGGTTTCTCCCGTCTATTCTGGTGGGATTATCTGAAGAGATCTTTTCTGCTAATAGCGCTAACTCTGCTACTGTACCCTATATTCTCTTCCCTATGGCTAATACCTCTTGCAACAGGATCACCGGCTACTGCCAATGACTTGTATATACTTTCCCGTCCTGTGGTAGAAAGCTACAGTGCTAACGCCGATCTGTTTAATGTATTCAGCCTTCAGTACTGTGGATGGAATCAATTTGACAAGTTGTTTTGGATTCCTGATTCCATAGTTCCCTTCTGGGAAGCTGCGCTGTTGGCGGTTCCGATAATCGGCTTCAGCTCCATACTGTTTCGCCGCAGCAAGCTTATAATATGGCTAGTGATTTTCGCGCTGGCATGTATATTCTTGGGTAAGGGTATAAACCCGCCGCTGGGCGACGTCTACTACTGGCTGGTTTTTGATGCGCCGATTGTGTCTTTCTTCGGGTGGCAATTCAGGCTTCCGCTTATGTGGCTTATGCCCCTCATGTTTTGCTACTCTATGCTGTTCGGCATTACTATAAGTAGCTTTCTGGGTTGGGCAAGGGATAGGATAAAGTGGAAAAAGATGGGATGGGTCATATTTGCCATCTCCATCATTGTCCTGCTGCCGGTCTCGCTACTCCCTGGATATCCTCTACTGACGGGACACCCGGCACCGATGAAGGTGGGTATCAAGATGCGTGACACTTTCATGGATGTTGCGGAATTCGTGAAGCGAGACCCATCAGATACTAAGATGTTATGGCTCGACCTGCCGTACTCCTGGGGCTCACCCAAGCCATCGACACCGCCGGGGTCTTATATGGAACCGGGACAGGCACCTTACGGCTACGTATACCTCCACAATGAGTTGCCGAACACCGTGCGTTTCGGAGAGGTCTTGTCGGTGTGGAACGCTAGGTACTTGGTTGCGATTGCAACAAGCGAACATGCGAAGCCGATGAATTATGCTGAGCTGTTAAGACAGGAAGACTTGGAGCAGGTGCAGCAGTTCGGACCGTATTACGTCTTCGAGTATCCGAAGGATACCTCGCAGGTGGAGGCTAGCACCCAGAGCGTAGCGGTTCAGGGTGGATGGGAGACTATGCTGTCGCTCCTGGCTGTCGATTCGTATGACATGACCCGCTCACCCACCTTCTTCCTGGATCAGCTGGTGACGAACAGCGATTACCTGCCGGGGGCGGACGTCCTGGTATCGAACCAGTACAGTGTGGATATCTATCTGTCTCAGCTGGAAGAGAAGTACATGATCTCGCCATACGATGTTGTGGATGATCACCACGACACGAAGTGGACCAAGGCCTCACCCAAGAACCTGGGCTCTTCGCAGTGGCATTTCTATTTGAAAAATTCGGGTCTGGAGAGCCGGCAGTTCACCTATGATAAGAGACTGGTGTGGACCAACGGGCATGATCCCCTGTATATGCCTTTTGAGGTGGATCAAAGCGGTGACTACCACATTCTGATTCGGTACCTCCAGAGTACCTCCGGCCACAGTGGTATAACGGTATCACTCGATGATGTGCAGATAGGCGAGATAGCGACTAAAGGTCTGCCGGTTGAGTGGCGGTGGACAAACATCGGCATCTTCGACCTCCAGCAGGGGAGCCACACCCTCGGCATCCAGAACGTTAGAGGATTGAACGCCGTTAATTTGCTGGCGGTGGTTCCCCCCAATGAGCTGGAACGATATCAAGCGCAGGTGGATGAAACACTGATTGGCAAACGAATCGTCCATATCTGGGAGGCTGAATCCGCTCTCAATCGCTCGGGTGCAGAGATTTCGGGCATTTATGCCGGTAACGCAAGCAATGGCGAGGTGCTCAACCTGTCGACGGGTTCGCGGGCATGGCGTGATATCGATATCCTCAGGGACGGCAGCTACCGGATGG
Organism: uncultured Dehalococcoidales bacterium; assembly: GCA_964448395.1. Classification (GTDB taxonomy): domain Bacteria; phylum Chloroflexota; class Dehalococcoidia; order E44-bin15; family E44-bin15; genus CAYUWM01. The sequence continues at coordinate 20,638 of CAYUWM010000013.1, forward strand.
CGGTAAGGTTGAATGGGAGCGCCCGGGTTAGCATCGACGACCAGGACTTCACGCTTTCATCGAACGAGTTAGACTTTGTCTATTTGTCCCATATAGATATGACTAAAGGGACATATACTCTGCAGATAACTCCTGACTCAGGGCAATGCGATCTCGATGTGGTTTGGCTCTACTCGGTCGAGGAAGCCGATGAGACCGTGGATGACATATTCGTAGGTGATGAATCTCCTGCCCAGGTGATCGAATACGAGAAGATCGACCCCACCAAGTACAGAGTCAGGGTCAGCGCCTCGGAGCCGTTCATGCTAAGCTTCGCCGATTCATACAACAGGCTGTGGGAAGCCAGCGTGAACGGGAAGATGTATCCCAGTGTGCCGCTGCATACGTTTATAAATGGCTTTTGGATAGAGGATACTGGGGAGATGGAGATAATCATAGAGTTCAGGAGCCAGAAATGGCTCTACCGAGGGGCTATTATTACCGTGATCAGCATCGTCGCGGCGCTGGCATTCCTGCTGTGGAACTGGAGGAAGGGGAGATGGAGGTGGTTGGGTAGGCCAACTTTGCGCAACATCAAGAACAGCATCGAAACAGTGTTTGATAGAATCAGACATCGGTCACGAAGCGATAAGGCGGTTATTGACTAGTTGTCGCAAAGTCCGCTGCTACCAAAAGGTCTTTAGTGTCGCTAGAAAGCCCTCATGATGGCTAAAACTATAATTGTTATCCCAACCTATAACGAGGCCGAAAATATTAAAACCCTTATCGAGCAACTGGAAGCTCTGGAGGGAGACTATGGGATAATAATCGTCGATGATAACAGCCCGGATGGGACGGCGGTAATCGTTGAGGAGATGGGACAACGCTGGGATAATATCGAGGTTCACCGCAGATCGGGCAAGCTGGGGATTGGCTCGGCGATCCGTGAGGGCATGGGGAAGGCTCTAGCCCATACCGACTGCCAGCATATTGTGACCATGGATGCCGATATGTCCCACAATCCTAAAGATATCCCTCGTCTGTTAGATGCTATTCAGGCTGGGGAAGCAGGCATGGTTCAGGGCAGCCGTTATATAAAGGGAGGAGGGATCATTGGGTGGGGTTTCCTCAGGAAATTGCAGAGCCGCGTGGCGAATCTCCTCTGCGGTCTGCTCTTCGGGTTACCCAGCGAAGTGACCACCTATTTTAGGGCTTACACTAAGGAAAGCGCCCAAGTAGTGGTAGATGAGGCCCTTGCCGACAAGTATGAGTTCGCTGTGCGATCAGCTATTGCTGTGAAAGACCACGGGCTACAAATAGCAGAGGTTCCTATCGTTTTCACCAACAGAACCATCGGGAAGAGCAAGCTAAAGCCATCGGACGTTTTGGTCTGGTTTGCCGTGCTGCTAAGGATGTTTTTGACTCGCCAAGTACATAGATTGGAGTCAGGACGATTTTTAAAATTCTGCATCGTAGGTCTTACAGGTGTGGGGGTAAATGAAGGGCTCTTTGCGCTGCTTACCTCGAACAGGGTCTGGGGTGAACAATATGTGTACTACACCGGTATTATTGCTGTCGAAGCATCGATCATCACTAACTTCATTCTAAATGACCTCTGGACCTTCAGGGACAGGAGAGAACTAGCGGGTTGTACCCTCCACCGCATGCTCAAATATAACCTTACCTGCGTGGTGGGTGTTGGTATTAATATGGGCGTCTTCTCGCTCTTCTATGAAATCTTTGATGTCCACAAACTCGTTTCCTGGCTTATCGGCATAGCATCTGCAGTAGTGTGGAACTATGGCGGGAGCACTCTATGGGCTTGGAAAACGGGGAAATAGCGCTATACCGCGCTGGCGCTCTTGAAGCACATAATTATGGGTGATACAATCACTATACCAGTGGGCCGTTAGCTCAGGGGTAGAGCACCTGACTTTTAATCAGGGTGTCGTGGGTTCGATCCCCACACGGCTCACTTTTATAGTTAAAGACCCCACTTTGTTCGGGTTAGATTACCCCGTTCTTCCAAGTTTAGACCTTGCCCCGCCAGACAGGCCAGTTTGACGGAGTGTACGCTGCGATAATCAGTTTAATCTGCAGAATTATCAAGGCATGCTTACGTGACCATTAGTTCTCTACTCCCAGGGCTTCTTGCCGGTCTGCTTCTCCCGCGACACGCAGGGCCAGGGCACGTGCAGCAAGCCCATCAGCTTGCCCAGCGTGTAGTACTCCGCCTTCAGCACCGGCCTCAGCCACTTGGCGTTGCCCCGCGCCGCCACGCATATGGGGCACCCCGAATCGCACATCTTCCCGATGCCTGTTACCTCTGACTTCTGCGTCATGGCAGCCCTCCTCATATTTAGATATTCGACCCGCTCTAATCCGTGAAGTCCAGGGTGAAGGTCCACCCCAGGAAGGACGACGCTTGGGACACCGCGTGCTCCGATTTGACGCCGAGGGCGGAAGAGTCCTCCATGAGCATATCCGCGTCGGAATGGAGCGCCACCTCGCCCTCGCCGTTGACCGCGTACAGCACCATGTCGCCCGGCAGTCCCATGTCCTCCACGATGCTCCGGCTCAGCTCGTCCAGGTACACCGATACCCCCAGCACGCCGGTCACGTCCCCGCCGTCCTTCACCGGCACCACGGCGACCATCACCTTCCTGCCCGTCGATTTGCTCACCACCAGGTCGCCGACCACGATCTCCCCCGCCAGCACCCTGGGGAAATACGCGCGGTCGGCCAGGTTGGCGCTGGTCTTCCCCTCGTCCACGGTGTAGTACGAGCCGTTGGGCAGGGCGTACCACGCGACCAGCGGGATGCTGGCCTCCTCGAACGTGGTGAGGACGTCCACCATCTCATCCCAGTCCCCGGATAGCACCTCGTCCACTACCGCCATCACCTCCATGGAGCCCACCACCCCCTCGATGCGGGCCTCCGTCAGCGCGGCGGCGGCGGAAACCCCCACCTCTGCATCCATCTCGCCCGCCGGGCCGCTGCCCTCGCCGCACCCCACGGCGGCCAAAACTACAGCCAGGCAGATAATTATAAACAGGCCTGTCTTCTTCCCGATGCCCTTTACCTCTGACTTCTGCGTCATGGCAACCCTCCTTAAAAAATCTGCGCCGCGAACCTATATAGGAAGTGGTAATGAATGGTACACCCGCAGACAGCGGTTGTCAATAGGCACGGCTGGCATACGACGAGGGGTATAAAAAATGGGAGTGGCCTTGCTAAACAGTGGTGAGCAATGTGGGGCAGAGCCATGAGACCGCAGCACTGCCACTCCCGCCCGCATTATAGCAACCCCTGCGGGTGCACGCAAGCGGGGGCGACGCGGCGAACGCCGCCGTCCTTGACACGCAAGGCCGATGTTAAGTATCATTAGACGCTGCACCGATACGGATGCACCCTCGACCCGCAAGGTATCGGCAGCGTACCAGCCATGATCCCTTTGAGAAAAGCGAAAGCCCAGCCCAAGCCCGCCGCCAAGCAGAAGGCAGCGGTCAAGCCCAAAGCCGCCGCGAAGACGACGACAGGCGCCGGCGACGGGCGCAGGGTGCCGCAGCAGGCCGCGCTGAAGGTGGCGGACGACCTGCGCGCCACGCTGGACTCCATCGGCGACATGGTCATCATCACCGACCCCCAGCTCAACATCGCCGACGCCAACGAGGCCGCCGTCGTCGCGCTGGGCTACGACAGCAGGGAGGAGATGACGGGCATGAGCGCTGCGGCGCTGGTGGCGGACCGGGACCGCTCCCGAATCACCATCTACATGGGCCGGGCGCTGGCGGAGGAGCACGGGGACGGCACGCTGGACTACTCCCTGGTCGACCGGGACGGCGCCGATATGGTGGTGGAGGCCAACGTGCAGGCGCTGCACGACAGCGCGGGGGAGGTGACCGGCCTTATCATCACCGCCCGCGACGTCACCGAGGCAAGGCGGCGGCAGTCGATACTGCTGCAGGCCGAGGAGAAGATGCGCACCACCATCGCCTCCATCGACGACGGTGTCACCATGATCGACACCTTCGGCAACATCACCGACGTGAACGAGGCCGGCGTCCGCATGCTGGGGTATGGCAGCAATGAAGATCTCATCGGCAAGCCGTTCATCAACAACATCGAGGGGCGGGACCAGGGGATCGTAGCGCAGGAGATGGCGCAGGCGGTGACGGAGGGGCGCGCCATGAAGACGATGGAGTACAAGCTGATCACCGTGGACGGCAGGGAGCTGGAGGTGGAGTCCAGCAGCGCGGCGCTGTTCGACAGCCGCGGCGACCTCACCGGGTTCGTCAGCGTGTCCCGCGACGTCACCCAGCGCAAGGCGATGCAGGAGGAGCTGGAGGAATCGGCGGAGAAGCTACGCACCGTGATCGAAACCATCGGCGACATGCTGTTCATCACCGACCAGGAGCTCAACCTGGTCAACGTGAATGACGTAGCGTCCCGTATGCTCGGCTTCGGCGACAGGGAACAGCTCACCGGCACCAGCATCATAGACGCCGTCGCCGAGAAGGACCGCAACCGCTTCGCGGTGGACATGGGGAAGGCGCTCACCAAAAAGTATATCAAGGACATACAGGAGTACACCCTGGTGACCACCCACAGCAGCCAGTTCGACGTGGAGGCCAACACCGAGATACTGCTGGACTCTGCCGGGATGTCCGCCGGGCTGGTCATCACCGCCCGCGACGTCACCGAGCGCAAGCAGATGCAGGAGGCCCTGCGCCTGTCGGAGGAGAAGCTGCGCACCATGTTCGAGTCCATGCGCGACGGCATCGTGCTCACCGGCACCACCGGCACCATCATCGAGGTGAACGAGGCGGCGGTCAGGATGCACGGGTACGCCGACAAGAACGCGATGGTGGGGCGGAACGGCATCGAGCTGGTGGCCGAGAGTGACCGCGACCGGGTGCTGGAGGCCTCCGTGAAGCAGTTTAAAGGCGAGAACCCTATGGAGCTCAGCGAAACCCATACGCTGGTGAGAGCGGACGGGACGGAGTTCGAGTCCGAGTCCAGCCGTTCCGTACTACGAGACGGCGCCGGCAAGGTGGTGGGCTTCATCGCCGCCGAGAGGGACGTCACCGAGCGCAAGCGCATGCAGGAGGAGCTGAAGCGCTCCAACACCGAGCTGCAGCAGTTCGCCTATGTCGCCTCGCACGACCTGCAGGAGCCGCTGCGCATGGTATCCAGCTACCTGACGCTGCTGGCGCGGCGCTACAAGGGCAAGCTTGAATCCGACGCCGACGAGTTCATCGAATACGCCGTGGACGGGGCCGACCGGATGCAGGGGTTGATCGAGGCGCTGCTGCTGTACTCGCGGGTCAACACCCGGGGCAAGTCGCCCGAGCCCACCGACTGCGAGGATGTCCTTAAGCAGGCGCTGAACAATCTGCAGGTAGCCATCGAGGAGAAGGACGCAGAGGTGACCCACGACCCCCTGCCCGGCATCATGGCCGACGGGATACAGATGGTGCAACTGTTCCAGAACCTGATCGGCAATGGCATCAAGTTCCAGGCGGAGGGCCAGCGGCCTCACGTCCACGTCTCCGCCGAGGATGAAGGGGATGGCTGGCTGTTCTCGTTCCGCGATAACGGCATCGGCATCGACCCGCAGTTCAACGAGCGCATCTTCACCATCTTCCAGCGGCTGCAGGCGAGGGGGGAGTATCCCGGCACCGGCATCGGGCTCTCGGTGTGCAAGCGGATCGTGGAGCGGCACGGGGGCAGGATATGGGTGGAGTCCGAGGTGGGCAAAGGCGCCACGTTCAAGTTCACCCTGCCCAAGACCCCTGCGGTGACAGAAGCGGATCCGTAGCCGCCGTTGCCCGGCGGCGCAATACCACAACCGAGATCAATCTTCGGACAGCAGATACCAGTCTCCCGTAATTGACATACCGCTACCCCTGCCATATCATTCACTGTATACCGCACCGCCCGTAACCGGGATGAAGGAGGACACCATGGCTGACAGGGTGGACAACGGCGAATGCGTGGTGGAGGTGCGCGGCGCGCTCTCCGACCATACCGAGCAGGGGGTCATGGAACGCTGTTCCGCCGCTACGAGGGACATCGTGCTGGAGCTGTCCGGCATGGACTTCATGAACAGCGCCGCAGCCGGCATGCTGGTACGGCTGGCGGTGCTGGCGGGGAAAGCGGGGTGGAGGCTGCGGGTGCGGGGGGTGAGTGAACACTACCGCGAGGTGTTGAGGCTAATCGGGCTGGACGGCGCCATAAGCATCGAGGCGGGCGGCGCGGCGGTGGGGGAGACGCGGGACGCGGGTAGCTGGGCGGTGGCGGTACCGCGGCTGAGGGTGCCCCAGATGCCCCCGCAGGCGAGGAATATAAATGTAGACGGTCGCCGCGCGGTGGGGCCGGTGGCAGGCTTCGGCCAGCTATGGCAGAAGACCTACCGCCTCGCCATCGACAAGAGCGACATCAAGCCCGCCGATGCCATACGAGCGCTCAAGGAGAACTTTCCCTCGTTCCAGCCTCCGTACAATAGATTCTACCCCTCGGCGGCGGGCATCACCCCCGGAGAGATAGTGCTCATCGATTCGTCCACGCCGGGAGGCCCGGTGTCCACCGGGGTGATGGTGCTGTACGCCGACGACGTGTCCTTCACCTTCATCACCCCACAGGGGCACCCCGAGTCGGGGTGGGTCACCTTCTCCGCCTTCGAGGAGGGCGGGCGCACCGTGGTACAGGTGCAGGGGCTGGCCCGCGCCGGAGACCCGCTGTACGAGGCCGCCTTCCGCCTCGCCGGATCTAAGATACAGATCAGGATATGGACCTATCTGCTCGAATCGCTGGCCAGACACCTCGGCGTGGAGCCCAGGGTGGAGGTCAAGGCCGAGGTGCTGGACGGGAGTGTGCGCTGGTCGCAGGTGGGCAACTTGTGGCACAACGCGCAGGTGAGGACCCTGCTGTACGTGGCGCTGTCCCCCCTGCGCCGTATATCGAGGATGTTCAAGCGATGAGGATACATAACGATGCCCGCCGCTAATCCGCAGTACGATGCGGTGGTGGTCGGCTCCGGGCCCAATGGGTTGGCCGCTGCCATAACCATGGCGCGTGCCGGGCGGTCGGTGCTGGTGCTGGAGGCCAGGGAGACCGTCGGCGGGGGCTGCCGCACCGCCGAGCTGACCCTCCCCGGCTACCTGCACGACGTCTGCTCGGCGATACACCCGCTGGGAGTATCGTCCCCCTTCTTCCGCTCGCTGGACCTGTCGCCGCACGGCCTGGAGTGGGTACAGCCCGACGTGCCTCTGGCGCACCCGCTGGATGGCGGCGGCGTTGTGCTGGTGGAGCGCTCCATCGAGAAAACGTGCCAGCGGCTGGGGGGCGACGGCGAGGCGTATTTCAGGCTGATGCAGCCCCTGTCCCGCAATTGGCTCAGGCTCTCCTCTCGGCTGCTGAGGCCGGTGAGCCTGTCGCCGGGCGCGCTGTCGCTGGTTCCCTTCGGCATGAAGGCCGTCAAGCCAGCGACCTCCATCGCCCGGGGGCTGTTCGACGGGGAGCCGGCGCGCGCCCTGTTCGCCGGGATGTCGGCGCACTCCATCATGCCGCTGGAGCAGAGGGGCAGCGCCGCCTACGGGCTGCTGATGTGCACCTCGGCCCACGCCGTCGGCTGGCCGCTGGCCCGCGGAGGGTCGCAGCGCGTCGCCGACGCGCTGGCCGACTGTCTGCGGGGCCTCGGCGGCGAGATACGCACCTCTTCCCCCGTGGAACGCCTTGACGAGCTGCCGCCGCACCGGGTCGCCCTGCTCGACATCACGCCGCGGCAGCTATTGCGGATGGTCGGCGACCGCCTGCCGGCGGGGTACCGCAAACGCCTCGGCAACTATAAGTACGGCCCCGGCGTGTTCAAGGTGGACTGGGCGCTGGAGGCACCGATACCATGGCAGGCAGCGGAGTGCTCGCGAGCGGCGACGGTGCACCTGGGGGGAACGCTGGAGGAGGTCGCCGCTGCCGAGCGAGCCGTGCATCAGGGCAATATCCCCGAGAGGCCGATGGTGATACTGGCGCAGCAGACCCTATTCGATCCATCGCGCGCCCCGGAGGGCAGGCACACCGCATGGGCCTACTGCCACGTGCCCCACGGCTCGGATGAGGACATAACCGGCAGGATCGAGGCGCAGGTGGAGCGCTTCGCCCCCGGCTTCGGCGACCGGATACTGGAACGCAGCGTCATGTGTCCCGCCGACCTGGAGGCGTACAACCCCAACAACGTGGGCGGGGACATCGCCGCCGGGCGCATGGACCTGCGGCGCATGCTGATGCGCAACGCGTACGTCACGCCGCTACGAGATGTCTACATCTGCTCGTCGTGGATGCCCCCCGGACCCGGGGTGCACGGCATGAGCGGCTACCACGCCGCGCGAGCCGCCTTGCGCCGGCGTTGACACGGCACATACGCCTGCCATATCATTCACTATACACGCCATCACAACTCGGGAGGAATACATGGACGACACCTACCTTGAAGATATCGATCCGGGTCACACGTTCCCCATCGGGGAGCACACCTGCGACCGCGAGGAGATGATCGAGTTCGCCAGCAAGTGGGACCCGCAGCCGTTCCACCTGGACGCGGCTGTAGCGGCGGAGCACCCCGTCGGGGATATCATCGCCTCATCCAGCTACACCCTGTCGGTCATCACCAAGCTCATTGGGGAGAACCTGCGTATAAAGACCCTCGGCCTCATGGAGCTTGAACGGGTGAGGATACTCGGCCCGGTGCGCCCCGGCGACCACCTGACCGTGACGGCACAGTGGCTGGAGAAGCGAGAGTCGCGCACCAAGCCCGACCGCGGCATCGTGCGCTCCAGCGTGGATGTGCGCAACCAGCACGACGAGACAGTCCTTAGCTACACCTCCACCATCATGGTAGTGAAGCGCGGCGACACATGATACGGAGAGGAAACTCGACATGACCGATAACAAGCTGCGTGCATACGATGGGGCGACGGCGGTGGTGACCGGCGCCGCCTCCGGCATCGGGCGGGCGCTGGCGGTGGAACTGGCGCGGCGCGGCGCCGACGTCGTCATCGCCGATCTGCAGGCGGAGCTTGCCGAGCGGACGGCGGAATCGATACGGGCGTCGGGATGCAAGGCGCAGGCGGTGGAACTCGACGTGCGCGATTACGCTGCGGTAGAGAAGCTGCTAAAGGACACGGCGGAGCGCACCGGGCGGCTGGACTACATGTTCAACAACGCCGGAATCGTCATAACCGGGCCCGCCCTGTACCACACTATCGAAAACTGGAACAATATCATAGACATTAACCTGCGCGGCGTTGTCAACGGGGCCCATGCGGCGTACCAGATCATGTACCAGCAGAGGTTCGGGCACATCGTAAGCACCGCGTCGCTGGCCGGGCTTACGCTGGGGCTGGGGGAGATAGCATACGCCACCACCAAGTTCGGCGTGGTGGGCCTTACCAAGTGTCTGCGAACTGAGGCGGCGCTGTGGGGCGTGCGGGTCAGCGTGCTGTGCCCCGGACTGATACGCACCGAGGTACTGGACGACGCCGGGGTCTATGGCAAAAACCTCCCCGGGATGTCGCAGGGGCAGAGGAAACAAACTGTAGAGAGGTTCCGACCCATGGACCCTGCGGCGTTCGCCCGCAAGGCGCTGGATGCCGTCGCCAGGAACAAGCCGATCATCGTCCTGCCGTGGTGGTGGCGCGTATGGTGGTGGGCCGACCGGATATCACCGTCGCTGGTGATGTGGTTCTTCCAGAAGCAGGTGGAACGTATCAAGCGCGACATAGACCGGGAGCAGCAACAGGGCTAGCTCGATAAGATAGCGTTGGAGGCGACCATGACCTGTTACCTGATTGCCCAGATAAATGTCCACGACCGCGAGGGATACAGGAAATACCTCGAAGGCTTCGACCAGGTGTTCAAGGATTACGACGGCGCCATCCTCGCCGCCGACAAGGAGCCGGATGTACTGGAAGGCCAGTGGCCCTACCAGCGCACGGTGCTGATGAGCTTCCGCGACATGCAGGAGGCCAGGCGGTGGTACGATTCGCCGCAGTACCAGGCGCTGGCCATGCAGCGGCAGGGTGCCTCAGATTCGAATATCGTGCTGGTCAGGGGCATGGAATGATCAAGACGGTGTGGAAACCGCGCTCCGAGCTGGAACTGTCGCTGCGCGACGTCAACAGGGTGGCGCTGATAAGCTGCGGCACCTGCGCCAATATAATCGATACCGGCGGCGAGACCGGGCTCAGGGTGATGCGTGAGCTGGTACAGGGGATGGGCAAGGAGGTGACCTTCGAGGGTATCGCCATAGCCTGCTGCGCCGAGGAGTTGATGCGTCCCCTGTTCAAGATGTACGCTGGCCCCCTGTCGAAGAGCGACGCGATGGTGGTCATCAGCTGCGCCGGAGGGGTGAAGGCCGCCGTGCTGTGCAGCCCCGGCCTGCCGGTTATCGCCGCCCTCGACACCATCGGCAGCGCGCCGGTATCCTTCCAGGACACGCCGGTGAACAGGAGCGCGTGCAGCGCGTGCGGGCAGTGCGTGCTGACCTTCACCGGCGGCATCTGCCCCATCGGCGAGTGCCCCTCCAAACGCAAGTACTCCCCCTGCGACAAGGCACCGACGGAAGGCACCAGATGCGGTGTGGTGCCGGAGCGGGACTGCGTGTGGGTGGAGATACGGCAGCGCGGCAACATGCAGGCGCTGGCCGAGCTGGAGCGGATACACAAGGCCGAGGAGGACAGCCTGTTCACCCCGGTGGTTCGCATTGCGCCCCCGCCCAAGGGGAGGTCCGCGCTCAAGACGGTAGCGCACGTCCTACTGCTGGACCGGCTGGGGAACTACTTTGCCAAGCTGATGCTCTCCGGCTTCACCCGGTTCTACTCATACACCATACGCAAATACAAGGACGCACAGGAGATACAGTCCTAGGCCGGACCCCACTTGCCGCGGGAGAACAGCCGCGGCAGAAAGACCTTACGCAGCTCCTCGACCACGAACAGGCCGGCACCGGCGGCCAGCGCTATGCCCCAGTCGGATGCGCCCAGCGGCACGGTGCGGAACGCCGTCTGCAGGAACGGCACGTAGACTATCGCGATCTGCAGCAGCACCGCGCCGGATATCGCCAGCACCAGCCAGCGGTTGCGCAGCAGCCCCAGACTGAACGCGGTGCGCTCGTCGTTGCGGGCGTTGAAGGCGCGGAACCACTCGAAGCACACCATGGTGCAGAAGGCCAGGGTGCGGGCCTCCTCCAGCCCCGCACGGGGGAAGGCCCAGTTGAACACCAGGTAGATGCCCACGCCCATCAGCAGCGCCAGGTAGGCGATGCGCAGCATCATGCCGGGGTAGATCAGTCCCGCTGATGGGTGGCGCGGCGGGGCGTCCAGCTCCTCGCCGGTCCTGGGCTCCATGCCCAGCGGGATGGACACGGTGGCATCAGTGGCAACATTGACCCACAGCAGCTGCACCGCCAGCAGTGGCGCCTGGCCGGCCGCGGCGAGGGTGATGGTCAGCGCCAGCAGCTCCCCAAGATTGGCGCTGAGGATGAAGAACAGCACGTTGCGCAGGCGGTTGAATATGACCCGCCCCTCCTCGACGGCGGCCACCACTGAGGCGAAGTTGTCGTCTGCCAGCACCATGTCGGAGGCCTCCTTGGCAACGTCGGTGCCCTTGATGCCCATGGCCACGCCGATGTCCGCCGCCTTGAGTGCCGGGGCGTCGTTCACGCCGTCACCGGTCATCGCCACCACGTAACCCCGGCGCTTCAGCGCGTTCACTATCTTGAGCTTCTGCAGCGGCTCCACCCGGGCGAACACCGAGATACCATCGATCTGCTCCGCCAGCTCGTCGTCGCTCATCACCTCCAGCTCCGCGCCCAGCACCGCCCGCCCCGGCGGCAGCCCCACCTGCCGCGCGATCGCCTCCGCCGTCAGCCGCTGGTCGCCGGTGATCATCATCACCTTGATGCCCGCCCGCCGGCACTGCTGCACCGCCCGCACCGCCTCCTCGCGCGGTATGTCGAACATGCCCACCAGCCCCACGAACGTCAGCCTGCCGTTGAAATCCGCCTCCCTCAGTTCGTCCGTGTCCGGCGACAGCTCGGCGTATGCTATGCCCAGCACCCGCATGCCGGCCTGCGCCAGCGACCCGTTCTCGTGCAGCAGCTTGTCCCTGCGGCCATCGTCGAGCGATACCGGTTCGCCGCCCTCCAGCACGTGCGTGCTCATCGACAGCAGCCGCTCCGCCGAGCCCTTGACGTAGGCGACCCGTCTGCCGCTCCTGTCGTGGAGAGTGGCCATGTACTGCCGCTCGCTCTGGAACGGGATCTCGCCGATGCGGGGGGATGAACCCTCCAGCGACTCGCGGGCCACCCCCGCCTTGCCTGCGGCCACCGCCAGCGCGCTCTCCGTGGGGTCGCCCACCACGCTGCCGAAGGCGCCGTCCTGCCAGCCGAGCAGGCTGTCGTTGCACAGGGCGCCGATCTCCAGCAGCAGGGCGAGATCGGCGTGGTCTCGCGGGTTGACCGGCTTGCCGTCGCGATGGAACTCGCCATCCACCGAACGCGACCCGCCGGTGACGTCGTACCCCGTGCCGTTCACGTAGATGCGCCTCACCGTCATCTCGTTCAGCGTCAGCGTGCCGGTCTTGTCCGAGCAGATGTGTGTGGCCGAGCCCAGCGTCTCCACCGCCACCAGGCGGCGGACGATGGCGTTGCGCCGCGCCATGGCGTGCATCCCGATGGCCAGCACTACGGTGACCACCGCCGGCAGGCCCTCGGGTATGGCCGACACCGCAGCGGCCACCGCCACCAGGAAGATGTCCAGCAGCTCCAGCCCCTGCACAACGCCGATGACCACCAGCAGGGCGCACAGCCCCAGGAACAGCAACAGGATGAAGCGGCTGAGCCGGGCTATGCCCCGCTGCAGCGGCGTCGGCTCCTGCTCCACCTCCTCCAGCGCAGTCACGATGCGGCCCATCTCGGTGGCGGGCCCGGTGGCTACCACCGCCGCGGTCGCCCTGCCGGAGGTGACCACCGTGCCCATGTGTACCATGTTGACCCTGTCGGCCAGCGTTACATCCCCATCGAGCGCGTGGCTGCGCTTCTCCACCGCCACCGACTCGCCGGTGAGCATCGACTCGTCCACGCTCAGGTTAGACGACTCCAGCAGGCGGGCGTCGGACGGAACCCTGTCCCCCGCCTCCAGCCTGACGATGTCGCCGGGCACCACCTCTCGCGCTGGAACCAGGTGCACCTGCGAGCCGCGCAGCACCTTGGCCCGCGGCGCCGTCAGCTTGAGCAGCGCCTCCATCGCCCGCTCCGAGCGCGACTCCTGCACGTAGCCGATGACGGCGTTTATCAGCAGCACCCCGGCGATGACGCCGGCGTCGATGTAGTGCCCCACCGCCGCCGATACCGCTACCGCACCCAGCAATACGTATATCAGCGGGCTGAGGAACTGCCTCAGGAAGAGGACTACCGCCGGCGCTTTCCTCTTGCGCGGTAGCTCGTTGGGGCCGTGCTGCGCCAGCCGTGACGCGGCTTCCGCTGCGTCGAGGCCGTTCCGGGAAGCCCCCAGCTTCTCCAGCGCCCCTTCGGTGGTGAGGTTGTACCAATTGTCCATGCGGTTGACTCTCAACCATTGTATGTGCGTCAGGACACCAAATCAAGCGCCCTTAAACAAAGTTCCGAGTTTTGCACCATTTCTGCCGCCCTTGCCACAATGGTCGTCCAGGTCTAAGTTCGAGTTATACTGTGTGTGTGAGGTATAAGGGAGTGCGGTTTCTCATTACCTCAAAGTGCTGCTAGTGAGAGTGGGTGTGATGCAGTCTGTCACCGTCGCCCCACAGGTGCAGGTGAGAGGCGGTACCGATCAGCTGCACTGTATAGGGATGCCGGGGCTCAGTAACAATACGATTCGAAGGACCCTGCTCCACAATCTTTCCGTCAAGCATGACGGCGATCCTGTCGCTAACCTTCCGTGCCATCGCAATGTCGTGGGTGATAAACAGCATGCTTAACCCGCGCTG
>CAYUWM010000014.1:0-8939 GCA_964448395.1 uncultured Dehalococcoidales bacterium
GGCACATCCGCTTTCCGCCGCGATGGTTTATCGAGCAGGGCACACACCCTCACCGAGGCCGGCTTCCGCTTGTTCAGATAGTCGATCACGAATCTCGTAGCCAGTCCCGTATCGACGATATCATCGACTATTATGACATCCCTTCCTTTTACGCCGGAGTTCAAGCCGTGTATCACCCGCACCTTCCCTGAACTCACCTTCGACGAGCCGTAGCTCGACAGGCGGATGAAATCTACCTCCACCGGTATCTCAAGAAGACGAACCAGGTCGGCCATGAAAACGAACGAGCCTTTGAGGATGCCCAGCAGCAGGGGATATTTATCCCGATAGTCCTCGCTAATCTCCTGCGCCATCCTCTCCACCAGCCGCCCAATCTCCTCCTTGGTTATCAGGACCTCAAGTGGATCGGGGGTAAGCAATCGATTCCTCCTGTGACTCGGTTGCATGGCATGACCTACACATTATATTTGTCAGCTTCGCCATTGTCCAGCTTCCGCCTTGACACCACACACACACTTGGTTATTATCGGCAGTGGTCTTCCTAAACGAAGGTAGGTTCATGCGGTACCAGACCATCACTTATGAAAAAAAAGGGCGGGCAGGATACATAACCCTGAATCGCCCCCAAAAAGGCAACGAACTGACCATGCAGATGAGCCGGGAGCTGGCGGATATCTGCAATGCGGCCAACCAGGATGACGATTTAAATGTAGTGGTACTCAGCGCTGCCGGGGATACCTTCTGTTCGGGCAGGGATCCAAAGGAACCTGATGCGGGTTGCGAAGCCTCACAGGCAATCGCTTCATTGGAGAAGGTGACCATTGCTGCTATTGACGGGAATGCATTCGGCGAAGGCCTTGAGATGGCACTGGCGTGCGATATAAGAATTGCCACCGAGAGGGCCCGCTTCTGCCTCCCTCAAGTCTCCCGCGGAATGATCCCCAGCGCCGGTGGTACGCAACGACTCCCTCGACTGGTGGGGCAGGGCAAGGCACTGGAGTTAATACTGACCACCGAGCCAGTGAACGCACAGGAAGCACTGCGCATAGGGCTGGTTGCCAGGGTCGTCTCGCCAGGCGAATTGTCGCGGGAAGCCGATAACTTGGCCTTAAAGATTAGCGACTATGCCCCGATCGCCATGAGGTATGCCAAGGAGGCAGTCAACAAGGGAATGGACCTGACGCTGGACCAGGGTTTGCATCTGGAGGCGGACCTCTATTCCCTTATACAGACCACCAGCGACCGGATGGAGGGGATCATGGCTTTTCTGGAGAAGAGAACCCCACGGTTCAAAGGGGGATGAAGCAATCCGGCAGAAATAAGCGTTGATTATTTTCCAGTCATATGATACAAATGGGGTTACACCTGATGTTTTGCGCAGCATTGTGGTAAAATATATCTGCGTTTAGAGGTAAAGTAATATAGAAATGGACGGCTTTGCAGCCATCATCTACGCCAAGTGTGACGGTATCGCTCACATAACCCTGAACCGGCCTGATGTGCTAAACCGTTACAATGTGCAGATGCGTGATGAGCTATATCAGGTGTTGACCGCCGTCAGGGACGATCCCGGTGTAATGGCCATTATCATCAAGGGTGCCGGCGAGCGCGCTTTCTGCGTGGGTGCCGATCTCACCGAATTCGGCACCGCACCGTCACCCGTCATCGCCCGTCAGGTGAGATGGGAACGCGACGTATGGGGAGTATTATCACGGCTGAAACCACCGGTAATAGCAGCGGTACACGGTTACGTCTTCGGTTCCGGCCTGGAACTGGCCCTGTTCTGCGATATGAGAATTGCATCAGATGATGCCGTATTCGGGCTGCCCGAGGCTACGCTGGGGATGATACCCGCCGCAGGGGGCACGCAAACGCTGCCGCGTGTGGTGGGGAGAGGTATAGCCCTCCAGATGCTGATAACGGGCGACCGCATTGACGCGGAGGAAGCCTTACGCATCGGTCTGGTGAATGCAGTGGTTAGCCGCGAAGAGTTGTTACCCTCTGCCGAAACGATGGCACGTGTTATAGCGGAGCGGGACCCGATTGCCGTCAGGTGTGCCAAGCGGGCGGTAAGGCAAGGGCTCGACCTCACCCTGAAAGACGGGCTTGCTCTGGAGAGAAGGCTCGCTGTTGCCGCTAGACACTTAGAGTCTTGATGGGTAAGATAAATGAACACTGGAACGTCTCGATATCGATAAGAGAACTGCAGTATGCCGACTAAAGAGGAACTCATCCAGCATACAGTTGAGCTGATCATCAACGCTCAACAGATAGTGGTATTCACCGGTGCCGGAGTGAGCGCAGATTCAAGGATGCCGGATGTGAGAAGCATGACTACGCCGGATGCCGGCACAGCTGCCGTGTCCGTCTTTCCCAAGTTCCAGGGGGACCCGGCCACTCGGAGAAGAAGCTGGCAGACGTGGAACATGTTCCAAATGATATATATGGCGGAACCGAATCCAGCCCACTACGCCATCGCCGAGCTGGATAAAATGGGCAAACTCGACTGCGTTATAACACAGAATGTGGATGGATTGCACCAGAAGGCGGGGGTTCCCCATGAAAAAGTGATAGAGCTGCACGGCTCACTCAGGCGTCTCAAATGCCTGAACTGTGACAAGGTATATGACATGCTGGATATCGCGAAGAAGTTAGGGGGCGGAGAAGCAGAGCAGTCCACGTGCACCTGCGGCGGGATGCTGAAATCAGCGACGGTAGCCTTCGGGGAAACCCCGCCGGCTCAGGAGATCGCGGAGGCGGAACGGCACTCCAGGAATTGCGATCTGTTCATGCTGCTAGGTTCGTCTCTGATGGTGTACCCCTCAGCCGACATGCCGATCCATGCCATCGAGGCTGGCGCCAAGCTGATAATCATCAATATGGGGGCTGCATCCCTTGATGACAAAGCCGATGTGCTCTTCAACACCACCACGGTGGGACAAATACTGCCACGAATCATAGAACGCGTTAAGAGCAAGCTCCCAGCACCGGATCCGGAGCCGAGCCAGCAGGAGTAAGCAGCCACTTTAACACAAAAGGAGGAAGGATTGAACACTGCAGAATTTCTAACAATAACGAACGCCATAGTTCCCGATAGAACAGCGATCGTTTTTGAAGGCAAGCGATTCAGCTTCAGCGATCTGAACGAACGTTCGAACAGGCTGGCTAATGCGCTGGCGGGGCTGGGCATAGGCAAAGGCGACCGTATCGCCATCCTGCAGGTAAACTGCAACGAATACGTCGAAGCGTACTACGCTTCGGCGAAGCTGGGGGCAATATTCGTGCCGCTCAACTTCAGGGCCAAGCAGAACGAGCTGACCCACATGCTCAAGCATTCGGAGACACAGGTGCTGCTGCTGGGCAAGCGCTATGCCGACATGGTGAAGGACATGAGCAAGGAGCTGCCCAATATCAAGCACTATATATGTATCGAGGGCGGCATTGAGGGCATGCTGGACTACGAGGAGCTGCTGGCAAATGCCTCTCCCGACGACGTCTTCACCGATATCGCCGATGACGATATGACCATCCTGATGTACACTGCGGGCACCACCGGCCTCCCCAAGGGGGTTCCCCTGCCGCACAACAGCTTCAGCGTCTACATGCTGGAGAACGTGAACCCGGTGGACCCCGATGTGGACGAAACCAACCTCCTGACCATGCCCCTGTACCATGTGGCGGGCATCCAGGCGATGCTGGCAGCCACCTACGGCGGCAGGTGCATAGCGATAATGAGGCAGTTCGACACCGACGAGTGGCTGGATATGGCGCAGCAGGAGAAGGTAAACCGGGCGATGCTGGTGCCCACCATGCTGAAGCGCATTGTCGATCACCCCGATTTCGGCAAGTATGATCTCTCCAGCCTGCGGGTGATAACCTACGGGGCAGCCCCCATGCCGCTGGAGGTGATCAAGAAGGCCATCGAGCTATTCCCCGGCGCCAGTTTCATCAACGCCTTCGGGCAGACCGAGACGGCATCGACCATAACCGCACTGGGGCCTGAAGACCATAAGATCGAGGGTACCGAGGAGGAGAAGGAAAAGAAGCTCAAGCGGCTCACCTCCTCCATCGGCAGGCCTATGCCCGATGTTGAGATAAAGATCGTGGGCGAGGACGGCAACGAGATGCCAGCCGGGGAGCCAGGTGAGATCGTGGCCAAGGGACCGCGGGTGATGAGCGGCTACTGGAAGGACGCCGAGAAGACGGCGAAGACCCTTACCCCCGACGGCTGGCTGCGCACCGGCGATATGGGCTACATGGACGAGGACGGGTACATCTTCCTCGCCGGACGCGGCGACGACCTGATAATCAGGGCCGGGGAGAACATATCGCCGGAAGAGGTGGAGAACGCCATCTACACGCACCCCGCCGTCGACGAAGTGGCGGTCATCGGCGTGTCCGACCCGGAATGGGGTCAGGAGATAAAAGCGGTGGTGGTGCTCAAGAAGGGCATGACCGCCACCGGGGAGGAGATCTCAGAGCACTGCCGCAAGGAGCTGGCCAGTTTCAAGAGGCCGCGCTACGTGGAGTTCATCGATGAGCTGCCCCGCACCAGCACCGGCAAGATACTGAAAAGGGTCCTCCGCGAACAGCACGAAGGCAAATAGCAAGCAGCATAGCTTTCTCCAGGTTTAAACCTGTACAAGGGGTAGTCGCAACGGCTGCCCCTTGTTTTATATCTGACACTTGACAGCCAAATGATGAATGTAGTAGTTTTCGTCGAGAACTAATGCAAAGGGGGAGCAATAAATGACTAAATACCCGGCTAGAATGAATATCGATCACCCGCAGCAGCTGTCCAGATTCGTATTGCTGTTAAAAGTCCTCTTCGGATGGCTCTATGTGGGCATACCGCACGGCCTTGCACTGTGGCTTTATGGAATCGGGGCTGCAGTAGTAACGTTCGTCGCCTTCTGGGTCATCCTCTTTACCGGTAAGTATCCCAAAGGGATGTTCGACTTCGTCGTCGGATTCATCCGCTGGCAGATGCGCGTCAACGCCTACACTATGCTGCTGACGGATGACTATCCGCCGTTCAGCGGAACGTAGAAAGCAGCAATAGAAACAGGCCTCAAACTTCACGTTCGAGGCCTTAGTTATTACCGGAACGATTAGATTTATTCCTGAGGCTTCTCAGGCTGTGGTGGTTCCTCAGCAGGAGGCCCCTCTGGGGACGGCTCTTCCTCAGGCGTCCCCTATAGCCGCAGGCGGTTCCTCTCTGGGAGGCTCAACAGCGGGTGGTTCCTCTTTTGGAGTTGGCGTTGCCGCTGCCGGAGCCTTATCCTCAATCGCCTGTGCCACCAATTCAGCGATGTCCAGCGCCCTGATGGTCTCCGATGCCTCCTTGGCCTTGATACCGTCCTCGAACATCTGGAGGCAGAAGGGGCAGGCGGTGGCCAGGATGCTGGACTTGGTTTCGAGCGCCTGCTCGGTGCGCAGCTCGTTTATCCTGGTGCCCGAAGTCTCCTCTATCCACATATGCCCCCCGCCGGCGCCGCAGCAGAAGCTCCGGTTACGATTGCGGGCCATTTCTCCGAAAAGCACTCCGGGGAGCGACTGCACCACTTTCCTCGGCTCCTCGTAGATGCCGTTGTGGCGGCCGAGGTAGCAGGCATCATGATAGGTGATCCTCTCGGCGATGTCGTTTTTCAACCGCAGTCGGCCCTGTTGTATCAACTCGGCTATGTACTGGGAATGGTGGATGACCTCGAACTCGCCTTCGAACTGCGGGTATTCATTCTTGAGCATGTTATAGCCGTGGGGGCAGGTGACCACTATTTTCTTGACCCCGTAGCGTTTGAATGTCTCTATGTTCTTCATCGCCTGCATCTGGAACAGGTATTCATTACCCATGCGGCGCGCCGGATCGCCGCAGCAGCTCTCCTCCTCACCGAGGATGCCGAATTTAACCCCCGCCGCCTGGAGTATCTTGCCGAAGGCCGCGGACACCTTCATGTTTCTGTCCTCGAGCGCGGCGGAGCAACCCACGTAATACAGCATCTCGACGTCGCTGTCCTCAGATAGCAGCGTGGCACCTTCGATATCGGCGCACCAGTCCACGCGGCAAGCGGTTGTGCCCTTGCAGGTGTGTCCCCGTTCCTCTATGCAGCGCAGCGCCATCTCCGCGGTCTCCGGCATCTCCGCTTGCTCCAGCACCAGGTTGCGGCGCATATCGATTACCTTGTTGATGTGCTCGACGTACACCGGGCATGCTTCCTGGCACGCGCCGCATGTGGTGCAATCCCAGATCACCTCCTGAGTTATTACATCGCCAATCATGGAGGGTCCCGAGTCGCCGGCACCGCCGTTGCCTTTCCTGCGAAAAAGGTCAAACAGGTTGGGCCCTACATCATACCAATGCTCCTTCAGGTCCTGGATGAGCTGTTTCGGAGACAGCGCCTTGCCGCTGAGATAGGCGGGGCAGTTGTCCTGGCAGCGGCCGCACCTGGTACATGCCGCCAGATCGAGCAACTGCTTCCACGTGAAGCCGCTGATCTTATCGACCCCGAAGGTCTCCGCCTCCTCCAGATTGACGGGCACCAGGGCGCCCTTAGGATTCAGCGAGCGGAAGAACACATTGAGCGGCGAAAGCAGGACGTGCTGCATCCGCGACCGGTTAACCAGCACATAGGCCAGAAACACGAACGCCGGCACGGTATGGATCAGCGCCCGGTGCCATATCAGTATCTCGTTGTGGGCCTGGTCCGCGAACGTGGGGAACATATACGAGAAGAGGTAGCCTATGGGCGACCAGGTGGCCCAATCGGTGGGGCTGCCCACATCGGTTACCGCGATGCGGTAGCCCTTGGCCATGAAACCGGTAAGCAGTATCACGAACACCCAGCCGAACACCAGGGTATCATCCGGCTGCGTGTCCAGCCGGTCGGGTCTGGCGATGTAGCGACGATATACGGCGATTAAGCCGCCGATGATGATCAGGATAGCGCCGAACTCGGAGACCCAGGAGGAATAAAGGAAAACCGCCTGCGGGGGATTGCTTATCTCCACCGCATAGGAGAACAGCCTGATTATCTTGCCGGTGATGAACAAACCGCTGCCCCAGAAGATGAGAAAATGCATTATCCCGGGGTAGGCCTCGTTCAATATGCGTATATGGGCGAATGCGACGCCGATGGTGGTCTTGAGCCTGAGCCATATATGGTCGAAGCGATTCTCGCTGGCTCCCATGCGCCACAGCCTGTAGTGGCGAAACAGGCCGAACGCCAGCAGCGCCGCCAGCACCACGAACAGGATAACCGCACTGATGATTACCGGCTTGAAGATCTCCTGTATGTATACTAATTGATCTGCCCAGAAAAGCTCACGCAAGGCACTCCCCCTGAATCAACGGCTGGTGAATAGCCCGCAATCCTTCCTCCAGAAAGTCTCTGAATAATTGACATTTCAAGGCATTCATCGACGTCAAAATTTACAATTTATATCGACGGGTAAAAGGTCGAAAGGTGAGATATCAGGAACACCGTAACCAGACAGCCCACAGCGATAAGCAACACCGTTATAGCCTTCGAGTACTGTTTTCTCACCCCAAGGTCGAACAGTATCAGACGCACCCCGCCGATCATGAAATAGAACACGGCCCCCAGTATTACTACCTCGATGATAACAGCTATTACCCTAAGGAAAGCGTCCATCTCTCACCATCACCTCTGCAATTGGACACTGAGCCGACAGTCGGGACAGAGTTCAGTCCATCCCATTTCCCCGTTGCCCATGCTTTGAAGACGGGCCTTTAACCTCTCCATCATCGACCTTGGCGCAACGTACCCGCCGCACCGATGGCATTTAATAAAACTATCTTCGAACAACACGGTTGGACTAGCGCCCAACTCGCTCAACGCCAGGACTTTATCCAGCTCCACACACCCCTCGGGACAGGTATTCACACATACCCCGCAACCGACACATAAGTCGTATTTAAAGGATATGCTGTAGCCATCGGAGCCGCTATCGGTTATCACGGTTATCGCATCCGTCGGACAATTGAGGGCGCACAGGCCGCAACCGGTACACTTATCGCCGTCGAGTTTAACCATCCCGAAGGACACCATTCCACTCGTGACCCTTCCTTCGGCAGGTTGAGGTAGCCTGCCTGCCATCCATTTAATCAACTCATGAAGTTGCTGTCCCTCGACGCCGGGTGTAACGTCACCTGTACTCGCGAACGACGTCGGCGGCAGGCCCGCTATCTTGTCTACGAACCGTCCCAATTCAAGCTGAACGATGTCACCAGCGTCCTTGCCCATCTCGAATAGCTTAACCCGATGCCCCCCGATACCCCAGAGGTCAAGCAGTTCCTGTACGAATCCGATATGCCCGCGCCACGGCTCCCCCTCGGCCCCACTGCGGTACATCTCACCGCTATGAACAAGGGCCAGCCCCTGAGCCCCCATAGCTAGGGCACGCAGCATCAGCAGAGGTGAGGCCATATACAGAGAGGGCAGCTTCACAGGCAGCACATTCAGCGGGAACCGCAGCCGTCCATCGCCGTTCTGTCCGCAGCCTGAGCCCCGGTCGGTAAAAGCGACTATCCGTGGCTCCATCTGGACGTCCGGACACGTCAGGAGCCCTTCAAGCTCCCTGTCCAGTTCCTGCAGCGAGAACGTGGGATAAGACACCGCCCCACGGGGGCATACGGCGACACAGGCGCCGCACCCCGTACAGGCGTCTTGAGAGATATCAACTGTATTTTCTTCGATCGCTACGGCGCCGTGGGGGCATGCATCCCGGCACAGGCTACACTTGAGACCACCGCTGCACAGCGAGGTGTCGATCAACGGAACGACCCTGTACTGCGGCAGCAGCATCGCGGTCAGCTCACGCCTGCCGATCTCTCCGGCGGGTTTCTCGATGCACATTCTGAGGTTTTGCTGTGCAACCCCCTTGAAACCCCTTGCCCGCCTGACCTGCGCCCACAGCAG
>CAYUWM010000014.1:8949-32796 GCA_964448395.1 uncultured Dehalococcoidales bacterium
TCACCCTCTGCGTAGCTTCCTCTACGGTGAAGCCGGCAGCCGATTCTTCCATCAGCGGCAGTACCCTCGCCGCAAACGGGTTGACGGGGCATTTAGCTTCATCTTCCCACACTCTCAGCCTGGGCCTGAGGTCGGAACAGGCCCCTATCACCACCGAGCGCAGTCCTGCCTCTGCCGCAACGCGCTTAAGCACCTGCGGCTGGCACAGGTCATCACCGATAACCACCCTCACATCGGGGGCCATCTCGCCGATGAAGTGAACGATATCGTCCATATCCACCTTATCGGTCACCCGACCGTGGCATCTGCACAGGATGATTCCGTCAAGCGCTTGCTCTATCAACTCAAATAGTCTCCGTTTGCCTCAACTGCCCTCCGCAGGCTTGTCAGGCTCCTCAGGCATATCAGCTGGCTGGATATCAGGCTCTGCCTGCTCACTGTCCTCAGAAGGTGCTTCAGCCTGCTCACCGCCCTCAGCAGCGGCCGGCTCCGCCTGCTGCGCGGGCTCGGTAGCCGGCTCAGCACCGGCCTCGGCCACCTCCGCCGCTTCCGTCGGGGCGGATACCTCCGGCGGCGCGCTCTTCAGCTTAAAGGCGGCCTTCTCCTCCTCGGTCTTCTCCGGGAGCACATTCATGTACTTCAAGCCGAGAAGGAACAGCAGTGTAATGAAAGAGATTATGCCTATGGCCAGGAATATCTCGACGAACGTCAGCGAGAAACTGCCCACCGCCCCGTACACCCCCTCGATATGTCCCGGGTAGTAGTGCTGGGGATAGGCCGCCCCCGGTATCACCAGATAGTAACGCTCGAAGAAGATGCCAATTACCACTGACGCCGCGGCGATGAAGACCCACTTGAGCGACTTCTTCAGGCGCGGGTTGAGCAGTATCGACAGCGGCACCACCGCCACCAGTCCTATCTGGAAAGCCCAGAAGATCCAGCTGAACTTGCCGGTGAGCAGGAACATGGTCGCCTCCCGGTGCGGCGAATACACGTGCGTCAACTTGTCCACCAAGATCAGGCCGACGAGTACCGCAATGAAGACCACCAACAACCGCCCGAGCGAGGTTATCATATCCTTCCTCAGGTCCCGCCCGGTAGCTTTTAAGGTCAATACTGTGGCCACTATCAGCAAGGCCAGACCCGACGTTATCGCCGCGGCGAGGAACTCAAGGGGCTTGATGGGGGAGAACCACGCTTCTCTGGCGGCAATGAAACCGAATATCGCCCCCGTGCCCATGTGCACCAGGGCCGCCCAGCTGATCGCCAAAATGCCCATTCGTTTACATAACTTCTGGTTGCCGGAGAATATGATACCCAGGTATACCACGCTGATGACCAGATAACCGCCGTACAGCACGCCGTTGACGGCGAACATGGAGGTCATGTTATTCAAGTAGAAGAACATGAACAGCCGCCAGAACTTCTCGGGGCGGCCCAGGTCCCCTATGATGGCGATCATGGCGCCGATGATAAGGACTATCGCCAGCAGCACCGCCATCCGGGCTATCGGCTTGTACTCCTCCTTGCCGAAGACATAGGTCAGCGTGGAGAGGATAAGCGAGCCGGCACTGAGCCCGATAAGGTAGATGAGCAGCGTTACCGGCATGCCCCAGGGGATCGTATTACTGCCGCCGAATGTCTGGTGCCCCTGGACATAGGAGATGGCGAAGCAGGCCAGCCCGATGAGCGACAGGACAGAAAGAACAACCACCGATATACGGTAGTTCCTCGATTTGCCCCTGATACTTACAAAATTAAGGTCCACTCGCGCCTCTTACTTAGACAGATAGTACACCTTGGGCTCGGTGCCCATACTCTCGCGCAGCCTGAACGAGTCCCTGCTATCCAGCAGCTGCGAAACGCCGCTGTGGGGGTCATCCAGGTCCCCGAAGGTTCTCGATTTGGTAGGACAGGCCTCGACACAGGCGGGCACCACGTCAACGCCGATAACCTTCCCATCCTTTAGCCCCTGCTCTATGCGGTGATAACAGAACGTGCATTTCTCCACCACCCCGTGCGTGCGGCGGGGGAAAGGCCACGGGCCGATGAGCGTTCGGTCGAGGGGAGGGTCGGGACGGTGGTACTCCTTCTCCTCCTGATCCTTGTAGTTGTAGTTCCTGACACCGTAGGGGCAGGCGGCGATGCAGTACTTGCAGCCGATACAGCGGCGGAAATTCTGCATGACGATGCCGTCCTCCCGACGGTAGGTCGCCTTGGCGGGGCAGACCTGCACGCAGGGGGGGTTATCGCAATGCATGCACGGCATCGGTATCATCTCGATGTTCACCGAGGGATACTCACCGTGGCTGGCGGCGATCACCTTGTTCCAGTACGGTGCCGTCCTCCGCGCGTTCTCCTCCGGGGAGCCGTGCGGTACGTTGTTCTCCTCCTTACACGCGACGGTACACGCCTGGCAGCCGGTACACTTGTCCAGGTCTATGACCATTCCCCATCTAGCCATCTATCGCCTCATGCCCTGCAAACTCTAACCCTGGTGTTGAAGAATGCCGACTGGCCGCTCAACCTATCGTAATCCACCCCGATAATGTCGTTAGGATTCACGCCCACGCCGTCCGCCCATTGGCCACAGCTGTAATGACCCTGACCACATGCGATGGCCACCACGCCGGGGTGAATCCCCTCGAAGACCCGCGCCATGGCCTTGAGCCTGCCGTATCGAGATTCAACCCATACCCAGGCTAAATCTTTAATCCCCAGCTCGTCGGCTGTCTTCTTGTTTATCTCCACGAAGTTATCCCAGCCTTGGCCATGCATCACCATGTAGATCTCCTGCGCCCAAGGGTAGTTCTGGTCACCGTTCTCTATATCCATCAGCGGGTGATATGTCGCCAATACGTAGGGATAATCCCCCGCGCTGCCCAAGAACTCGACATCCTCGTAATGCGGCAGGCAATCCAACTGGCCAACCGCCGCGCCGCCGTCCTTCAGCAACGTCTCCATATTGCCAGAGCGGAACTCGAACTTGCCCGAAGGGGTAACGAACACCCTGTCGTATTTATAGTATTCATAGTCCGGGCCGACCCACACGCCGTTCTGGCGAAACTCGCTCCACGGTATGAGGTCTTCAGTCCTGAACCTCACAAAGCCTTCTGCACTATCGCCCATGCCGGAGAACGACTCCGTTACGCTGCCGCCCACCTGCCGGGCCAGCTCGAAGACGATGTCCCCCATCGGTTTCGATTCATGCAACGCCTGCACCGCCGGCTGTTTTATCTTCACCTCGGTGAATCCCGACCCCGGCGGACACTGCTCGTACGCCCAGTCCTCCAGCAGGGTGCAGGCCGGCAGCACGATATCGGCGTAATCAGCCATCTCGGTCAGAGCAGGGGAGACGTGGACATAAAACGGGATGTTCGCCATCGCATTGTTCCACCGGCCGGTACCGGGCGCCGACATATTGAAATTGCTGTTGAAGCCTATCGCCATCTCTACGGCATAGGGGCTGTTCCCCAGTATGGAGTCCGCCACCTGGTTGGTGGCCACGCTCGCCGCCGGGAAGCTCTGCGTCTTCCGCAGGTCCAGCGCCGGCTGGGCTGTGCCATCCAGCGCAATGCTGTCCTCGACCACCTCCGGCATCGCCCTGTAATCCGGGTTCTCCTGATACAGCACCCCCCCGGGTATATCTATGCTGCCCACCAAGGCGTTGAGACAGAAGATGGCGTAGCTGGTATATGAGCCGTTAGGCCAGCAGGTGGCGCCGCGCCCCCTCCAAGCGATGGCTGGCTTGGTCCGGGCGAACTCCCGCGCTATCCTGCGGATGACATCGGCATCAACGCCCGTTATAACTGCCACCCTGTCCGGGCCGTAGTCGCTTAGCACTAGGGCCTTGTACTCATCGAAACCAAAGGTCCAGTCCTCGATGAAGGAAGCGTCATACAGCCCCTCATCGATAATCACGTTGGCGATAGCCATTGCCAGTGCGCCGTCGGTGCCGGGATTGATCGGTATCCACTCGTCAGCCTTGGCAGCGGTGACCGAGTAGCGGGGGTCGACCATGACCACCTTCGCCCGGTTGGGCCTCTCGCGGCGCATATGCCCCCACATCCTCAGGTTGCGGGACAGCGGCTTTTGCGACTCCACGATGCCCGCCCCGAAGGAGAGGATGTAGTTGGTATGCTTCAGATCGTAAGCGCTGTGGGTGTAATGCCCATCAGCCATCCACTCACCGACCTTTTCAGCCTCGTTATCCAGTGCATTCTCGGAGACGACGTTGGGGGTGCCGTAAGCGCTGGCGAAGCGGTGAATCAGGTCATCGTTGCTGGTGCTGTTCAATCCCAGAAGCAGCAGCAGCTTGTGCGGCTGTCCCCCACTGCGGAGGGACTTCAGATGGGCGCCTATCTCACTCAATGCCTCGCCCCACGATATGGGTGCCCACCCCGGATCGATCCCCTTCCCCTTCTGCGAGTTTGTCCTCTTCAACGGTCCGTCGACGCGATTGGGGTTGTACAGCACCTGCAGGCCGATATGGGAACGGGGACAGGTCTCACCGTCGGAGACCTTGGACAGCGGGTTGCTGGCAATCCTCACCGCGTGACCGTTAACCACCCTTACCTTGGTAGCGCAACGCGTGGGGCAATTTAGGCACGACGTGGCGACCCAATCCTCGGTGATCTCCTCATAGATGTTGTCGGGGGGCGAAACGAGGCTGAACTCGGGGCGCTTGAGAACATAGCCAGCGGTAGCAGCAGCGGCAGTCGCCGCCGTAACACCAAGAAAAGCCCTCCTGCTCATACCTGAGCGAGGGGGCTTCCTTTGTTCGATACTGTGTATATTACTGTTGGGTTGTGATTTCGGCTCTGAGTAACCGCTGTCCTGCAGATCTTCTGGTTCCTGCTTCATAAGCTTCTAAGATCCCTCTATTCAGCCACAGCCAACCACCTCAGCCCATAAAAACGTTCCAGCAGTAAGTTTATCATATAATTTGGCCATTATCAAGATGATTTGTGCTTTTTATCACAGAAATATAGAACCGCCCAGATAATTCTCGAAGACACCTCCCGAGGCGGCTACTCCAGTACAATATCTCCGCTCTTGCCGCCGCTCTTCCGCACTAGGCGGATATTCTCAATCCTGATTCCCCGCTCTACGGCCTTGCACATATCGTAAATGGTGAGAGCGGTTACCGCTACCGCCGTAAGCGCCTCCATCTCCACACCGGTCTTGCCGGTGCACTTCACCCGCGCTGTGACCTCCACGCCCCTGTCAATCAAATCGAACTCTATTTTGACCTCGTCGAGTGCCAAGTGATGGCACATGGGAATCATCTGGGAGGTCTGCTTGGCCGCCGTTATCCCCGCCACCTGCGCCACAGTGAGCGTCTCCCCCTTGGGCAACTTCCCTTCTTTGAGTTTGGAGAGGGTATCGGGTTTCATCACCACTACACCTTTGGCTACCGCCTCCCGCGCGGTGGGCTCTTTAGCGCTGACATCCACCATCCTCGTCGGTTCCATCTAACCTCCCACCTGGCTCATTGTCCACCCCGTCGGGTAAACGCCCTCACTCAGGCGATGGCGTCTCGGCTTCCGGGCTACCGCCTGCTGGATAAGCCCTTTCAGTTCCTCGATAGAGGCCCCACTGCGCAGGGACTCTCTGAGGTCAACCTCATCATCGCTCATCAGGCATGGCCGCAGTTTGCCGTCAACTGTCAGGCGCATCCGATTGCAGTTGAAGCAAATGTGCTCGGTTATGGGGCTGATGAACCCTATCGTGCCCGATGCCCCGTTAAATCTGAAATACTTGGCCGGGCCGTTGCCCCGTTTGGGTAGACATGGCTCCAGTTCCCCCAGAGTGTGAAGCCGCTCCATGACCTCACTGGTGGGCACAAACGAGAGTTTTTTCCCCTCACCTATGGGCATCTGCTCGATGAATCTGACGTTCCAACCATCTTCGATTGTGCAGCGGGCTAAGCCGATAACCTCATTATCGTTCACCCCTCTGATCACCACCATGTTTATTTTAACCGGGTCAAGTCCCGACTCCTTCGCCGCAGCGATACCATCGAGAACGTCATTCTGCCTATCATGCCTCGTAATCCGGGTAAACCTCTCCCTATCCAGCGAATCGAGACTTATATTGACCCTGTCCAGCCCCGCCGCTTTGAGAGAATCGGCATGCTGTCGTAACAGGACCCCGTTAGTGGTCATGGATATATCATCAATCCCTTCTATATTCGAGAGCATTCCCACCAACCGGGTTAAGTGCGCCCTAACCAGCGGCTCACCCCCGGTAAGCCTGATTTTATTCATGCCCAGAGCGGCAGCAGCCTGAGCAACCCGGTAGATCTCTTCATAGCGCAGCACATCCTCGTGTAATAAGTGGTTAACACCCTCGGGAGGCATGCAGTAGATACAGCGCAGATTGCAACGGTCGGTAACCGAAATCCTGAGGTAATTTATCGGCCGCTGCGATGAATCGTAGAGTTCGGTCAACTTCTTTCTTCTATACCTATCGGGGGCTATCCTTCTGTACCCCCGCTTATATTATAGCAGCTTTACAGTTCTTTATTAATCAGTATGTTGCGTGCTTCCATTGCCGCCCTGCCCCGGTGGCTTAACCGGTTCTTCTGTTCCATAGACAGCTCCGCCATAGTCTTATCCAGTTCCGGCAGATAGAACACGGGATCGTAACCGAAGCCGCCCGCACCTTTCGGCTCAAATGTTATGATTCCGGGGCACTCGCCCTGACACAGCGTTACCTCCCCGTCCGGCGAGGCGACGGCGATGATGCACCTGAAGCGCGCTCCTCTTTGCTCCCACGGGACATCGGTGATTTTTGCCAGCAGGTATTCGATGCGCTCTCTGTCGGATACCCCTTCCCCTGCATAGCGGGCGGATAGCACTCCGGGTTCCCCACCCAAAGCATCCACCTCCAGCCCAGAGTCGTCGGCGAGAGCGGTCAAATTGCTCATCAAGGCATAGGCTTTCGCCTTGAGGACGGCATTCTGCTCCAGGGTCTCCCCAGACTCTTCAACCGGCTGGGTAATCCCTAGTTCGGCAGGTGTGATAATCTCACAGGGGATACCCTCAAGGAGAACCCGATATTCCCGTACCTTGGCCTTATTATTGGTGCCCAGCAGCAACCTGCCCGAACTCAAATATCAGTGAATCTCCTCTCCAGCTTCTTAACCACCTGCGGCATGGTGGTATACTCCATCTCCTCCAGAGGCAGACGGTGCGGCTCGAACGGCCCGTGGCTGCGCATGTAATAGGCTATCTCGTTCGCCATCTCCCTCGCTCTGTCGAAGCTGATATCGTCGAACATGTCCCGCGGCCCCACCAGCTTACCGTTGGAAATCTGGAAGCCGGCGCATATCACCCTAGGCGGCCCATCGAAGCGGGAGGGTGTAGACTGCGCAACCGATGTCGGCATCAGCGGGCCGTTGTGGGAACCCCGCATCCACCCCTCTACCAGAATCGGGTTCGAGAAGGGCTCAAGCACCTCGCCCACTGCGGGGAACTCCCCCTGCGAGCGCACGATGCAAACCGGGTCGTCCTTGCCCACGTACCTTCCCGCCATCATACTCAGCTTGTCGGTGGAGGAGACGGCAGCGATCTCGTTAGAGCCTCGGTGGTACACCGCCTTCACCGCATAGCGGCCCGGAGCACCCATGAACAGGAGCATGTCGTATATCTCATCCGGAGCGTTTAGAGATATCTTCTTGTGCGCTTTCACATCGTGTATCTCGAAAGAGAAGCCGGCATGCATGTTCTCGGCGATGACCAGGCCTATGGTATTGAAAGGATCGGCGAACATCTTGTATAGGGGCATGTTCCACGCCCCGGATGAGGTCTTATCCGCCATGAATATCAATACCGGCTCCGAACCCCTTTCCTCGAACTCCATCTCGGCCACACCAGGGCCCATGCCCTTGACATTGCCAGAAAAAGCATCTGACAGTAGATCTTGGCCTGCCCCATGCAGCTTCAACTCTTTAGCCACCTTGGTGCAATCCAGGAAGGTGTCCCATGCCATCTTGTGGATCGTCTCGTCCCCCACCCCGCGCTCGTGGGTCATAATCAACTGGAGATCATCGCCACACTTAGTCACATGATAATCAACAAGTGTCTTGCTCTTCTTTGCCTTTGCCATCCACTCATCGGCCTTCTCTAAGACCAGTGGATGTGACTCGGAATGCCCAACATAGCCTCCGATATCGGCCTTGATCACGCTCAGGGTAATCATCTCGCTCCTCCTTTTATTTTAGTATTCGATACCCTTCCTTGCCGGTATGCCCTGCTGGTACGGGTGCTTCACTTCAACCATTTCCGTGACCAGATCCGCCCTGTCGATGAGCCTCTCATCGGCATATCTGCCGGTCAGCACCAGTTCCAGATTAGGCGGTTTCTCATCTATCAATCGCAGCAGGTCTTCAACGTCGATCAGTTTCCAAGAGGTGGCGACATTCACCTCATCCAGAACGAGAAGGTCGTATTTGCCACTGCGAAGCGCATCCCGCGCCGCCTGCAGCGCCAGCCTCGCCTGCTCCCGATCCTCATCCTGCACGTTGTTTGGATCGACGAAATGCTCGTGCCCGAAGATCTGGTAAGTCACATTGGGCAGTTGATCCATGGTCTGGCGTTCGCCGTAGGGATAACCGCCCTTCATGAAAAAGATCACATGTACCTTTAGCCCCTGACCCTGCGCCCGGGCCGCCAGCCCCAGGGCAGCGGTGGTCTTCCCCTTGCCACAACCGGTATAGACCTGAACCAAACCCCTCGAAAGGGCTTTTCCTTCACTCATTATCAATTGCAACTCCGTCTGCCCGGTATCACTGACAGACGAACCATCCCTACATAAGCGCAGTCTAACAATGGCACCTGTACTTGTCAAGGCTGTTGTAATTGAAGTTGACAATTCTTGTGTCGGGGTATATACTTTCCACACCCGACACGGTCGAGAGAGTTCTTTCGATACAAGCATAGAGGAGGCAGCAGATGAAAGTGAAAATATTGGGAACGATTTTGCTGTGTGCCGTCCTTTTATTAGGAGCCACCAGTTGCAGTGGGATTTCCGAAATCGACGGAATGACCGGAGAAGAATTAGTCGATAGAGTTCTAGCTGCTGACGATAGCATTTATACATGCAAATTGCTGATGACCCTTAAAATGGATATGATGGGCATTTCCATATCGATGGATGGACACGGGGCTATGGATAGAAACGCTAGAGAGATGTCATTAGATATGGGCGACTTAATGTCCGTATATATGGTTGACGACTGGATGTACATGAACGAGTCCTATATAGGCTGGGTTAAAATGGAACTCACCGAGGACATGTGGGAGGAGAACGATCAGATAGGGGGCCAACTGGATATACTGGAGCAATACGTGGATGTGAAAATCCTGGGCACCGAGCAGGTGATGGGGTCTGATTGCTATGTGGCGGAAGTCATCCCTGACCTGCAGGCCCTGTGGGACTGGGCGATGGAGGAGGAAGACTTGGAGGGGTTCGATATCGATCTGGATTTAGAAGAGATGATAAAAGAGTTCACCTTCAAGGTGTGGATTGAGAAAGGCACATTCTACATGACCCAGTGCAGTATAAGTATGGTAATGGAGATGTTCGGGCAGAAAATGTCCATTTTAGAAACCATTACGCTCTACGATATCAACCAACCGGTATCCATCTATTTGCCATACGAGGCTCAAGACGCAGTTGAGCTGAATTTGAGCTCATGGGATACGTATTAGAGGGGCTTTTAAGCTATAGCAGATAGTCAGCGATATAGGCAACTAGGCAGCCGTCTTTTGGACGGCTGCCTTCATTTCACAATCTACATTTGTGGCATTACCCATATCATCCGCGAACTCTATCCCCTAATAAGCTGCAATGATATAATGGGTGCTGTCTATTCGATTGAAACTGTGGGGAGACATTGAATGAATATTAGAGCGATCGTATCAATCCTGTTCTGCGCTGTCCTGCTGGTTGCATGCTCCGCCTGCTGCAGCCGCGAGAGCATGGTTCCCAACGGGATGACAGCCGCTGAGCTGGTGGCAGCGGCTTTAGCCGCAGAGGAGGAGATCGATAACTATCAATTCAACGGGGTCGTAATCGGAGCGATGACGGGGGGAACGACCACCGTAGTGGACGTAAGCGGAATTGTAGACGAGCAGAACAGGGCTCTACATATAAACATGAGCCATACCGGTCATAATGAGAGCATGCAACTCTATGTTGTCGATAACTGGGAGTATATCAACGTTTATGGACCTAACTTGTCGTCGACATGGAATATAACCCCGGTCACCGAAGATACCTGGTGGGTGCGAAACCTGCCGATGCAACAGGTAAACGCCCTGCATAACTTCATCCAGGTAAATTACATAGGCACGGAGACAATCGGCGGGATCGAGTGCTACAAGCTGGAGGTAGAGCCCGACCTGGTACAAGTTCTGCAATGGTTCACCGGTGAGGCGGATATGGGAGAACTGGACCCTTCCATCGATGTGTCAGATATGGTATCCGGGCAATCTTTGACCGTATGGGTTGCTATCGATACGAATTACATTGTGCAGACGGTCATCGAGGCAACGCTGAGCGTCGATTTAGAATACATGGTGATGTCAATAGGCCAGTCCATATCCACGACAAGGTCTCAATTCAATCAGCCGGTATCTATCGAATTGCCGCCGGATATTGGAGATGCTGATTAGATATTATCTCCACAGTATCTGATTTCGCCCCGCGTTCCGGAATGGATAGTGAGGGCGGCTGCGTTCCACAGCCGCCCTTTTTCGTCTGACGCTCTGTAGAAATTCAGGGTCTCCCATGCTATAATGTCTGAGGCATTAAAGACTGAAAACCGACTCTTCCGTGAATCGAATTTATACGAAAATTGGTTAAGATACGTGTTGAAATGATGCCTGGATATCGGAATCGTAGCTGGCACAGGAGGACACTGGATGGCAATCCTAGATGAATACAAACAGCGACGCGAAAAGATAAAGCAGATGGGTGGCCCCAAAGCTGTCGAGAAGCAGCACGCCAGGGGCAGCATGACAGCCCGCGAGAGGATCGACTACTTCTTCGACCCCGGAACTTTCACTGAGATTGGCCTGTACGTTAAGCACCGCACCACGGCCTTCGGGCTGGACAAGAAGGAAATACCAGCCGAAGGGGTGATAACCGGGTTCGGCAAGGTGAACGGCCGACAGGTGATGGTCGCCGTGGAGGACTTCACCACGATGGCGGGCACCTTCGGCGAATACCACGGTAAGAAGTTCTCCGATGCCATCAACATGGCCAAGGACATGGGCATCCCGTTTGTTGGCATGAACGACTCCGGCGGGGCGCGCCTTCAGGAAGGGATGGATACCCTGCAGTGCTACGCCTGGCTGTTCAGTGCGCAGATCCTGGCTTCGGGCATCATCCCCCAGATAGCGCTGCTGATGGGGCCCTGCCTCGGGGGGCAGGCCTACCACCCGGTGATGCAGGACTTCGTGTTTCAGTGTAAAGACACCGGCCGCATGGCCATAGCCGGACCCGCTTTCGTCAAGACCCAGACTGGCGAGGACATCGATATCGACACCTTGTGCGGGGTCGAGGCCCATGCAGTTAAGTCGGGGGAGACCCATGTGGTCTGTGAGGACGACAAGGACTGCATGGACAAGGCCAAGGAGCTGCTTGCCCTTCTGCCCGATAACAACAAACAGAAACCACCACGCAAGGAGACGAAGGATGACCCTGAAAGGATAGACCCTGAACTGGACACCCTCGTCCCTGAAGAGCCGTACATCGCCTATGACATGCATGACCTGATCCTGAAGATCGTGGACGACGGGTATTTCTTCGAGATACACAAAGACTTCGCACAGAACGTGATTGTAGGTTTCGCCAGATTCGGCGGCCGTCCTGCCGGCATCGTGGCCAGCCAGCCGATGTGCGCCGCCGGCGCCGTGGATTGCGATGCCGCCGATAAGATCGCCCGGTTCGTCAGGTTCTGCGACCTGTTCAACATCCCGCTGGTGAACCTCCACGATGTGCCCGGCTACTGGATCGGGTCAGATGAAGAATGGAAGGGCATACTGCGGCACGGCGCCAAGATGCTTTACTCCTACATCGACGCTACCGTACCCAAGGTCACCGTGGTGGTACGTAAATCGTTCGCCGGGGCCTATACCGGCATGTGCTGTAAGGATACCGGTGCCGACTTCATGTTCGCCTGGCCCATAGCCCGGATCTGCATTGTCGGTGCTGAGACCGCCGCCAGCATCATCTTCGCTCGTGAAATAAAGGAGGCGGAGAACCCCGAGGAAATGAAAACTAAGCGGATAGCCGAGTATCGAGAATTGTTCGAGAACCCATACTGTGCAGCCGAACGGGGCTTCATAGATGATGTGATCATGCCCGGCGAGACGAGGAAGCATATCAACAGGGCCCTAGATGCACTGGAGAACAAGACCGTAGTACGGCCCTGGAGAAAATTTTCAAATATCAATCTGTGAGGAATGGAGCGTATGGTAACCATAAATTCATCGATGCCCGGAAAGGTAACCGAGGTCAAGGTTAAGGTCGGAGACACGGTGGCAAAAGGGCAGGAGCTTTGCACCATCGAAGCAATGAAGATGCAGATGCCGGTAACATCCCCGCAGGATGGGACAGTCAGTGAGATCAAGGTGGAGGTAGGCCAGAGCGTCAAGAAGGGTGATCCACTGGTAGAGCTCGGCTAGCCCCCGCCAGCCCAGGTCATCGCGCGAGACGGAGGATATAGAGAATGGACTTTTGCTTCACCGAAGAGCAGGAGAGATTTAGACAGGAAGTAGTGGAATTCCTCGAGGCTGAATTGAAGCAAGGCAGCTTCGAGGTGCACTGCGACGCGTGGATGGGGGGCTACTCCCCCCAGTTCTCCCGAAAGATGGGAGAGAAAGGCTGGATCGGGCTGTGCTGGCCCAAAGATTGCTACGGCCAGGGCAAGAGCTACATCGACCGCATGGTGCTCACCGAGGAGATAGTCCGCTACGGGGCACCGGCGGCGGCCCACTGGTTCGCCGACCGGCAGATGGGCCCCTCCATCATCCGTCACGGCAGTGCTGAGCAAAAGGAGTTCTTTCTCCCCCGTATCGTCAAAGGGGAGATCGTTTTCGGCATCGGCATGAGCGAGCCGGAGGCCGGCTGTGACCTGGCATCCCTTCGAACACGGGCGGTAGAGGACGGAGACTGCTACGTACTCAATGGCCAGAAGGTTTGGACCAGCGGGGCACATCATATCGACTACCTCTATCTTATAGCGCGGACCGACCCCGACGTGGTCAAGCACAAGGGCATCAGCGAGTTCATCGTTGATATGCACCTGCCTGGTATCGAGGTCAGGCCCCTTATCGACATGACTGGCGGCCACCATTACAATGAGGTCTTCCTCGATAATGTGCGGATACCCAAGTCCAGCCTTGTGGGGGAGTTGAACAAGGGATGGTATCAGATAGCGCAGCAGCTCGACTATGAACGGAGTGGCGTTGAGCGTTTGATGACAAACTACCCTCTATACAAGGATTTAATCCAATACTGCAAGCAAACTCAGTACAACGGTATTCCACTGTCACAGAAAGCAGAGGTTCGCAACAGCCTGGCCGACCTTACTGTTCGATACGATGCGGGACGCCTCCTCACGTATAGGGTGGCGTGGGTGCTCGACCAGGGAAGGCTACCCACCACTGAGGCAGCGATGGCCAAGGCTTACTGCACGGCATTCGAGCAGCACCTGGCCCACGTCGCCACCCAGATACCGGGTCTCTACGGCCAGCTGAGGCAAGGCTCGAAGGGGGTGCCTTCCGCCTTCCGCGAAAGCCCCGCCGAGTCCTACCTGTTCTCGCCAGGCTATACCATCCAGGGTGGAACCTCTGAAATCCTAAAAAACATTACCGCCATCAGGGGTCTGGGGCTACCCACATCATAGGCATTTGGAAGTACAGGGGACAGGGCCCCTTAAAGCGGATATATTGCTATGCCCAACATCCGATCCCGCTTCTGGAAGGGCGGGAACCGCTGCGTAGCCGACTATAATTTACATAACTATTCCACAAAAACGCACCTGTTACATAGATCGTGGATCATTAAGTCGTTTGAAGGGTAAATAGGGCTATAATGGAAATCATCCCGGCGATCGATCTCAGGGGCGGCAAGTGTGTTCGGCTGTACCAGGGCGACTACAATCAGGAAACCGTCTTTTCCGAGGACCCGATAGAGGTCGCTCGGCGCTGGCAGTCCATGGGGGCACAGCGACTCCACATTGTAGACCTCGACGGAGCGGCAAAGGGCAACCTCTGCCACTCACAACTCATAGCCGATATCGCACACTCAGTGACAATTCCCGTCCAGGTAGGCGGCGGCCTGCGGGGTATGGACTCCGTTATACGGGCGCTCGACCTGGGGGTGGCACGCATCATCCTGGGCACGGCGGCGGTAGAGGACCGGGAATTCGTTAAAGAAGCCTGCCGCCGTTTCGCAAACCTCATAATAGTCGGCGTCGATGCCAGGGACGGCTATGTGGCGACCAGGGGCTGGCAGGAAAGCACCACGCTCACCGCAGCCGAACTGGTATGGCAAATGGAATCCCTCGGGGCGGGGCGCTTCATCTATACCGACATCGCCCGCGACGGCACGCTAACCGAGCCTAATTTCGAAGCTATTGCCGATATCGTGTCTCAGGCGCATGTCCCGGTGATAGCCGCTGGAGGTATCGCCTCGGTGGAACACCTCAAACGCCTGTCCAAGACCGGTGTGGAGGCAGCGATAGTAGGGCGGGCGCTGTACAGCGGGGAGATCGACCTTAAACAGGCGCTAAAACTACCATGATGCCCTGTAGAATACTGCGATGTATCTCACAACAATCGTAATTGCCATTGCAGCCATAGCCCTGGTGCTGTGGTCGATATCCGCTCTTATCGCCCGCCGTCGGCACCCCGAACCCATGCACCCATTATTCTCCGTTTTTATCGAGAACCCGTTGCGCCGCCGTTTTTTCAGCCCCCAGAAATCGCTGGACAGGATAGGAGTCGCTCAGGGTATGACCGTTCTGGAACTGGGCCCCGGCCCCGGTTTCCTCACTGTAGAAGCATCACGACGGACAGGCAGCTCAGGAAGGCTCTGCAGCCTGGATATCGCACCGGCGATGATATCCAGGGTGAGGGGAAAGATCACCGGGGAGGCCGCAGATAACGTATCGCTGGCAGTAGGCAACGGGGAATGCCTCCCGTTCAAAGACGTCAGTTTCGACCTGGCCTATCTGGTCACCGTAATCGGGGAGATACCGGATCAAGACCGAGCTTTCCAAGAACTACATAGAGTGCTGCGCCCCGGCGGGATATTATCGGTCTCGGAGTTCCTTCCCGACCCAGACTACCCGCTAAAACGAACTATAACCAGAAAGGCCCTCGCCGTGGGCTTTGAGCCTTATCAGCAATTCGGCAATATCATAAACTATGTGCTAAACTTCAGGAGGACACCATGCTAGACCTGAAATTCGACGAAAAAGGCCTGATGCCGGCAATAATCCAGGACGCGGGAAACGGCGAGGTTCTGATGCTGGGTTACATTAACCGGGAATCACTGCAGAAGACCCTGGAAACGGGCCAGGTCTGGTTCTACAGCCGCAGCCGACAGGAGCTGTGGCATAAGGGGGCCACATCGGGGAACTTCATCAACGTGCGCGCTATCTCCAAGGATTGCGACGGCGACACTCTGCTAATTCAAGTCATTCCTGATGGACCGGTATGCCACACCGGAAACAGAAGCTGTTTCTATCGCAAACTGGAGGAAACCCAAGGATAGTTGAAGCGACGCTACTTCATATTGTAGCGTGCTTTGAAGCGTTCCACCCGTCCCGCTGTATCCACAATGCGCCGCTCCCCGGTAAAGAAGGGATGGCACTTGCTGCAAAGCTCCACCCTGATCTCAGGCTTGGTAGATAAAGTGGTGAAGCTGTTACCGCAGATACACGTTATCCGCGCCTCTATATATTCGGGATGAATGTCCTTCTTCATACGGGGTGAACGCTGACCTTCTTTTGATATCTGGTAGCCGGCTCAAATTTAACCATGCCGTCGATCAACGCAAACAGGGTATGATCCCGGCCGACCCCCACATTTTCACCGGGGCGGATGCGAGTGCCACGCTGCCGCACTAAAATAGTGCCAGCGTGAACCTGTTCGCAGGCATAACGCTTGACCCCCAGCCGTTTGGACTGGCTGTCGCGCCCCAGCCTTGTACTGCCACCACCCTTTTTATGCGCCATCTTTTAATCTCCCCTTATTCCTCACCAATCACGGTTAATCCTAACACACTATCTCTCTGATAGCAAGCCGGGTATAAGGCTGACGATGTCCCTTCATGCGGCGGTAGCGCACTTTGGGCTTATACTTGAAAATGGTCACTTTATCGCTCTTGCCGTTACCCATCACCTCAGCTACCACCTTCGCCCCCGCTACGGTAGGCGTACCTACGGTTACCTTTTTCCCGTCGGATACCAGCAACACCCGCTCCAGCTCCACATTGCTCCCTTCCTTATCAGAGAGGAGCTCAGCATCTATAGTCTGGCCGACCGAGACCTTATACTGCTTGCCACCAGTCTGCACGATGGCATAGATCTTGTCATCCTTTTTAGCGGTCTTCTTTTTAGTTGTCTTAGTTCCTGCCACTCCATGCCTCCAGTTCGGTTCAAACCCTTATGATGTATAAATGCCTGACGGCCAAACATTGATTGTTTTAGCTTACTATACCGAATGGCATTTTACCATTTTCAGGCAACGGATGTCAAAAGGGCAAAGGCTTTGCTATAATGGCACAGATACTCCATGCATATACTGGACGACATTCTGCCCAACGTTGCCAAGCCCGCCCGCTATACCGGGGGTGAGTGGAACAGCATCGTTAAGGACTGGGATTCAGTGGCTGTCAGGATGGTGCTGGCCTACCCCGACCTCTACGAGATCGGTATGTCCAACCTGGGACTGGCAATCCTCTACGATCTGCTGAACGACCGCCCCGATATCCTTGCCGAGCGTGCCTACGCCCCATGGCTGGATATGGAGGCCAAAATGCGGGAAGCGGGGATCCCGCTCTTCAGCCTCGAATCGAAACGCCCCCTGAGTGATTTCGATATCATCGGATTCTCTCTGGGGTACGAACTGACCTATACCAACGTCCTCAATATGCTGGACCTGGCGGGGATACCGACACATG
Source organism: uncultured Dehalococcoidales bacterium (assembly GCA_964448395.1). GTDB lineage: Bacteria > Chloroflexota > Dehalococcoidia > E44-bin15 > E44-bin15 > CAYUWM01. Next base: position 26,155 of record CAYUWM010000014.1, read on the forward strand.
TTGTTCAGCGCGACGAATCACACCCTTTAATAATAGCCGGGGGGAGCTGCGCCCTGAATGCTGAGCCCATGGCTGAGTTCATCGACCTCTTCGTACTGGGCGAAGGGGAAGAGGTGATCCTCGAGCTGGTCGACTGCTTCCGCCGGTGGAAGGCTGAAGCCACCCGCGACAAACAGGTACTGCTCGAAGCGCTATCGCGAATTGAAGGCGTGTACGTCCCCAGTCTGTATCGTGTAAATTACCAAGATAATGGGACTATCTCTGAGATCATGCCCCTTTCGCCAAATCTAAGCTCGAAGGTAAAGCGGCGTATTCTGGCCGAAATGCCTCCTCAGGTGACCAGGCCGATAGTGCCCTTCGTAGCGACAATCCACGACAGGGGGGCTATCGAGATACAGCGCGGCTGTTCCCGGGGATGCCGATTCTGTCAGGCAGGGATAATCTATCGCCCGGTAAGAGAGCGAACGCCGCAGGAGATTCTGGCAGCAGCAGAATCGCTGATCAGGAACTGCGGGTACAACGAGCTGTCTCTGCTCTCATTGAGCACCAGCGATTATTCACAGGTCGGTATTTTGGTTGACGCGCTTTCAGCACGATACCGTGACCAGCCCCTCAAGATATCGCTGCCGAGCCTCAGGATAGACCACCGCTCGATAGGATTGCTGGACAGTTTAACCAGCGGTAAGAAGGCCGGCCTGACATTCGCCCCGGAGGCTGGCAGCGAACGGCTGCGCAATGTGGTCAATAAGAACATCTCAGAGGCGGATTTCCATCAGACCCTGAATACTGCCGCAGAACGTGGCTGGAGCAGCGTAAAACTGTATTTCATGCTCGGCCTGCCCACAGAGTCTCCCGATGACATAGATGGTATCGCCCGTCTTATCCGCCAGAGCATAACCAGCTTCAGGGAAAGCGGCAGGAAACCGCTGCACCTGAAGGTAAGCGCCTCGCCCTTTGTACCCAAGGCACACACACCGTTGCAGTGGGTACCGCAGCTCCATCAGGATGAGCTTAACACCAGGGTCGAGGCTCTACGGCATGGCCTCAAGAGATCCGGCATCCGTCTATCGTGGCAGGACCCGAGGATGAGCCATCTGGAGGCGGTGCTGGCACGGGGAGACCGTCGCCTGTCACAAGTGATACTCCGCGCATGGCAAGCGGGTGCTTCCTTCGACTCATGGAGCGAGCGATTCGATTACGATAAATGGTTTCAAGCCTTCGATGAATGCGGTATCGATCCGGCATTCTATGCCAACCGCCAGCGCCCCCTGGATGAAACATTGCCCTGGGACCATATCGATGTCGGGGTCAGCACAGATTTCCTCAAGCAGGAATATATCAACAGCCAAAATAATACAGCGACCGAAGACTGTCGCTTCGGCCGCTGTAACTCATGCGGTCTAGAGCACTGGCATCCTAAATGCCAGGCAAGCTATCAAAGCTCCTCTTCGTAATCCCCCTCATCTTCTTCACCCCCTCCACCCCTCGGGCGGACGAAGAGCAGCACGATAACTACGATTACGATAAGGGCAACCACCCCGATTATCACCCAGTACCACCACAGCCAATCCATCCCTTCCTTCTCGTCCTCTATCGCCGTCACCCACGAGCTCAGGTGCGTGGTCTGGGCACAGGCGGTCCCCGCCGATGTATCCACCGTGGTCTTCAGTACATGCCAGGTGCCAGCATCCTTATAGGCCAGCTTCAATCTATCAGCATTGCTATCAGCAGCATTGTAGTATTCGTAAGTGGTGTACTTGACACAGACATCTGCCGCTGCCGACAGTTCACTCGAAGGCGATATGGTGAAACAGGTGTTGCCCGGGCTGTATCCCTCAGGCGCATCCAGGCAGATGGTGCCACCCACGGTGTCCAGCGTAATAGTCACCTCCATGCTGGAGCCGAATGCCCCGGAGGGGAAGCCAACGCAGATGCGGTTATCCTCCAGGCATATCTCGCCGCCACCGGCACCGATAGTCTTGGTGACGCTGGTCACCGGGATCGGTGTGGGGGTAGGCTGCGTAGGAGTAGTGGGGCCTGCCGTAGCAGTAGGGGTTGCGGTTGCCACAGGGCCTGGGGTTGCAGTCCCTCCGGGCCCAGGCGTAGTGGGCTCAGGCGTGGGTCCAACCGGCCCCGGTGTCCCCGTAGGGCCAGGGGTACCGGTAGCTGCGGGCGGTGACGGAGGGGTATAGCCCTCAAGCTCCACCCTGAACTCAAAGTCCTTGATGTCGGTAGCCTCCAGGTTACCCGCCTTATCGAAGGCGCGGACATCGACGATGTACTCCACATCGTTCACCCACTGCGGCAGCGGCGGGTTGGTGGTGTAGGTAACACGCCACGTCTCATCCTCCTGATTATAGCTGCCGTCCTGCGGGGTGGCGAACAGCCAGTACCACCATTCACCAGCACCACCCCACTCTTCGCCGGTTGCGGCCCAGCCGGCGCCGTCCCACCAGTAATTATCGCTTTGACGCTCTATCCGCATCACCACCCCACCGATCTTACCTGCGTCAAAACCGGTGAGGCCCGGGTCCTGCCCCGATACGCCGGTGATGCTGGTTAACGCATTGTACACGATATCATCGAAGGCATCTATATTGGAGTCCGGGTGGGTGATATCGTAGACAAACGACACGGTGTTGGAGAGGTAGGTTGTCCCGGCAGCATTGTTCTCCTGCATCCTGACCTGAATATCATATTTGTGGCCGTCCTCCCAGACCGGGTACCCATTGGTGATATCGCCATCCTGAATCTCCCAGTTCACATGACCATCCCAGGGAGTGGCACCGATGACCGCCAGCGGCGCCTCGTCCCAGTCAAGGGTGGTCTCCCACAGCTCGCCGTCGGGGGCACCGTCCGCCGCATCATCACCATCGTAGTACTTGATCTCGGTTACGTCCCTGATCCTGACCCTTACCTCGAAAACCACATCCCCCAGGTCCGGCTTAGCCGAGCCGTTGATCCACCTCTGCGGCGGCGTAGCCCCGAAATAGTTATCATTAATATACTCGGGGAAAGTGTTGAGGGTCACGCCGTCCGTAGTGCGCTTAGCCCTGAACATGAAGTTCTTGGCCGCCGGAGTAGCGATATCCCGGTTTCCCGCCGCGTCCGCCACATCCACCTCGATCCGGTAGGGAACGCCATGGAGCCACTTCGGCAATGGCGGGTTGGTGTTATAGTTGATCTTCCAGCTGGTGGTTCCATCGGCCTTTATCCACACCGCGTCAGCCTGCCAGTATTGGCCATTCCAATATGCATTGTTCGGGCTCAGGGGGTTGCTCTGTATCTTCAGCCTCACCTGATTCACCACCCCGTCGTCATCGCTGGCGGTGCCCTTAACCTCATCCAGCTTGTATAACGGGTTGCTGAAGGTGGTAGTGAAGCTGACATCCGGCTCGGCGTCATCGTAGATGAAGCTGTCCTGGGCAGGAGAGAGATCCTGGAAACCGAGGCCGTCCACTGCCCTTGCCTTGACGGTGTAGCTGCCGGCCGAGTCCAGGTCCGCCGATGTTGGCCCGCCTGCGGCCGCGCCGTAGGTCCAGGCATACTGGTCGGTGGTCCATATCTCCACTCCAAATGTACCGTACACCAATACGCTATTCCACTTATCCGGGTTGTCCACCCACAAACTAGTGGCATCGTCCCAGCGGTAGCCGTCGGAGTTGCGGACTATCTGGACCTGGATATCCACCACCGGGCTCGACTCCAAGCTGTCGAGCGACGTGCCCCGGATATATTCCGTAGCACTGTCGGCGATAGGTTGATTTATGTACGGGGGGATGGGATCCATGTATGTCTCGGGGCGCACCGGCGTGTCCGCCTGGGTGACCCCGGTAAGCAGCGCCACCGGCGCCAGGGAGATCACCACCAGCAGCGCCACCGCGATGCGCCACATCGGATCAAACCTCTTTCTCATTTTCCCCTCTCCTTTCACTTTGGCTGATCAAAGCTATATAATAGAACGGTTTTACAGGCTGTTACAGCTCCTCTTCCTCGTAGCCTTCCTCCTCGCCCATCTCTTCCCCTTCACCCCCCCCACCCTTGGACTTAAGCAGTAGCAGCACTATAAGACCAACGATAAGCAACGCGCCGAGACCGATCAGCAGCCAGTACCACCACGGCCACCCCTCCTCCTCAGCTGGTTGCGGCGTCGGGGTTGCCGTAGGCTGAGGTGTTTGGGTGGCTACCGGGGTAGCGGTAGCTTTAGGCGTCTTAGTAGGCTTGGGTGTTGCCGTAGCCTTCGGCGTGGCGGTAGGTTTCGGCGTGGCCGTAGGCTGGGGTGTTGCCGTAGGCCCGGGCGTCCCCGTCGGCGGCACATAGTAATGGGGTACCGGCGTAGGATGGGCCTCTGCCATGTCGTACTTGAAGGTGAAGTCCTTCTCCGAGGTGGCCTCCAGGTTGCCGGCGGCATCCATGGTGCGGATATATATAGTATAGTCCTCCCCGTTCCTCAGCGGGGGCAGCCCCGGCGTGGTGTCCAGGTTGACCATCCAGTCCTCGTCATCCGAGTTGAACTTACCGTCCTGCGGCGTCGCCCAAATGTAGCCCCACCAGTTATCAACGCAGGCTACCGGTGCAGCCGAACCCCACTCGCAGCGGTCCCACGTATTGCCGTCCCACCAATCGAAGGAACCGGCACGGTCGCGCTCTATCGACATCATCACTGCGGCCACATCCCCTTCGAACCCGGCCAGGCCGGCATCGAAGGACTCCCCGGTGAGATAGGTCCAGTGGTCGTAGACCACCACATCATAGGGGTCGATATTGCTGCCGGGTATATTGTCATCATAGGTGAAGCTGTACCAGTCCGATGTGTAGGTATGGGCAGTGGGCGTGTTATCATCGGTAACCTGCACCCTGACCTTGTAATCATGGCCGTCCTGCCACACCAGCAGGCCTGGTACGGCTACCTGCCAGTCCCAGTGCTCGAAAGCGTTCACCGGGGCTAAATCCGCCGGGCAATTGACCCACGGCGGGTCCATCCCGGTCCAGCCGCAAGCGACATCGTCCCAGTAAACGCTGTCGGTCTCATCATAAATCTTGAGTCTTGCCTCCACTATACTCTGCAACAGGGGGTGCTCCGCCTTGGCGGTGCCGGTGATCTCCCCATTGGCGCCCTGTTGGATAAAGTAGGTGTCGGGGCCAGCGTACGGCGGCAGGGGATCAACATAGACCCCGGCCGACGTCAGCTTGTGGCGATATCTGAAGGTGATGCTGGTCTCGATGCGGGTGTTGCCCGCCGCGTCCTGCGACTGAATCTCGATTATATACCTCTCGTCGTTCTCCCAATCGGGGAGGGGTGGGGTGGTTGTCTGATCTATATGCCAGGTCACGTCCTTGCCCGTGCCGCTGACCTGCACCGGCACCCAGGCGCCGTCGCCGGTCCACCCGTACCCGTTCCAGAACCTAGGCGGGGCCAAGCGCTGGATCCTCATCCTCACCTGGGCAATAGGGCTGCAGTCGTCATGGGCGTCGCCTTCTATGCCGTTGAGGTCGTCCTGGTACATCACCGGATCAAATACGGTTGTGAAGCTTACGTCAGGGTCCTTGTCGTCATAGATGAAGGTGTCCTGCTTGGGCGACAGGTCCATGTAGCCGTCATCGTCCTCAGCCCTCACCTTGACGGTGTAAGACATGCAGTGGTAGAAATCCGCTCCGACCGGCGCATTGATGTTATCATACTCCCAATCCCACTGGTTCTCGCCCCAATATGCGCCAGCTACCGTGGCATCATTCCACAGGTTGACATCGTTTATCCAGCTGCCGCCGCCGGATTCTCGCCACCGGTAGCCGGTGGATGCATTTATTATCTGCACCCATACGTCAGCTATTTCTCGGTACGGGGCGGCGATGGACGTGCCCGTTATCCACGGGTGATCATCGGCGAAACGTTCGTTGATGAAGCTGGGGATAGGGTCCAGGTAGGTATCCGGAGGGTCTCCCGGTTCCAGCGCCGCTATGCTGCCGCCGAGCAGTACCGCCGGCGCCACTGCCAGCACCAGAAGAAGCGTCACTACCGCTACCCGCCATACGAAATCAATCCTATTTTTCATTTCCTCTTCTCCTTTAGCCTCAGTTCATATTTGAATAAAAGGCCGGCGGCCAGAACCCACTACACTGACCAATCCAGCCGATAGACTGAATCCACAAAAGAACTCGCCGCTCCAACCCTGCGACCACAACATACCATAAAGCTAATTAGCTATACCTCACCTTGTCCAAAATTGAGAGATTGTAGCACACTTTGTATTCAATGTCAATACCCTATTAGATTATAAACGTAATTAAGGCCTATTGGTTAGGTTCCTTCTCGGAAATCCATGTGATTGCCCGCCCTCAAACGAACAGCGACCGAAGGTTTTCCTCCGGCCGCTGTATAGCATCCAAGGTAAAGCTTCTAGAGCTCCTCTTCCTCCGCTGCCTCCTCGCCGGCCTCTTCCCCACCTCCACCACCACCGCCCGACGGCTTCACTATTATAAGGATAATCAGGGCGATGAACAGCGCCGCACCCAGAGCGATGATCAGGTAGTGCCACCACACCCAGTCTATGCCGCCTTCCCCGGCGGTCGAAGTCGCCGTGGGCTGTGCCGTGGGCTGTGCCGTGGGCTGTGCCGTGGGCTGTGCCGTGGGCTGTGCCGTGG
>CAYUWM010000014.1:32896-34621 GCA_964448395.1 uncultured Dehalococcoidales bacterium
GCTGCGCCGTGGGCTGCGCCGTCCCCGAGGGCTCCGGGGATGTCGGGGCAGGCCCCGGTGAATAGGTAGGTGCCGGAGTCACGGGCGACTGGGTCACGCTGGGCTCGGGGGTGGGCGTCACATGCGCCACACCGGACATATCATATTTGAAGGTGAACTCCTTCTGCGCCGTGGCCTCCTCGTTACCCGCTCTGTCCAGCGCGTGGACATACAGGTGATAGGTCTCCCCGTTCTTCAGCGGGGGCAGCTCCTGCGCCGTGCTGGAGGTGACCTTCCACTCCTCTTGCACATTATCGAATTTACTGCCGCTCTTGGGCTCGGCGAACACCCAGTCCCACCATTCCCCCGCCACATTGTTCCACTCCACTAGCCCCCACCCGGCGCCGTTCCAGTAGTCCCCGACTCCCCCCGGGTCGCGCTGAATCAGCACCACCACCATGCCGATCTCTCCGCCGGCACCGTCCTCGGCAACGCCGGTGAGGCTGCCCCAGTGGTTGTAAACGATAACATCGAAAGCATCGATGACGCTTCCCGGATCGACGTCATCGTAGGTGAAGGTCTGCGTCGAGGTGGTAGCCTCCTTGCCAGGCACCACGGAATCGGTGCACCAGGCTTGGATGGCGTACTCATGGTTATTCTTCCACCAGAAATCCGGGTCTCCGGGGGTGGCGAAGTTCCAGTCCTGTTGCCCCCAAGCGTCCTTTACCACCGGCGCGCCGCCGACGCAATCAGCCCACGCCGGCTTGGCATCAACCCAGTCGCCAAGGGTCTCGTCCCACCACACGTCGGGGTTCTCGGTCTTGTCCTGAATCAGTACCCTGACGTCGGTGATCGTCCTGGTAGCTATCGCAAGGGAGGTGCCACTGAAACCGGGCAGGGCGTTGGTCCACTCCGGTATGGGGTCCATATAAAGGCCGGGCTTGGTCGAACTGGCGGTCAGGGTCTTGCGGAAGAGGAACGTCCTCGGGCCTTCCATATTCTTGTCCCGGTTGTCCGCCTTGTCCGATGCCTGACAATCTATCTCATATTCGGTGTTGTGGCGCCATTCCGGCAGAGCGGGATTTGTGCTGTCGGTTATCTCCCAGTTGAGCGTCCCGTCAGTCGGGAGCCACACGCTGTCCGGGTCATCCTGCCACCACAGGCCGTTCCAGTGCTTAGGCGTGCCAGCGGGATCCATTGTTATCATCACCCTCACCTGGTCCAACTCGCCGTCATCGTCGCTGGCGGTGCCCTCGATCACATCGAGTTTATCGTAAATCGTGCCGGGGAACACGGTGGTGAAGCTGACATCCGGATCGGCATCATCGTAGATGAAGGTGTCCGATGGCCAGGTCCCTTCAGGTTCCATTTTACCGTCATCGTCAAACGCCCTAGCCGTCACGGTGTAAGACAATCCGGATTGGAACTGGGTAGAATCTGGTGCCGTCGCACTGTCATATGCCCAGTCCCACTGGTACTCATTCCAATTAAGGCCCAAGGTGGCATCGTTCCACTTGCAGGGCAGCTCCCAGCCGGGGGTGCCGCTATCATCCCAGCATTTTCCATCTGAGTTGCTTTTGATCTGTACCTCCACGGCGTCTATCTCCCGCGACTCTGCACAGATGGAGGTGCCGGTGAGCCACGTATTTGCAGGAGCCGTACCGATATAGGCGGCATTGACATAGTCGGGTATGGGGTCAATATAGCTGTCAGGCGGCTCCTGTGGATTGAGCCCGGCGGCATCGA